>NZ_JBSFGS010000042.1:0-66212 GCF_053596675.1 Kitasatospora sp. NPDC001664
CAGCCGCCGCCGCCCCACCGGCCACGGCCGGCACCGCGCCCGGACCCGCCCGGGGCCGCGCCCCGGACCGCCGGGTGGGCGGTCCGGGGCGCGGGGAACTGCGCGAATCGGAAGAAAGTGACCCGTGTGCCGGGTACGGATGCTCACGTGCAAGTGGGTCTCCGTACCCGGCACACGGGTCGTTTCGTTCCCCTTCGCGCAGTTCCCCGCGCCCCCGGGGTGACCACTTTCGCTGCCTCCCCGCAGCAACGCTGACATCATGGCCCGATGAACCGTCACCTCACCCGCGTCGCGGCCCCGATAGCCGCCCTCGCCGCCGTGCTCCTCGCCGCCGCCCCGGCCTCCGCCCACACCGGCGTGAGCTCGCAGCAGGCACAGGCCCTCGCGGTGGACGCCGTACTGGCGTTCAAGGCGGCGGGGGAGTCGGACACCGCCGGGGTCGACGAGGTGCAGGTGGTGCTCCCGCAGGGCATCGGGCCGGCCGACGTGAGTCTGGTGAAGGCGCCGCAGGGGTGGGCCTTCAAGCCCGGCCCGGAGGGCTTCACGGTGAGCGGGCCCGCGCTCGCGCCGGGCAAGGCCGCCGAGTACCAGGTGAAGGTCCGTCAGCTGCCGGACGCGCCGCAGCTCGCCTTCAAGACCCTGGTCATGTACTCCGACACCCAGGTCGACCGCTGGATCGAGATCCCGCAGAACGGCTCCGAGCCCAAGAACCCGGCCCCCGTCCTCAAGCTGGCCAAGGCCGCCCCCGGCGCCACCCCGCTCGCCGCCCCGACGCCGTCCCCCTCGCCGACACCGACGCCGACCCCGTCCCCTTCCCCGACCGCTACCCCCACGCCGACCGTCTCCCCGTCGGCGACCCCCGTCTCCGTGCAGAGCACCGACGAGGGCGCCGGCTCCAACGGCCCGGTGATCATCGGTGCCGTGGTCCTGCTGCTGGTGGTCACCGGTGGCGTGGTCTGGTGGCGCCGCCGCTCCGCCGAGGGCTGAGCGACGGCGCCACCGCGGCCACCGTCAGTGCGCCGCGGGCGTCCCCGCGTCCGGGGTGAGCACCCCGGCGCTGACCAGCGCGATGATCAGGATGCCGAGCGCGATCCGGTACACCACGAACGGCATGAAGCTGTGGTGCGAGATGTACTTCAGGAACCACGCCACCGCCGCGTACCCGACCACGAAGGCGATGCCCGTGGCCAGCAGCGTCGGCCCCCAGGCCGGGGCCGGCCCCTCGCCGATCTTGAACAGCTCGAGCACGCCCGAGGCCAGGACGGCGGGGATGGCGAGCAGGAAGGAGTACCGGGCCGCCGCCTCCCGGCTGTAGCCGAGGAAGAGGCCGGCGCTGATGGTGCCGCCGGAGCGGGAGACGCCGGGGATCAGGGCGAGCGACTGGGCGAAGCCGTAGCCGAGGGCGTGCGGCAGGGTCAGTTCGGAGATCGGCTTGGCGTTGCGGACCGCGCGGGTCCGGTCGGCCACGGCCAGGATCACGCCGAACAGGATCAGCGTGGTGCCGATGACCCGCAGGTCGCGCAGGCTGCTCTCGATGGTGTCCTGGAACAGCACGCCGAAGATGCCGATCGGCAGGGTGCCGAGGATCACGAACCAGCCGAGCCGGGCGTTCGGGTCGCTCCGCCGCTCCTTCTTGAAGAGCGCGGCGGTCCAGGCGGTGATGATCGCCCAGATGTCCTTGCGGAAGTAGATCAGCACCGCGGACTCGGTGCCCAGCTGGGTGACGGCGGTGAACGCGGCGCCCGGGTCCTCCCAGCCGAACAGGGCGGAGAACACCCGGAGGTGGGCGCTGGAGGAGACCGGCAGGAACTCGGTGAGCCCCTGGATCAGTCCGAGGACGGTGGCTTCGAACCAGCTGATCACCGGGCACCCGCCCGAGTCGTCTGGAGGGGGGAGCGCATCTGCTGGTGATCCTGTTCTGCTGACGGGTGTTCCGGGCGCGATGCTAGCGGTTCGAGGTGGACGGCGGACCCTCGGGGCGCCGTTCGGACTGACGGCGTCTCAGGACCCGTCCGGGTGCTCCACCGTGACCCGGAGCACCGAGCCGGGGTGCACGGTGGCCCGGGCCGGGACCAGCCGGGTGGCGGTGGTGTCGGACTCGCCGGTGCCGGGGTTGCGGGCGTAGCGGGGGTGCGGCGCGGGGCCCAGCTGGAGCCGTAGCCGGTGGCCCGCAGCGATCCGCCGGGCGGCGGGGTCCAGGGTGAGGGTCACCCGGTCCGGCCGGTCGGTGCCGGGGGTGAGCCGGACCACCCCGTCGGTGAGGTGGACCGCCCGCCCGCGCGGGTCGACCTCGCAGAGCCTGGCGTAGAGGTCCAGGTGGCCCGAGTCGACCAGCAGCTCGAGGCTCACCGGGCCGAGCAGCCGCACCGGCCCGTCGAACGGCTCGCCGTCCAGGCTCAGCACCGCCTCGTGCCGGCCGGGTGCGTCCACCCGGCGGGGCCCGGCCTGCTGGGAGAGCAGCGCGCCGCCCACCGAGGGCACCGGCCGGTCCGGCACGGCCCGCAGCCGCAGCGGCTCCGCCCCGGGCCGGGCCTCGGGTGAGAGCCGCTCCCCGTCCAGGTGGAGTAGCAGCTCCTTGCCCGGCGGCGGCCACTCGGCGAGCTCGCGCCAGCCCTCACCGGTGTGCACCCGGACCGGTGCGGCCCGCAGCCCTGACGGGTCGTCGGCCAGGTGGGCGCGGAGCCAGGCCAGGCTCTCCCGGAAGGTCTCGGGCAGGCCGGGGCCCAGGGTGGAGGTGTGCGTCCACGGTCCGACCAGCAGGGAGCACGGCGCCCCGGCCTCGCCGAGCCGCTCCCACTGCCCGAGGGTCTGCCCGAGCTGGACGTCCCACCAGCCGGTGACCAGAGCCGTCGGCACCGAGGTCCGCCGGGCCACCGCCGCGAGGTCGGCGCCGTGCCAGTACGGGTCGCCCGGCTCCGGGTGGTCCATGGCCTCCGCCAGGAACGGGACCGGCCGGCCCGTCCCGGCGGTGTACGCCTGACGGAGCGGCAGGCCCCGGGTGGCGGCGCGCAGATGGCGCTGCAGGCGCGCGGCGGCGCGCATCAGCGCGCCGAAGCCGTGCTGGAAGTGGAGCAGCCCGACCGAGGCGATCAGCGCGTTCTCCAGCTGGAACACGCCCGGGGCGCCGGGTGCGCCGCCGGTGCGGAAGAAGCCGTACGGGTCGTGGACGCCGTTGTGCACCACCATGGCGCGCAGCTCCGGCGGCGGGTCGGCGGCCAGCGCCCACTGGACGTAGCCCAGGTAGCTGGGGCCGATGGTGCCGAGCCGGCCGTCGAACCACGGCTGCCCGCGCAGCCACTCCACGGTGGCCAGGCCGTCGGCCCGCTCGTCCCGCCACGGCCGGAACTCCCCGCCGGAGCCGCCGGTGCCCCGGCAGCTCTGGATCACCACGTGGAACCCCTGCTCGGCCAGTGCCAGCCCGTACAGCGGCATCCACGGGAACCCCCGGCCGTAGGGGGAGCGGAGCAGCACGGTCGGGAACGGGCCGGGGCCGACCGGGAGGTGGTGGTCCGTCAGCAGCACGGTGCCGTCCTCGGCCGGCACCTCCAGCGCCGGGCGGTGGCGGGTGTCGAAGCGCTTCGGGGGCAGGCCGCGCAGGGTGCGGCGGAGCAGCCGGGCGGCCCGGGGCGGGCGGCGGGTGGTCTCGGGCATCGGGGCCCCCTCCTCTTTTTCGTACGTTGTACGAGAATAGCGGGTGCTTGGATGGAGTCCACCCCTGGGAGAGGAGCGGAGCGTGGCGGAGGGCATCGACCCCGAACGGCTCTGGCTGCCGCCGGACCGGCCCGGCCGGGGCCGGCCGCCCCGGTACAGCCGGGAGCAGATCACGGTGGCGGCGGTCGGACTGGCCGACGAGGAGGGGCTGGCCGCCGTCACCATGCGGGCGGTGGCGGCCCGGCTCGGGGTGGCCGTCATGTCGCTGTACAGCTACGTGCCCGACAAGGACACCCTGCTGGAACTGATGGTCGACGCGGTCTCGGCCGGGATGGAGTTCCCGCCCCCGAGCGAGGACTGGCGGGCCGACGTCCGTGGTCTGGCCCGGGCCCAACGGACCCTGATGCACCGTCACCCCTGGCTGGTCGCCGCCCTTCCGCAGCGTCGCACCATCGGGCCCGGCACCCTGGCGGCCCTGGAGCACGCGCTGGCCGTGCTGGCCCCCTCCGGGCTCTCCGGCGGGGCCCGCGCCGAGGTCTTCGCCCTGATCAGCGGCTTCGTCGCGAGCCACGTCGGGTACGAACTCGCCCAGCGCCGCGCCCTGGAGACCGCCGGCCCGGACTTCGCCGCCGCCCAGTACCGCTACCTCACCACCATGGCCGCCACCGGCGCCTACCCCCACCTCGCCGCCACCCTCGCCGAACCCCCCACCCCCGCCGACCCCGACGCCACCTTCACCCGCCTCCTCGACCGCCTCCTCGCCGGCGTCACGGACTGACGCCGCGCCGCGCCGATGCCGAAGGCATCAGGGGCGCGAGGAACTGCGCGAAGCGGAAGACCTCTCCCGTCTGCCGGGTACGGAGAACCACGTGCAAGTGAGCGCCCGTACCCGGCACACGGTCTCCTTCTCCCGATTCGCGCAGTTCCCCGCGCCCCTGAGCCTCCGGCGTCAGCGCACCCACGCGGCGGAGCCGCCCCGCGCCCCTGAAACCCGACCGTGGTCCCGTCCGGAAACTCCGTGTACCCGCGGCGGAGCCCGTGGCATCATCCCTCGGTGATCACTGCAGCCACCTCCGGTACCTGGACCCTCGGCGACTTCCCCGTGCACCGCCTCGGCTTCGGCGCGATGCGCCTCACCGGCAGCGCCGCCTTCGACCTCGGCACCCCCAGCGACCGCTCGCGCTCCCTCGCGGTGCTCCGCCGCGCCGTCGAGCTGGGCGTCAACCACATCGACACCGCCGCCATCTACTTCTCCACCCTCCGCTCCGCCAACGAGCTGATCAACTCCGCCCTCGCCCCGTACCCGGACGACCTCCTGATATCGACCAAGGTCGGCCCGGTCCGCGACGTCACCGGCGAGTGGCTGGAGTGGGCCCGCCCCGACCAGCTCCGCGGGCACGTCGAGGAGAACCTCCGTCAGCTCGGCCGCGACCACCTCGACCTGGTCAACTACCGCACCAACGGCCGCGCCCCGATCGCCGAGCACTTCGGCGCCCTCGCCGAGCTCCGCGAGGCCGGCCTGATCCGTCACCTCGGCCTCTCCAACGCCGACACCACCCAGCTCGCCGAGGCCCGGCGGATCGCCCCCGTGGTCTGCGTGCAGAACCGTTTCGGCCTGGGCGCCACCCCCGCCCAGCGCGCCGTCCTGGAGGCCTGCGGCGAGCAGGGCATCGCCTTCGTCCCGTTCTTCGCCATCGCCGGCAAGGGCGCCGAGGCCGGTGCCGAGCACACCGACGGCCCCGCCCTGCTCGCCGCCGCCGAGACGCACGGCGCCAGCCCCGCCCAGATCCGGCTGGCCTGGAGCCTGGCCCAGGGCCCGCACGTGCTGGCCATCCCCGGCACCGGCAACCCCGTCCACCTGGAGCAGAACGTCGCCGCCGGAGCCATCCGCCTCACCGAGGCCGAACTCACCGTCCTGGAGGCCGAGGCGTGACGGCCACCCCCGCGGACCTGGCGATCCGTCACGTCACCGCCCTGTCCCACGGGGCACCCCTCCCGGCCGGCCTCCGGGTCACCCTCAACTTCCACCCCGACCGCACCACCGCCGGCCGCACGGTCCTGGCCGCGCTCGCCGAGGACGGCAGCTACCACTCCCAGTTCGTCACCGGCACCAGCAACGGCGGCCTGACCGCCCACCCCGGCGGCGACCGCTGGGCCTGGGAGAGCCGGATCTTCGGCGGCGCGTACGACCAGGCCCCGCCCGCCGAGCGCCCGGTGTACGGCGCCCTCGACTTCCGCCACCGCCCGTACGGTGCGGCCCCGCGCTTCGGTTCCGCCTTCTTCCGGCTCACCGCCGGGGCCCTGGACCGCACCACCTTCTGCTACCCGGACAGCTTCCTGGAGCCCGAACACTTCGGCACCGCCGAGCGGATGGCCCTGATCGAGCTGGCCGAGGCGGACGACCAGGACGCCCTGGACGACTACGTCGAGGCCCATGTCCACGGCGGCGTCCACCTCGCCCGCGACGTGGAGGCCCTCGTCCTCGACCCCTGTTACCTGGGCACCGAGGTCGAGGAGGCCGCAGCCGCGCTGCCCTGTCCCGTCGAGTACCACCCGGGCCTGCGACTGAGCACCGAGGTGCTGCGCCGTCACCCCGACTACCGGGGGCCGGAGTTCGTCGGGCTCGGCCTCGCCCTCGCCCGGGACGGCCACCTCGACCCGCTGGTCCTCGGGGAGGCGGCCCGTTCCGGCGAGCACGACCCGCAGGCCCTCAAGCGCGTCTGGCACTACCTGGCCCGCTTCGGCGGCCCCCGCACCACCTGATGGCCCCTCAGTCCGCTCGGCGGCCCGCCCGCCGCCCAGCGGGTGGAGGTCTGGGCCGGTGGCGCCCGCCGCCTGCTCGACCACCACTCCCCGGACGCGCCCGCGTACGTCCTCGGCACCAGCTCGGGCGCCGTCACCGCCCTGCTGCTCGCCGTCCTCGACGGTCCGTCGGCTACCGTCCCCACCATGGACATCGACGCCCTCCCCGTCTTCGAGTTCGCCTTCCCCGGCCCGCTCCGCGACCAGCTCGTCGGCGCGGTCCTCTCCGGGGCCAAGACCACCACCACCGGCCTGGCCGTCGACTACGCCACCACCGGAGACCCGCTGCCCCGGGCCGGCCACCGCGCCGCCGTCATCGACTCCGACGGCCACCGCGTCGCGGTCATCGAACTCACCGAGGTCCGCGTCCTGCGCCTCGCCGACGTGGACCTGCGCCACGCGGTCGACGAGGGCGAGGGCGACGAGACGGTGGCCCAGTGGCGCACCAACCACGAGTCCTTCTGGCACGGCCCCGAAGTCCGCGCCGAACTCGGCCCCGACTTCACCGTCGACGACGACACCGAGGTGGTCGCCCAGCGCTTCCGCGTCCTCTGGCAGGCCGAGGCCTGACGCCCGGCACCCGACGGCGGACCGCACCGTGGTAGGACAGGGGTCCGGGTCGAAGCCATCTGCAGTGGCTTCGACCCGGACCCCTGTCCGTTCGGCGTCTAGCGGCGGTCGACGGCCTCGGTCACGTGCAGCCAGGCCTCCAGGTCCGCGAGCCGTGCCTCCAGGGCCGGGCGCAGGGCCGCCGCGCTGGAGGCGCCGAGGGCCAGGCGCAGCGGCGGGTTGGGGCTGTCGACCGCACCCCGGATGCCTTCGGCGATCCGCGCGGCGTCGGAGAACGCGGACGCCGGCATCTCCCCGATGGCCTGGTGGACCTGACGGACGGTCGGGTCGTAGTCGTCCAGGCCGGCCGCGACGTCCAGGTTGGCGAGGAACGGGGTCGCGGTCATCCCGGGCTGGATGAGGGTGACCTTGATGCCGAGCGGTGCGACCTCCGCCGCGAGCGCGTCCGTCAGCCCCTCGACCGCGTACTTGGTGGCGGCGAGCAGGCCCACGCCGGGGTGGGCGGACTGCCCGTACACCGAGGAGCCCTGGAGGACGTGCCCCGAGCGCTGGGCCCGGAGCACCGGGAGTGTTGCGCGGAGCACGTTGAGCGCCCCGAAGACGTTGGTGTCGAACACGGCCCGCGCCTGCGCGTCGGAGGCCTCCTCGACGGCTCCGAACAGCCCGTACCCCGCGTTGTTGGCCACGACGTCGATCCGGCCGAACCGGGCGAGCGTGCTCTTCACCGCCTCCTCGACGGCCTGCTCCTCGCGTACGTCCGTCGGGAGGAGGAGCAGCCTGTCGGTGTGAGCGTGCGTCAGTTCCCGCAGCGAGGAGGTGTCGCGGGCGAGGGCGGCGACGGACTCGCCGTTCTTCAGTGCCTGGAGGGTCAGTTCACGGCCGATGCCGGAGGTCGCGCCGGTGATCAGCCATGTGCGTGTCTGGTTCATGTTGCGACCGTATTGGCTTAGCTCGCAACGAGTCAATCTTGATCGACCATAGAGTTATGTTCTAACGCCATTAGCTCGCATCGCGCTGGCGCCCTGTGGGAGGATGGCCGGCGTGACAGCCGCATCCCCCGGACCCAGCAGCCCACGCACCGTCACGCCGACGGTCGAGACCGTCCTCGCGTTCGTGAACACGCGCGCCGACGGTGGGGGGAGCCGAGAACTCTTCGCGGACGGGGACGCGTTCGCGGCCTGGCTGGCCGAGCGCGAGGACTTCGACGAGGACTTCGGCGGCGTGGCCGAGCCGACCGACGCCGACGCGGCGGTCGCGCGCGAACTGCGCGACGCCCTGGTGACGCTGCTGCTCGCGCACTCGGGCGACCCGGAGAGCCAGGGGGAGCCGCTGCTGTGCGCGGAGCGGTACCTGCGGAGCGTGGGTTCGCTCTACCCGCTGGCGCCGGTGGTCACGGCCCGCGGGGTGGAGCTGGCCTCGCCGCAGACCGGCGTGCCGCGCGTCTTCGGCACCGTCCTGGCTGCGGTCACGACCGCCGCGCAGAGCGGCGACTGGGGCCGGGTCAAGGCCTGCCTGAACCCCCCGTGCCACTTCGGCTTCTTCGACCGCACCCGCAACGGCGGCGGTCTGTACTGCAGCACCGGCTGCGGCTCCCAGGTCTCCATGCGCAAGCACCGCCAACGCCGGCGCGAGGCGGCCCCCGAGGCGTGAGACGCCCCTCGGGGGCTCACGCCTCGGACCGGGCGCTACCGGTTCTCGTACTCCGCCACCAGGACGGCCCGGCCGAGGGCGAAGAACCCGAGCGCGCCGCTGATCGCCGCCGCCGAGGTGTCCGCGTCCGGCCCCAACTCCTCGACGGGCAGGGCGTGCACGGTGAACACGTACCGGTGCGGCCCGTGCCCGGGCGGCGGCGCCGCACCGCCGAACTCCTTGGTCCCGTAGTCGTTCCGCCCGTGTACCGCCCCCTCCGGCAGCCCCGGGAACGCCCCGCTCCCCGCCCCGGCGGGCAGCTCCGTGGTGGTCACCGGAAGGTTGAACAGCACCCAGTGCCACCACCCGCTGCCCGTGGGCGCGTCGGGGTCGAAACAGGTCACCGCGAAGCTCTTGGTCCCGGCCGGGAACCCCGACCACGCGAGCTGCGGCGAGAGGTTGCCGCCCTCCAGCGTCTGGGCCGGCAGCAGCGTGCCGCCGTCCTTCACGTCGTCACTGCTGACGCTGAACGCCGGTACGGGGCGCAGGAATTCGTGGGGCAGCGGAGGCCTGATCATGGCGGATGTTCTCCCTGGTCGGATCGGGTACCGGCGGAGATTAGCCCAGCCCGCGCGCGCCACGCCCACCCCCTTTCGAATACCCGTTCTCCGGCACCCGTCCCGCTAGGATGGGAAGCCCAGAGAGGCCGCGCCCTGTCAGTGCCGGGCACGATGATCGGCCACATGGGAGTTCTGTTCGGCTACTACGCCGCCGATGACGACGCACACGCGCTCGGCGCGATCGACCGCGACGACGACGGTCCGCTCGGCGCGGGCTACGACGGGGTCGAGGTCAAGCACCTGGACCCGGTCGTCTGCCTGCTCCCCGCCGAGGCCCGCCTCCGCGGCGGCCCGGCCGCAGCCGTCACCGCGGACCCCGCACGGGGCCGGCTGGTCGGCATGATCGAGGACGGCGAGGTGGTCACGCTGGGGCTCTCGCCCGCCTTCCGGGACGCACTCGCCGCCGCCACCCCCGCGTCACTCGCCGAGGCGGCCGACCTCTGGTCCCGCTCCGACGCCTCCCTCGGGCCGTCCGAACGGCCTTGGCTGCTGGACTTCCTGACGGACCTGGCCGCCCTCGCGACCCGGGCGGCGGCCCGCGGCCAAGGCCTGTACTGCTGGATCTGCCCGTAGCCGAGCGCCGCGCGTCCCGGCCCGTTCGTCCGGGACCGTCCGTCAGGAGTCCGGGAGACCGAACAACGGCAGACAGGGCGCGAGCCCCTCCACCGTGACCCGGACGCTCCGGTGCTCCTCCCACCGGGCCCGGCCCAGCCGCAGCCGCCTGGTGGTCACGGGCTTCCCGCGCACCACGTGCCGGTCGACCCCGTCGGGTTCGTACCCGTGCTTGAGCGACACCGCGTACGAGGGGCCGTTGTCCTCGAACGCCCCCGACGTCGCCTCGGCCGCCCCCAGCCCGGCGAACGCCAGGTGCAGGACGGCGGCCCGCATCTCGGTGCCGATGCCCCGGCCCTGGTGGGCCGTCCCCAGCCAGGAACCGGTGCCGACCTGCCGCAGCACGGCGAACTCCCGGGCGGCGACGGTCTGTTGGCCGACGACCCGGCCGCTCTCGAGGACGGCCAGGTTCAGGGCCCAGTCCTGCGGGGACCAGTTCCCCCGGCGCAGCCAGTGGTGCTGCACCACCGAACGGGCCCGCTCCTCGGGCGGGAGGTCGGTCCACGGCACCAGGAAGGGCATCCGGTCCGGCGCGTGGACACCGGCCGCCGCCAAATCGGCCAAGGCGGCCAGCTCGTCGTCGGTGGGCAGTCGGAGTTCGAGGCGGGGTGTGCGCAGGCGCAGGCCGAGCAGCGGCCAGTGGTCGGTCAGCATGCGCCATTGTCGGCGTTGCCGCCCTCCTCGGACACCTGGATGGCCACGTTCTCGTGAAGGAGCAGCGTTTGGTCGGCGGTTTGGGCAGCAGCTGGCGATCTTGAAGGCCTTATGTGGATCAAGCCGTGTGCGAGGGTGGTGGCCATGCCTCAGCTTGGTCGCCGTCTCCGTTCCCTCGCCGTCGCGCTCGGGCTTGCCACGACTGGTTTTGCCGCGTGCCGCGCGACGGATGGCCCCGTTCTGGAGCACGCCTTGGCGGATGTGGCGACTCTCTGTGGCATCCCGCGGCGCCAGGTGACGGTCTATCGGCACCGGTTCGTCGCGAGGAAGGGGGCCGGAAGGTGTTCGGACTGCCGGGCAGAGGCAGTCGGTGCTTCGATCGAGCGCTGAAGCTCGGTCGGCAGGCCCGCGCCGGTCAGCTGGCCCTGGCGGGCGCTTCGGTCTCAGCCCGGAGCAGACGACGATCAGCAGAGACCGTCTCGCGCCTTTACGCGGTCCAGCAGTACAACCGGTCCTCCCGGTCGCCGATCCCGCTCGCCAGCTCGGCCAAGCCCGTCAGGATCCAGGCGGAGATCTCCGGGGCAAGCACCTCTCGGTCTTCAGCCCGCTCCTGGACCCACCGCCGACTGGCCTCGGCAAGCCGGAGGTCGTCAGCACCGGCCAGCGCGTCCTGGAGTGAAGCGGGAACCAAGAAGATCAGCGGGCCCTCGCCGTCCTCCAGGTCAGCAACGACTTCGGGCACATCAGCGTCGACGAGCTCGGCGAAACTCTGGCCGGTGAAGATGCTCTCCCACTCGATCAGGGCTTCCTCGGCGTCGAAGTTGCCGTATGTCAGCGAGTCGAAGACCCCATCGGGACCACCTTCCACGACGGCGGCTGCGGCGTCCCGGTTCGGTGCCACGAAGAACTTGATGACAATGCTCACCGGGGCATCGTGCCCGCTGAGCCACCTCAGGTCTAACCCGTCCGCCCCCGACCGGTTTCGCCGAGGGTGGGGAAGTAGGTGAGCAGGTCTGGCCGACGCAAGAGCAGCGGGTGGGGAAATTCAGGAGCCCTATCAGGCCCCGGCCTGCTGTGTGCCCTGCTGTCCCTCGCGGGCCTGCCACACCTCGCCGCCGACCACCGCCTGGACCGGGCCCAGGTGCACCAGCAGGTCCGCGGAGCGTCGAGCCGCCCCGACCTCGTCGTCACCAGCCAGGTGGCCTCCGTCGTCATCGAGGTGAAGCTGCACGCCTCGGAGGGCGACGGGCAGACGGCCCGTCAGGGGGACGACTTCGCCGACCTGCCCGACCCGGTGTTCGTGTTCCTCACCCGCACGGGCACCCGCCCCACGGACGGCCGCTTCCGGCCCGTCAGCCTGCGAGAACTCGCGGGCCACCTGGCGGAGTTGCTCGTCACGGCCGGCGATGCGCCCGGCCGCCGCCACGCCGACGACTACCTGAGCGACCTGGAGGCCACCGTGGGAGTGAGCACCGACGACGACGCGGACGCCGGCTTCTGGGTCACCCACGGCCCCGCACTCCTCGCCGCCCAGGAGGCGGCCCGCCTCCTCCTCCCGCAGCTGCCCGCCCACGTCGCGACGGCCCTCCCCGCCCTGACGGCGGAGCTCGGGGCGGACCTCGTGGTCCGAACAGTCAACTACCGGGCCCAGGGCGACCGGGGCGCCTACCCGGAGACCGCCGTGGTCCTCAGCAAGCCCCACTGGCTGGTCGACGACAGCCCGGTCCTGGGCTTCGCCTTCGGCTCCCGCCGCCAGGCCGACAGCCACCGCGGCCCCGACCCCGACGACCCGAACCTGCGCCCGTTCCACGGCATCTACTGCACCGACCTGACCCTCCGGGCCACCCTGAGCCACCGCTTCCTCTCCAAGGGCTGGGGCGGTCACTGGGCCTGGTGGTCCTACGTCGACCTGACGGCCGCCCCCAACGGCGGCCCCGGCTTCCTCACCCACAACGCCACCGCCATCACCGCCACCATCCGCGACACCTGGCTCGAACGGGCAGCCACGGTCGACACGGCCTGGGCCGCACGGAGCACGACGGCGTAGGCGAACGGCGACCGGAGGCCGAGCCGCCCGCATCACCACGGAAGCCGCTCGGCCTCACCGGCAACGAGCTGCGGAACCGCAGTAGTTGACGTCACGGGACAGACTTCCCAATGCCGCTTGTCAAGGAGATTGTCCTCTGACAGGTGATCTTGACCGTTTGCCAAGTGATATTGATCGACACGGTCGAACGGCTGCCGATACGGTCGACCTATGGAACAGCTGCCCGAGAGCGTGGACCGTCACATTCTGGACGAGCGGATAGTCCGAGCCTTCAAAGAGATCATGGACGCGACCGGCTGCACGCTCCACGAAGCGATCGACATCTTCGGGGTCCGGTACGAAGAGCTCCGCCGCGACCGGCCGGACGACTTCCAGGTGAGCCGCGAGGAGTACGGCCACAACGTCTACACCTGAGGCTCGGCCCGACCGGTCAGAGTCCCTTGGCAATCGGTCAAGATCGTCTGTCAGAGGACAGAGATGCGATGACTGGTGGTGCAGGTTGGTAGCACCGACCGTCACGCAGCAGTGCCCACAGGACGTTGACGCGTCGGCGCGCCAGGGCCAGGACGGCCTGGCTGTGGCGCTTGCCTTCGGCCCGTTTGCGGTCGTAATGGCGCCGCGAGTCGGGGCAGCAGGTCAGGCTGCTCATCGCGGACATGTAGAAGACGCGTTGGAGTCCGCGGTGGTAGCGGGTGGGGCGGTGCCGGTTGCCGCTGATCTTTCCGGAGTCGCGTGGCGCGGGTGCGAGGCCGGCGTAGGTGGCGAGGCGGTCGGGGCTGGCGAACAGGGCCATGTCGCCGCCGGTCGCGGCGAGGAACTCCGCGCCGAGCAGGGGGCCGATGCCGGGAACGCTGGTGACGATCTCGGCGTGCGGCTGGGCCTGGAAAGCGGCCTGGATCGCCTGGTCGGCCTGGGCGATCTTCTCGTTCAGGTCCATGACCTCGCGGGCCAGGGTGTGCACCATGCGGGCCGTGGCCTTCTCGCCGGGAACGGCGGTGTGCTGGCGCTCGGCGGCGTCGACGGCCAGCCGTGCGAGGCTCACGCAGCCGCGGACCTTGCGGTTGCGGAGCCAGGTCTCCAGTCTGCTGGCGCCCATGCGGCGTATCCCGGCCGGGGTCTGGTAGCCCGTCAGCAGGACCAGCGGGCCGGTGTTGGACAGGTCCAACACCCTTTCCAGTGCGGGGAAGAGGCTGGTCAGCATGCCTCGGAGACGGTTGACGGCGCGGGTGCGGTCGCAGACCAGGTCGGTGCGGCGGCGTGTGGTGAGCCTGAGCTCGGTCAGGTTGTCGTCGGCGACGTTGACGGGCATCAGGTCGCGGCGCATGCGGGCCTGGTCGGCGATGACGACAGCGTCGCGGGCGTCGGTCTTGCCTTCGCCCCGGTAGCCGGCGCTGGCGCGGTTGACGGTCCGGCCGGGGATGTAGAGGACGCGCTGTCCGTGGCCGACGAGCAGGGCGATGACCAGCGCGGCGCCGCCGTCGGCGAGGTCGATGGCCCAGGTCACGTCTTCGCCCAGGGCGAGGACGTCGGCGATGAGCTTCAGCAGCTCGGGTTCGTCGTTGGCGGCGCGGCGCGACAGCAACTTGCCGCCCTCGGCGTCCAGGGCCACGCAGTGGTGGTGTCCCTTGCCTGCGTCGATCCCCGCCCATATCCCGCTCATCGCGCTCCAGGTGCCGTCGAAGTTGTCTCGTACTCGGACGACCGCGCCGGCGTTGTCCTACTCAGCGATGTGCTCGCAACTCCCAATGAGCGGCCGGGTCGTCGTTGGGGCACCGGGCGGCCAAGTCTCGCAAGCCACGGTCGGCAACATCTCAGCAGCCACACCCGGTGCCCCTGGGCGACCGGACCCAACGAATGGCCCGCTCATCCCGCTCAGAAGGTAGGACATCTCAGGGGGCTAAGAAGCCGTTGTTGTACCGGTCTTGATGGACGTGGGTTCGATTGGTGTGGCTCGGTCGGGTGATATTGCCGCGTGCCGGGCATGGAGACAGGGCCCCTGGTGCAGCTCGAGGTTGTCGAGACCGTGAGCACGCCAGGAGGCCCTGTTGCCGCAGTTGTACGCCCTCGTGCCCGCGGGTTCCAACTCGGCCGCCCGGGAGTGTGACTGTCTCGCCCACAGGTTCGGGAACGCCGGGAACCGTCCGCACAGGCGTCCGAGGTACCCCTCGGACATGAGCGACGCCGAGTGGGCGGTCGTGCGTGAGGCGATGCCTGTCCCGGCCTGGCTGGAAGGCCGCGGCGGACAGCCGGAGGGCTACTGCCACCGCCAACTGGTCGACGCGGTGCGCTACCTGGTCGCCGGCGGCATCGCCTGGCGGGCGATGCCCGCGGACTTCCCCGCGTGGGATCGCGTCTACGCGTTCTTCCGGCGCTGGCGCGACAAAGGCCTGGCCGCCGAGTTCCACGACCGGCTGCGCGAGCGGGTCCGCGAGGCCGCCGGCCGGGACCGGGAGCCGACCGTGGGGATCATCGACGCGCAGTCGGTGAAGGCGGCCGCGTCGGTGCCGGCCGCCAGCCGGGGCTTCGACGGCGGGAAGAAGGTGAACGGCCGCAAGCGTCACATCGTCGTGGACACCCTCGGGCTGCTGCTGTCGGTGCTGGTCACCGCAGCTTCTGTCACCGACCGCGACGCGGCCCGGACGCTGCTGGCCCGGATTCGCGCACGGCACTGGCGCATCACCCTGGTCTGGGCCGACGGCGGCTACACCGGACCCCTGGTCGGCCTCGCCCGCGATGTTCTGCGGATCGCCCTGACCGTGGTCCGACGCGCCGACGACAGCGGCGGCTTCACGGTGCTGCCGAAAAGGTGGCTGGTGGAGCGGACGTTCGCGTGGCTGATGCGCTCACGCCGCCTCGCGCGCGACTACGAGAGGCGCACCGACACCTCGGAGGCGATGATCCGCTGGTCGATGACCATGGTCATGAGCCGCCGACTCGCCCGACGAGCGCACTGAACATCCCCGGGCGTTCCTCGGCCAGCCAGCCCCGCGCGGCCAGGCGCTTCGCCTTCGAGCGCACCCCTTCCACCTTCGCCGCGACGACCTCCAGCCCGAGTGCCGCAGCGAGTTGCCGACAGTCCATCACCTCCCCGCTCCTGTCGGTCAGGACCTTTACGAGCCGCTGGTAGTCCGGCGCGAGCGAGCCCTTCCCGCCAGGCGGGAACCACCGATCCGGGCGCCGCCCCTGCCGCCCGCGCAGGCCGTCCACCGGTCGCACCGGCCGGCGACACCTCCTCGCCCGCGGCAGGTTCCGCCAGCACCTCGGCCACCGTCTGACGAGTGATCACGAACCGCTCCCACACGGCTTCCGCCTCACGCAGCTCGGCCTGCAGGACCTCCACCCGCCGCCGAGCCGCACGCTCCCGCTCCTCCAACAGCCCCACCACAGACGGCATCCGACACCTCCACCACAGGGACGACACGACACCTCATCTCTCCCGCTGAAGCACCCGCCCCATGCCCCACCAGGGGAAACGCACCCGCCACTATCGGAAAGACAACGGCTTCTAAGAAGTCAAGCGGTATGTCCTCTGCCACATGATCTTGACCGTTTGCCAACCGATCTTGACTGGTGGCCGGCGGGTGTATGCCTGGCATCCTGTGTGGGTGTCGAAGAAGCAGAAGCGCGCGGTGACCCTCGCTGAGATGGTCGGGGCCCTGCCGCCACCGACGACGGAGGGCCCGTGCAGCTCGTACCTCGACCAGCCCGTGGAGGCCCGCGGCTTCACCGACGCCGGCGGCACCTACTGGCGGCTCGCCCGCGGGCCGCTTGACCCCCGCCGGGCCAAACGGCTCGCGGTCGAGGCCGACGTGATGTCGATGGGGACCTCCTACGACGACGAGGTCGGATGGTGGATTCCCCACTTCCTGACGGAGGCCGAGCGCCCGGCCGCCTGGCTCGAAGCGCGGGCCGGGTACGGCGCCGCCTACCCGCCAGCCTATGAGGCGTACGAGTTCACGGCGGACGACGGCCGCGTTCTCCTCTTCATCGAGACGTACTGCTGAGCCCGATCCCGCACCAGTCCCCGCGCGCGGGCACCACCGGTCCGGTGGTCAAGATCGGTTGGCAAACGGTCAAGATCATGTGGCAGAGGACACGGTAGCCGGGGCTGACGGTGCAGTTGCTGGCTGGGCATCAACTTCCGGAAGGAGCTGGACTACGCCGACCCAAGTGGACTCGCTGGACCAGTCGTGAAACGCGCGGACCCTCCAGCGCCCTGCCGACACAGGTACTGGGGCCTGCTCGGGCTGGCCCGTGCCGTCAGGGTAGGGCACACCGAGGCTTTGGCCGGCCTCGGCTGAGTCCATCAGCACGGCCGGACCGTCGGTCTGCCACACTCCGTAGTCCTCCCACGGAGTTGCCGGATCGTTCAGCATTGCCTCGGCGGCGGCGATCAACTCGGCATCGGAGTCGGCGGCGAGCCAGCGGACGAAGGCTCGCCGCTCAGCGATGTAGCAGGTGCTGGAGGGCTCGTCCCCCAGTACCAGCGCGGAGACGGTGCTGTGGCCAGTCAGGCTGATCACCTCGGCCAGGTCCTCGACCGCACAGGCACGGTCGTAGTCG
The DNA here is from genome assembly GCF_053596675.1 of Kitasatospora sp. NPDC001664. Lineage (NCBI taxonomy): Bacteria > Bacillati > Actinomycetota > Actinomycetes > Kitasatosporales > Streptomycetaceae > Kitasatospora > Kitasatospora sp. NPDC001664. The sequence goes on from NZ_JBSFGS010000042.1 coordinate 17,149, forward strand.
TCCGCCTGGTCACCGTCGCCGACGATCATGCCGGTCTCGGTGCAGCCATCCCACTGGTTCAGCGCGGACACCGGGACGACGATCAGCGGGCCGCCCATGGAGTCGACCCAGACTGGTGCAGGGGCTCCGTGGTCAGCGTGTTGATCAGAACTCATACGCGCAGTGTCGCGCTGGGCTGTGACATATGGGTGGACCCGGCCTGCCCTTCGGCGGTTACGCCGCCGCTGCCTTGCGGGACTGAGAAGGCGATGTGCTCGTCGAAGAGCCGGCGGTTCCGGAGGCAGTGAAAGAGCTGGCCAAGCAGGCGGTTCAGAAGATTGCGCTGGGCAGAGGCGTGCCAGTCGCCGTGTTCGCGCCGGCGGCGGTAGTGGGCGTCGGCGCCGGGCGAGGCGCGGAGCGAGGCGAAGGCCCAGAGGAATCCTGCATGCATGAGCCGGTTGTTCTTGACCATGCGTCGGCCGACGTAGCTCTTCTTGCCGGAGGCCCGGGTGATGGGCGCGGAGCCGACGTAGGCCTTGAGGCCGCGGGCGTCGGCGAAGCGGGTGCGGTCGTCGCCGATCTCCGCCAGGACCCGGGCAGCGAGCTGGACACCGAGGCCGGGAAAGCTCAAGTAGATCTCGGCGTCCGGATGCTCGCGGAAGGCGGCCGCGACAGCCTCAGCGAGGTCGTCACCGGCCTGGCAGGCCGCGTCGCTCGATCCCGCGACCGGCGCCGACAAGATCTGGGCCGAAGTCGCCTGTGAGCTCGGATACCCCGACGAGCTGCAGCCCGTGGTCCGTTGGGCCGTCGTCCTCGAAGACTGGGACATCACTTTGGCGGAGATCGACACCAATATCGTCCAGGCCGCCCGGGAGGTCCTGGCGATCGCAGGGGCGTTGCCGGACCGGCTCGATCACCGGCTGGTGGGCCACTGGAGCAGCCTCCCCTTGTCCTACAGCGTCATGGAAGCGTCCGAGCTCGCCTTCCTCCCTGACGGACGGGGGTGGAGCACCTGGTTCAACGTCGGAGGGCTGTGCGTCACGCGCTTCACCTGGTGGTGTCCGGAGCCGGGAGTCCTCGAACTGAGCGCGCAGTGGATGGTCCAGGGAACCCCCTGTCTCGATCCCGGGCCCCCGGCCTTCGCCTCGACGGAACCGGCCGAGCGCCTCGCCGAGGTCACGCGGCATCGCTACGCCATCGGCTCCGTCGTCCCGGTGCCCGGCGCCGAGCCGTTGAGTGCGGTGAGCTTCGAGGAGCCGGTGGAGTCCTGCTCCGAGTTCGCCAGGGGATCGGCGCAGATCCGGCCCGAGGAGGATCCCACCCACCGCGTCATGCCCTACGAGTAGCGGGCCTCGGCTCCTCCCGGCTCAGCGCATGTCGGCCTCCAGCCACTCCCCGAGGGTTCGGTGCAGCAGTTCCACCTGCGACCGGTCGAGGATCACGGTCGTCGTCCGAGAGGCAGGGTGGTCCTCGTTGGTCGCGGCGGGCCGGGTGAGCGACAGGCGCACGAAGTCCACCGGAAGGGGTGCCGGCTGTTCCGAAGCCCCGGTGCTCGGGGCCGGATCGCGGACGAGGGGATGGCAGTGATCGGGGATCGCGGCGAGCTCCAGTCGGCCGTCGCGCGGATCGTGGTCGGTTGGGTTGAGGTGCGAGCCCCGGTAGGCGAGCGGTGGTGGTGCGTCGCCGTCTTCGGCGAACAGCAGCCAGGTGGCGTAGATCGACATTGACCGGTCTTCAGTGAGCAGGAGTTTCAGGGTGCGGCCTCGGTTCACCAGGATCGGAGGCACAGGAGCTCTGCCTCCGGCGGAGCGTCACCACCTCGGGCACGATCGGTGCGAGGGTCTCGGTGGCGATGGCGGCGAGGTGCGCCGGTGCGGAGCCGGACCGGAGTGCGGTCACGTACTCGGCGGCTTCGGCATGGGTGAGGGCCGGTACGTTCCGCCGCAGCAGGCGCATGGCGACGACCCGGCCCTGCTCGGTCACGGCCTGACGGACCGCGTCCTCCAGGTCGTCGACCGCCGTCCGGACCGGCATCCGCCGGATGCGCCGGCGGTAGTCGTCCTCCCAGTCGCCGACCGAACTGCCGATGGCGTGGAGGCCGCCGTCGAGCCGGTCGACCAGGTAGGGGCCGTTTCCCCCGAGGCGCTGCATCGGGTCTCGGGTGCGGAGGTACTCCGGTGTCTGGTAGTGGACGATCCAGACGAGCTCGTGCTCCTCCACGCCGGACACCACGAATCGGCCCTCGAACTTGAGGTCCAGATCCTCCTGGGCCAGGTGCCTGGCGTACTCACGGTCGATCATGCTGGGCAGCATTCCGCAGGGGGGCTTCCGGGGCCAGCGGATTCCGGCCCGGCGTCAGAGCACGAAGCGGAGCGGGGTGCCCGGGCGGGCCTGGGCGGCGGAGGGGAGGTCGCCGGTCGGGACGACGCCGATGACCGGGTAGCCGCCGGTGGTGGGGTGGTCGGCGAGGAAGACCACGGGGCGGCCGTCGGGCGGGACCTGGACGGCGCCCAGGACCATGCCCTCGCTGGGGAGTTCGTCGGTCCGCAGGCGGGGGAGGGGAGGGCCTTCGGTGCGCAGGGCGATCCGGTTGGACGCGGCGGCGACCTCGTACCGGGCGCGGGCCAGCAGCGTGAACGCCGACGGGGCGAACCAGTCGGCGCGCGGCCCCGGCAGCAGGCGGAGCACCAACTCGGCCGGGGGCGCGGGCAGGACCGCGAGCCCGTCACCCGGCGGCGGAGCGACGGGCGCACCCACCGGGAGCAGCTGACCGCCCGTCAGCGGGGCCGGGCCGAGCCCGGAGAGCAGGTCCGCCGAACGGCTGCCCAGGACGGGCTCCACCGCCACCCCGCCCGCCACCGCGAGGTAGCTCCGCACGCCGTACGTGGCCGGCCCGATCTCGACCACAGCCCCGTCCGGGACGGCGACCGCCGCACCCCAGGCCGCCGCCCGTCCGCCGACCCGGACCGCCGCCGGAGCCCCGGTCACGGCGACCACCACCCGCCCGACGGCCCGCAGCGCGACCCCGCCGAGCGTGGTCTCCAGCCCGGCGGCCCCCTCGGGGTTCCCCACCAAGCGGTTCGCCGCTCGCAGCGCCGGTTCGTCCAACGCCCCGCCCCGGGGCACCCCCAGGTGCGCCACCCCCCGCCGCCCCAGGTCCTGAACCGTCGTCAACGGCCCGGGCCGCACCACCACCACCAGCCCCGTCACGACGCGGCGCCAGGGGCGCGAGGAACGGCGCGCGGGGGTACGGCAGCACGTGCACCTGGCTGACGGTGGTTCAGTTGCCGGTGGGCCGCCTTCCGGTTCGCGCAGTTCCCCGCGCCCCCAGAGGCGTAGCCACGTTCGCAGGGCGTCACGAGCCCGCCTCCGGCACGAACCGCACCCGCGTCCCCGGCGCCAGCAACGCCGCCGGCTCCCGGGACGCGTCCCACAGCACCGCCGCCGTCCGCCCGATCAACTGCCACCCCCCGGGCGAGGACCGCGGATAGACCCCCGTGTACGGCCCCGCCAGCGCCACCGACCCCGCCGGGACGGAGCTCCGCGGAGTGGCCCGCCGCGGCACGTGGTATCGCTCCGGAAGCCCCGTCAGGTACGCGAAACCCGGCGCGAAGCCGCAGAAGGCCACCCGGTACTCCACCGACGAGTGCACCCGCACGGCCTCCGCCACCGACACCCCCCACAGCCCGGCCACCTCCTCCATGTCCGCCCCGTCGTAGACCACCCGCACCGACACCAGCGGCCCCTCGGCCGCCCGGCGCTCCGTCAGCCGCCACCCCGCCAGCTCCCGCCGCAGCGCCGCCACGTCCGATACCCCGTCCAGCAGCACCGTCCGCGCCGCCGGCACGATCTCCGCCACCTCCGGCAGGGACCCGCGCCGGGCCAGCAGCTCCGCGTACAGCGCCTCGACCGACGCCCCGTCCGGCGCCTCGACCAACAGCGCCTCCGCCCCGACCTGCCGGAACGTCAACCCCCCGTCGTCCCCGACCTGCCGGAACGTCAACCCCCCGTCGGCCCCGACCTGCCGGAACGTCAACCCCCCGTCGTCCCCGACCTGCCGGAACGTCAACCCCCCGTCGGCCCCCATCAGACGAAGGCCTCCACCCGCACCCCCGCCGAGGCCAGTGCGCCCCGTACCCGCCAGGCCAGCTGCGCGGCCCCCGGGGTGTCCCCGTGCACGCACAGCGAACGCGCCTCCACCGCCACCGGCTCGCCTCCGACCGCGGTGACCAGACCGTCCTTCGCGATGCCGACGGCCCGGGCGATGACCGCCTCCGGGTCGTGCAGCACGGCCTCGGGGTCGCGCCGGGGGACGAGGGTGCCGGCCCAGGTGTAGCCCCGGTCGGCGAAGGCCTCGGTGACGACCGGGAGGCCGACGCCCTCGGCGACGGCGAGCAGCCGGGAGCCGGGAAGGCCGAGCACCGGCAGCGGGCCGTCGCAGACCGCCCCGGCCCGCAGCACTCCGGCCACCACCGCCTCGGCCTGTTCGGAGTCGCCGACCACCCGGTTGTAGAGGGCGCCGTGCGGCTTGACGTAGCTGACCCGGGAGCCGGCCGCGCGGGCGAAGACCTGGAGGGCGCCGATCTGGTACGCGATCTCGTCGGCCAGCTCCTCGGAGGGCACCTCCATTGCGCGGCGGCCGAAGCCGGCCAGGTCGCGGTAGGAGACCTGGGCGCCGATCCGGACGCCGCGTTCGGCGGCGAGCGCGCAGACCCGGCGCATGGTGGACGGGTCGCCGGCGTGGAAGCCGCAGGCCACGTTGGCGCTGGTCACCACGGAGAGCAGGGCCTCGTCGTCGGTCAGGGTCCAGCGTCCGAACCCCTCGCCGAGGTCCGCATTGAGATCGATCACCGCTTCGCTCACGCCAACACCCTCATGCCAACACCCGTCTCCCGCCCGCTTCCTGGGGGTGATCGTAGGGCCTGCGCAGGGGCGCGTACGCACCTGACCCGATGCCGGAGCGCGCACCCGCCGGGTGCGCGCTCCCTCACATGGAGGAACGTTTCCTCTCCGTACTCCCCAGGGCCGTCGGCCGGACGGGTGAGACCTCGTCAGGCCGCGGTCGCCACCGCTGCCGGCCGCCGCCGCAGCGCCTCGGCCCACTCGAGCCGCCGGATGCCCCGCAGCACCACCAGCAGCGGCACCGCACCGAACACCCCGAACGACATGTCGATGAATCGCCATGCCAGCGGGATCCCGCGCAGCGGCCCGCAGATCAGCGCCAGCGGGATGATCGCCGCGCAGGCGATGAGCGCCCAGCGGATCACCCAGACGTTGCGCACCGGGTCCTTGAGCGGCCCCCAGAACGCGACGGCGATCACCAGGTGGGCGAAGGCCAGCCAGTCGGTGCCGTACGCCAGGAACGGGTACCGGACGTTGGCGTCGGCCACCCCGTCGCGGACCCGCTCGGCCCATTCGAGCACCCCCGGGAAGTGGTCCACCAGCGGTGCCCGTTCGACCAGCGAGACCAGCCAGCGGGTCTCGGTCTCCAGCGGAAAGGCCGTCAGGCCGCTCACCGCGAGACAGACGATGAAGATCCAGATCCACCGGCGGACGTGCCGGAGAGTGCTGGCCTCGGCGGCGTACTGGTCCTCGGTCATGGTGCCAACCCCCAAGCGGGTAGAGCGGATCGGGAACCCGTCCCGACCTGCGCAGCAGTGACTCTAGACCTAATAACTGAACATGTTCAACTCGCTTTCGGGGGTCGCTCCCGGCCCTCCCGGGAGGGACGTTTCGGACCTTGTCGGCATCAGCCTCTAACCTTGTCCACCGTGACCACCGCAGTTCAGCCCACCGAGCCCGTGCTCCGGCCGCCCGCCCCCGGTGCCGCCCGCCCCGCCCCGGGCCCGGCCGCCGACGAGGGGCTGGCCCGTCGGCTCAAGGCGCTGGCCTGCACCGCCCCGCTCCACGACCTGGAGAACCGCAAGGTCAACCTGGCGGGCGAGTACGGCTCCTACGCGATGTCCGAGGTCGGCCTCGCCGCGATCGACCTCGTCACGCTCAACATGGACTTCGACACCGGGGCCGACCGCGACATAGTGCTGGCCCGCATGCTGCCCCGGGTCGCCGCGCAGAACCCGGCCCGCGCCACCGCCGAGCACGAGCGGGTGGCCCGCTGGGTGCTGGAGTCGCTGATCAACGTCGGCAGCGTCGACCGCGGCTTCCGCGCCGTCTACGGCACCTTCGGCTCCGACGGCAGCTACGTCCGCCGCGACTACGACTTCAAGCTCATCGAGGAGGTCCCCGGCCCGGACGGCGGGGTCTACCTGCGCACCACCGACGAGGCGGTCAACGTCCTGGTCGGCGCCCTCGACACCGACGTCACCTCGGCCCAGATCGCCGCCGAGGTCAAGCTCGAGGTCCTGATCAACCGCGGCCGCCTGGCCGACGCCCAGCTCGCCGCCGAGCAGGCCCGCTACCGCACCGTCCAGTACGCCGAGACCCTGCGCCGCGCTCTCGACGCCACCCGGCGCAACGTCCGCGCGGTCGACTGGATGCAGGCCGTCCCGGACCTGATCGACGAGGCGCTCGGCCACATCGCCGACCGCTACCGGCACGAGAACGCCATCCTCACCAACATCCGCAAGGCCCGCGACGAGGCCGAGGACCCGGAGCACAAGCGGCGCGCCGCCGAGCTGGTCGACATCGTCAAGGACTGCATCCGCCGCCACACCCAGCTCCAGACCCGTCTGCTGGAGGCCGGCCCGCTGTTTCGAGCCGAGCAGGACCGGCAGGCCTTCGCCGCGCCCTCCGCCCGGAGCGGCATCGACCTGTACGGGCAGCTGCTCGCCCCGCTGCTGGAGCTGCCGGTCAGTCAGGCCACCCGGCCCACCGACGCGTTCTTCGCCCGCGGCACCGGCCTGCGCACGCCCGTCTCGGTGCGGATGACCGACCTGGTGGACCTGCTGCTCACCCCGCCGGTCGAGCGCGAGCACCTCGGCGCGGAGCTGCCCGACCCGGACTTGGTGGCCACCCCCGACGACAGCCGGTTCTCCGACGAGCAGCTGGAGGCCGCACTGGAGCTGCTCGACCTGCCGGCCGACGCTCCCCGCCGCCTCTCCGGCCTCCTCGCCGAGGCCCGCCTCAAGGACCCCGACCTGCCCTACCTGGTCGCCCTGCTCGCCGTCCACGCGGCCAGCCCGCCGGTCGGCACGGCCTACCGCCAGGGCGAGGAGCGGCTGCTCTTCGCGGTCGACGACGGCACCCGCCTCGACGACCCCGAGTTCGGCGGCGCCGACCTCATCGTCGGCAGCGCCCTCCTCGACGCCGTCGGGATGGCCGCGGACCGCCAGGACAGCGCATGACGGAGGTCGTCACCCCTGGGGCGCGAGGAACTGCGCGCAGCGGCAGGCATCAGAGCCGCAGTGGACGACGCACAGTCAGTTGCCGCCTCTGCAGTGACCTGTCGCCGCAGACCGAACGGCAACGCCCCACCATCGGCGGCGTACGGACCCGTGCCGTTCCCCCGCGCGCAGTTCCTCGCGCCCCTGGTGTGACCACCTTCCCCGGCGCCGCCGCGATCCACCCCCGCATGGTGGTTCCCCCTGGGGCGCGAGGAACTGCGCGCAGCGGCAGGCATCAGAGCCGCAGTGGACGACGAACAGTCAGTTGCCGCCTCTGCAGTGACCCGTCCCCGCCCGCCGAACGGCAACGCCCCACCATCGGCGGCGTACGGACCCGTGCCGTTCCCCCGCGCGCAGTTCCCCGCGCCCCCGGGGTGACCACTCTCCCCGGCGCCGCCGCGATCCGCCCCTGCAAGGAGTACCAATGACCGACCAGTCCTGGGAGACCGAGGACGAGCCCGCGGCGCCGGCGCCCGCGGCGAGCCTCACGCCGGCCGACGTCGCCGACGCCGCCCGCCTGGTCTCCTTCGGCCTCCAGGCCAAGCTGCTGCCCGCCCGCGACGCGGAGTACGCCGAGCTGATCCGCCGTCACCGCGAGGACCCGGGCTTCGCCCGCCTCGCGGACGCCGTCGCGGCCGGCCTCGGCCTGGTCGTGCTGGAGGTCTCGCCCCGGGCCGGCATGGCGGTGGCCGCCGCCGAGGACTCGCTCTTCGCGGTCCGGATGGGCGACTACTCCCGCCGCGCTGCCGGCGAGGCCACCGACCGCTTCCTGCACGGCCTGGCCCACCTGGCGACCGCCGCGATGGCCTTCCCCCGCCCGGAAGACCTGGCCGACGACGCGTACCTGGGCCGGATCACGGTCAACGGCGTGGACGCCTTCGTCCGGCAGGCCTGCCGCCGGCTGGAGGAGCGTGCCGAGGCGGCCGGGGACAACACCGACCCGACCTCCGACGCCCCCGGCCTGGAAGCCGCCTGGCGGGTCTGGGCCCGGCGCTCCGCGACCGGGGCCACCAAGGACGCCCGCCGCCTCTCCGGCTCGACCATCGGCATCGTCTCCAAGGCGGTGCTCTTCCTGGTCGACTCCGGTTTCCTGCAGAAGACCTCCGACGACGCCGGCGGCACCTACCGCACCACGGCCCGCTACCAGCTCCAGGTCCGCGACCTGGCGGGCGGCGCCGCGATGGGCGAGCTGCTCGACCTCGGCGTGGTCGCGGTCACCGACGGCACCGCCACCCTGCTCCCCGCCGACCACAGCGAGGAACTGGTCGCGGACGCCGGCCTGCCGTTCCACAGCCTCTGATCCACTGATCCACCGTCATCTGGAGAACCGCCGCACATGTACGAGCTCAACCGGGTCCGCCTGTACTCGATCGGACCGGCCGGCGCCCGCTACGCCGACACGGTGCTCGACCTGCGCGGCGTCGGTGAGCCGGTGGCCGAGCCCAGGCCGCAGCAGATCGGCCTGTTCGGCGAGGAGCCGGAGGGTCCGCAGCGCCGCCCCGCCCCGGCCGGCGTGCTGTTCCTGGAGAACGGCGGCGGCAAGTCCGTCCTGCTCAAGCTGATCTTCTCCGTCATGCTCCCGGGCCACCGGAACACCCTGGGCGGCGCCAGCTCCGGCGTGCTGCGCAAGTTCCTGCTGGCCGACGACTGTGGCCACGTCGCGCTGGAGTGGCAGCACACCGTCACCGGCGAGCTGATCGTGGTCGGCAAGGTCAGCGAGTGGAGGGGCCGTCAGGTCTCCTCCGACCCGCGCAAGTTCGCCGAGTCCTGGTACTCCTTCCGTCCCGGCCTCGGGATGACCCTGGACGCCCTCCCGGTCTCCGAGCGGCCCAGCCTGGCCGGCGACCAGAAGGCCCGCGGCCGCCGCCGCACCATGAAGGGCTTCCGGGACGCGATGACCGAGGCCGGCAAGGCCGCCCCGCACCTGGACCTGGTCTTCGAGGACATCCACGACCGGTGGAACGAGCACCTCGGCGAGCTCGGCCTGGACCCGGAACTGTTCCGCTACCAGCGCGAGATGAACGCGGACGAGGGCGAGGCGGCCGGCCTCTTCGCGGTCAAGCACGACTCCGACTTCACCGACCTGCTGCTGCGCGCCGTCACCGACACCCGGGACACCGACGGCCTGGCCGACCTGGTCCACGGCTTCGCCGCCAAGCTGGGCCGCCGCTCCGAGCTGACCGCCGAGCGCGAGTTCACCGCCGGCTCGCTCGACCTGCTGCAGCGGATCGTCGACTCCACCGCCGCCCGCGAGTCGGTCCGCGAGCTGCACCGCACCGCCGAGCGCCGCTCCCGCCGCCTCGCCCAGGCCCTCACCGTCCGGGCCGCCGCCGAGCGGGACCGCGCCCAGGACCTGGCCGTCGAGGTGGCCGCCGCCGCGGGCGCGGTGACCGCCGCCGAGAGCGACCGCACCCGGCACTCGCTGATCACCGCTGAGCTGACGCACCGCCACGCCACCCTCGGCCTGGCCGCCGCCACCACCGAGGCCGCCGCGCTGCGCCGCGAGCTGACCGAGGCCCGCACCCTGTACTCCGCCTGGCAGGCCGCCGAGGCGGTGCTGCGCCACCGCGCCGCCGCCGACCGGGTCGCCAGGGTCGCGGTCGCCATCCGGGAGGCCGAGCTGGACGCGGCCCCCGCGCTGGCCGCCCGCGCCAAGGCCGCCGGGGCGCTGGCCCGGGCGCTGGAGAGCGCGGCCGGGGCCGCCGAGCTGAGGGCCGATCAGGAGGAGGCCCGGGCCGAGGAGTTGCAGGCCGACGGCGGCCGGGCGCAGGCCGAGGCCACCGCCGCCGCGACCGCCGCGCAGAAGGCCCGCTCCGAGTCGGGCCACCTGGAGCAGCGCCTGGCCGAGGTCGAGCAGGAGACCCAGGCCGCCGTGGAGGCCGGCTGGATCGACGCCGGGACGGAGGAGCCCGACCCGGCCCGGGCCGCGCTGCACGCCGCGGACGCCGAGAAGGAGGCCACCGCCGCCCTCGACCAGGCCCGCGCCGCCGCCGAGAGCTCCGCCGCCCGGGCCCGGGAGACCGGTGCGCTGGAGGCCAAGGCCGAGCTGGCCGCCGCCCGCGCCAGCGACGCGTACCAGAACGCCCACCGCGCTCTCTCCGCCGAGCAGCGCACCGCCGCGCTGCTGGCGGCCGAGCCCCGGCTGGCCGAGCTGCTCGGCCTCCAGCCCTACCAGGGCGAGGAGACCGAGGGGCATCTGACGCCCGCTCTGCTGGACGCCAACGCCGAGGAGTTGGAGGAGCGGCTCGACACGGCGGTGTCCACCGCCGAGCGCACCCTCTTCGACCTGCGCACCGCCGCCGCCGACGACTCCCGGATCCTGGCCGCGCTCGGCGACGGCGGCCTGCTGCCGCCCGGCCCGGACGTGCTGGCCACCGTCGAGTACCTCGGCGAGCAGGGCATCCCCGCGCTGCCCGGCTGGCGCTACCTCGCGCAGTCCGTCGACCCGGCCGACCACGAGGCGATCCTGGCCGCCCGCCCGGAGCTGGTGGACGGCGTCGTGGTGACGGACCCCCAGTCCCTGGACCGGGCCCGCGAGGCGCTGCAGACCGCGGCCCTGCTGCCCCGCTCCACGGTGGCGGTCGGCACCGCCGCCGCGCTGATCGCCCCGCTGGCCGACGAGCCGCCGTTCTTCCTGGTGCCGCCGAACCCGGCCATGCACAACGAGGGCGCGGCCGACGACGAGCGCCGCGAGCTGCGCGCCCGGGCCACCGCCCGGGAGGAGCACATCCGCGAGCTGGCCGCCCGGCTCGGCGGGGACCGCGCGCTCGGCGGCCGGCTGGCCTCCTGGCTCCAGCAGTGCCCGCCCGGCACCCTGGCCGAGCTGACCGAGGCCACCCTGGCCGCCGCCGCCCAGGCCGAGACCGCCTCCGCCGAGCTGGCCACCCTGCGGGCCGAGCACGACGAGGCCGAGACCGACCAGCTGGCCGCGGCCTCCGCGTACGAGGAGCGCCGGGAGGCCGCCCAGCGGACCCGCCGCCGGGCCGACGCGCTGGCCGGCCTGGCCTTCCGGCTGCGCGAGCGGGCGAACTGGGCCCGCCGCCGCCGCGAGCTGGCCGAGGACGCCGCCGAGTGCGACCGCCGCCAGGCGGTCTGCGCCGAGCGCGCCCGCACCTGCGACGAGGACCGCCGGGCCGCCCAGCGGGCCGCCGACGACGCCCGCCGCACCGTCCGCACCCTGCGGGCCGAGCGGGCCGAACTCTCGGTGGTCGAGGAGACCGAGCAGATCACCGAGGTGGCCGCCTCGCTGCCCGCGCTGCGCGAGGCCTACCGGGCCGCCGCCCAGCTGTACGAGAAGGTCGGTGTCGGCGCCGACCTGCGGGCCGAGCAGGCCCGGGCCGAGGGCGACGAGACCGCCGCCGCGGCCGAGCTGGACCGCCTGACCAACAAGGTCCGCACCCGGGCCGAGGAGCTGCTGGCCAGCCCGGACGGCGCCGACGGCCCGGCCCGGCAGGCCGCCGCCGCCCGGGCCGAGGGCCTGGTCGCCACCATCGAGGCCCGCTCCGCCACCGCCTCCGAGCAGCTCGGCCGGCTGCGCGGCGAGGCCGAGCGCTCCGCCCCCGCCACCGGCGAGGCGCACACCGAGCTGCCCGAGGACCTCGTCCCCACCGACCCCGAGCACGCCCAGGCTCTGCTGCGCACCGCCACCTCCCGCCTCGCCGAGCGGCGCGAGACGGTGGACACCGCCCGCACCGCGCTGGCCGACCTCCAGCGCACCCTGGACGCGGCCCAGTCGGCGGCCGCCGACTTCGACGAGGCGTCAGGACAGCTGCGCGACGGCCTCCGTGACCACCACGGCGAGGAGGAGGCCCAGGCCGTCGAGCCCTACCTCGGCTCGCTGGCCGAGGCCCGCACCGCCGCCGCCGAGTCCCGCCGGGCCCTGCGCTCCGCCTCGGCCGAGCTGACGGCGGGTGAACTCGCCGTCCGGGACGCCTCGGACGCCCTGGTCCGGCACGCCAACGCGGCCCGCTACGAGGCCGTCCGCACCCCCGCCCGCCAGCAGATCCGCGAGCTGCCCGCCGCCGCCCTGCCCGAGCACGCCGCCGCCTGGGCCGCCGCCTTCGCCCCGCGCCTGCGGGTGCTCACCGACGAGCTGGCCCAGCTGGAGCGCAACCGCGGCTCGATCGTCGACCGCCTGCGCGGCCTGGTGGAGTCCTCGCTCACCACGCTGCGCGCCGCCCAGCGGCTCTCCCGGCTGCCCGAGGGCCTGGGGGAGTGGTCCGGCCAGGAGTTCCTGCGCATCCGCTTCGAGGACCCGGACCACGCGACCCTGGTGGAGCGCCTCGGCGAGGTGATCGACGAGGCCACCCGGGCCGCCGTGAAGAAGAACAGCGACCTGCGGCGGGACGGCATGTCCCTGCTGCTGCGCGGTGTGGCGGCGGCGATCGGCCCCAAGGGCGTCTCGGTGGAGATCCTCAAGCCCGACGCGGTGCTGCGCGCCGAGCGGGTGAGCGTGGGTCAGATGTCCGACGTGTTCTCCGGCGGCCAGCTGCTCACCGCCGCCATCGCGCTGTACTGCACGATGGCCGCGCTGCGGGCCAACGACCGGGGCCAGTCCCAGCTGCGGCACGCCGGCACGCTGTTCCTGGACAACCCGATCGGCCGGGCCAACGCGACCTACCTGCTGGAGCTCCAGCGCGCGGTGGCGGACGCCCTCGGCGTCCAGCTGATCTACACCACCGGCCTCTTCGACACCACCGCGCTGGCCGAGTTCCCGCTGGTCATCCGGCTGCGCAACGACGCCGACCTGCGGGCCGGGCTGAAGTACATCTCGGTGGAGGAGCACCTGCGCCCGGGTCTGCCGGCCCCGCAGGCACCCGACGCCCCGGTGATCCACGGCGAGATCACCGCGACCCGGATGTTCAAGCGCCCGACCGAGTGATCCGGCACGGGGCCGGGCGGAGCGAGCGGCGGAGCACCCCGCCCGGGCCCCGGGGTGTCATGCTGGTGGCGTGTTCGAGGACGAACTGCGTGAGCAGCTGACCCTGGCCCGCCTCGCCCTGGCCCGGGCCCGCGAGGAGGGCGACGACGACGGGGTGGACGCCTACCGCGGCCGCATCCGGGGCCTGCTGCGGATCGCCGCCCACCACGGCGTCGACCTCCCGCACGAGCCGGAGGAAGAGGCCTACTGACGGGTACGCCGTTGGGTTAGGATCACCCGGCTCGCAAGCGCGATCGTCGGGGGGACGGAATGACGGACGGTACGGGGGTGCCCGCCAAGGGCACCGGGGCCGGTGGCAAGAGCGTGGTCGGCCAGGTCGCGGCGGCGGTGCTGCTGACGCTTCCGCTGCTGCTCGGGGTCTGGCTGGTGCAGGGCAAGGAGGCGTCCGCACCCAAGGGGCCGGAGTGCCCCGGGGCGCGCGCCCACGACGGCCCCGAGGTCCCCGCGCTCTGCGCTGCGCTGATCCGGCCGGGCCTGCCCGCACTGCTCGGCGTGCCGGACGAGCAGCTCGCGGTGGCGGAGAGCGGCGCCTCGACGGTGGACGGCGTCGCGATCGAGAACAACGCGGCCGAGGCCAGGGTGGGGCAGTACCGGGTCAGGGTGGCCGACCACCGCGAGGCATCCCCGTCGGAGGCCGCGTTCCTCGGCTCCTCGGTGACCGAGGGCGCCCTGCTGGGCCACCGCGCGGTGGCCTTCACCGAGCGCACCATCGGCATCGAGATCAACCTGTTCGGCGGTGGCGGGAAGTCCGCCCCGGGTGGTGTGGCCCAGAACCTGGCGGTGGCCAAGGGTCCGTCCCGGGGCGGTGGCAGCTACCAGCTGACGGTCTGGCGCAACGACGCGCTGCCGGTGGACGAGGGCGTGGTCCGCCGGATCGCCACCGAGCTGCTGCCCACGCTGCCCGGCTGGGTGGCGGACACCGCCGCGCCGCCGAAGGCCTGACGGCGCGTCAGTCCGCAGCCGCCGCCGCAGCCGTGTCGGGCGCCTCCCGCTCGGTGCGGTGGGCGGCCAGGACGCTGGTGAGCAGGCCGGGGAAGAGCTCCTCCAGGTCCTCGGTGCGCAGGCAGCTCATCCGCGAGGTGCCGCGGCGGTGCTGGCGGATCACGCCGGCCTCGCGGAGCACCTTGAAGTGGTGCGTGCTGGTGGACTTGGTCACCGGCAGGGCGAAGGCCTGGCAGGCCATCTCGTGGGAGCCGTCCGCGAGTTCGACCGCGATCCGCAGGCGGACCGGGTCGGCGAGGGCGTGCAGGACGGCGGCGAGCTTGATCTCCGTCAGGGTGGGTTCGGGGAGTCGGGTCTCGGTCACGCGTTCATAGTACGAGAAGTGTCGTAGTTTGACAGCTGCCGTAGTACGAGGGATACCGTAATAGCGAGCACCATCCCGTCGAAGGAGCCACCGTGAGTGCCCTGTTCGAGCCCCTCGTCCTGCGTGAGCTGACCGTCCCCAACCGGGTCTGGATGGCCGCGATGTGCATGTACTCGGCCGCAGCGGACGGCCCCGAGGTCGGTGCCGCCACCGACTTCCACCTGGCCCACTACGCCGCCCGCGCGGCCGGCGGCGCCGGTCTGGTGATCACCGAGGCCACCGCGGTCCGTCCCGAGGGCCGGATCTCGCCGTGGGACCTCGGGCTCTGGACGGACCGGCAGCAGGAGCAGGCCGCCCGGGTCGCCGCGCTGATCACCTCGCTCGGCGCCGTCCCCGCCGTCCAGCTGGCGCACGCCGGGCGCAAGGCCGGCACCGACCGGCCGTGGCTGGGCGGCAAGCCGCTGCCCGCGGGCTCGGTCGGCGGGCAGCCGGTCGGCCCCTCCGCGGTGGGCTTCTCGGACGAGCACGTGCAGCCGCACGAGCTGACGGTCGAGGAGATCGGCGACGTGGTGGCGGCCTTCGCGGACTCCGCGCGCCGCGCGCTGGCCGCGGGGTTCAAGACCGTGGAGATCCACGGCGCCCACGGCTACCTGATCCACTCCTTCCTCTCCCCGCACTCCAACCGCCGGACCGACGGCTACGGCGGCGACTTCGCCGGCCGCGCCCGGCTGGCCCTGGAGGTCACCGACGCGGTCCGGGCGGTCTGGCCCGCCGAGCTCCCGCTGCTGTTCCGGGTCTCGGCCACCGACTGGCTGGAGCCGGAGGTCCCGGGCTGGACCTCGGAGGAGACCGTCCGGCTGGCCAAGGAGCTCCAGGCGCGCGGCGTCGACCTGGTCGACGTCTCCACCGGCGGCAACGTGGCCGATGCCCACATCCCGGCGGCCCCCGGCTTCCAGGTCCGCTTCGCCACCGAGATCCGCAACGGCGCGGGCCTGCCCACCGGCGCGGTCGGCCTGATCACCGAGCCCGACCAGGCCGAGCGCATCCTGACCGAGGGCGAGGCCGACGTGGTCCTGCTCGGCCGGGCCCTGCTCGCCGACCCGTACTGGCCGCAGCGCGCCGCCCGCGAGCTGGGCGCCGAGACCCGTTACCCCGTCCAGCACGCCTACACCGTGCGCAAGCGCTGACGGACCCTCACCTCGCGGCGGCGTCCGGCCCTCGGGCCGGGCGCCGCCGCTGCTTGCTGCCCGCCATCGGCGAGTTGGCGTGCGGGCCGCGCATCCGCTGGGCCGCGATCTGACGGGAGATCACGATCTCCAGCAGGCTCCACGCGGTGCCGAACACCCCGACGGCCATCGCCACCAGGGCGGGGGTCAGCAGCCAGGTGCGGGCGTACGAGGCGAGCGTGGCGACGATCAGGCCGACCAGGGTGAACGAGAAGGACATCCACGCCCGCACGGCGGCGGCCCGCACCTCGTCCGGCAGACGGCGACGACGCGCAGTTGGCATTCCGGGTACCTCCGAAGGATCAGCGGACTCCCCCGTCCGCTCCCACAGCCTGCCCAGCCCGGCCGGTGCCATTCCACCGGTTCCGTCCGGAGGCGTCCGCATTCCGCTTCGCGACCGGCATATGCCCGTTTCCCCGGTGGGGCGGAAAGGCCGCGCGCGACCGTTGACGTGGTCCTGGCGAGCGCAGTAGCTTCGGGGCACTCCGAAAGGCCGGAGCGATTCCAGTAAAACGGGGGAACCACCATGGAATCAGAGGTCACGTCCCGGACGTCCGGATGGATTCTCGAACCGTTCGCCGATCTGTCGGCCGCCTTCGTGTTCTTCGAGTCCCCGGTCCGGGTGGCGGTGCTCGACCGCCTGAGCTGGTACGTGCTGGAGCTGTGCGACGGACGGCCGGCCGCCGGGATCGCCGAGCGGGTGCGGGCCCTCGGCCTGCCCGGCGGCGCCGAGCGGGCCGGGCGGATCGTCGCCGAGCGGCTGAGCACCCTGCGGGCGAGCGGACTGCTGGCATGAGCCCCGCCGGAGCGAGGCTCCCGGCCTTCCGGGCCGAGGGGCGGACGCTGCACGCCAGGGTGGAGCAGCACCTCTCCACCGGGGCGCTCGGCGACGGCTCGGCCATCGCCGGCACCGCCGCCGCCTACTACCGGGGAGCCGCCCGGGTCTGCGCCGGGGCCACCGGCACCGACCCGGCGGCGGTGGCCCCGACGGAGCGTCCGTGGGCCGAGAGCCTGCGCCGGGCGGCCGTCGACGAGGCCCTGCGGGAATGCAGCGCCGGGCGCACCGAGAACGGGCGGGAAGCGCTCGCCCGGTACGTCGCGCTGAATTCCCGGATGTCGTCGGATCCGGAGCTGGAAACCGATTCGGAGACGAAGGGGGAAAATGCTCCGGAATTCCCCGGAACCGGCCCCGGACACTGGGTCACCGGGCATTTCCTCGCACTCTTCTCCGCCACCACGACCGTCGGCGGGGCCCCGGTCGAGGCGCGTCCCGCCGCCGTCACCCCGCAGGCCGAGGGCGCCCGGGCCCGGGCCGTGGCGCTGGCCCGCCGCGGCCTGCCCCGGCTGGCCGGGGACGTGCTGTCCGCCGCCCGGCTGGTGGTGCCCTACCGGGGCGAGCAGCCGTACAGCGGGTACACCAACGCCGCGCCACTGGTGGTCTTCGTCGCCGAGCAGACCTTCCGTCAGGACCGGCTGGCCGCCGAGCTCCTGGTGCACGAGTGCCTGCACCAGAAGCTGAACGACATCAGCCTGGCCCGTTCGCTGTTCCGCCCCGACTACCACGACGAGCGGTCCGCCACGGTGGGCGTGCCCTGGTCCTTCGGCTCCAGCCGCACCCGGCACTTCAGCGCCGACCGGACCTTCGCCGCCTTCCACGTCTACACCCACCAGGCCCTGCTGTACCTGGGGCTGGCCGTCACCGAGCCCGACGAGGAGCGGGTCGAGGGCGCGCTGGCCGAGACGGTGACGGCCTGGGCCCGCGCCGCCCACTTCGCCCGTGCGCTCGACGGCGGCCCGGTCACGGCCGAGCTCGGCCCGGACGGCCACCGCCTGGCGCACTGGCTGACCGCCGCGGTGGAGGCCCTCGGGGAGCTCCGGCTCCCGGACGGCTCCTCCCTGCACGCCCACGCGGGAGCCCACGCGGGAGCCCCCGCGGGCGCCCACGACGCCGCCTGAACCGCGGCGCCCCACCGACCGCGGCGTCCCACGTCCCGTCTCCCCGAGCCGCGGGGGAGCAGTGCGTCCTTGGAGAGGAGGTAGTGGCATGAGTGACATCGCCGCGCTCGAGTCGGCCCTGTCGGAGGTCTTCGCGGAGTTCGACGTCGAGGTCGAGGAGGGCACCACCGGTGCCGACGTGATGCAGACGGACATCCGGGTGATCCGCACGGACCTGTCGGTCCTCGCGGGCTCCCGCCCGTCCGGCAACTGATGACGCGTGGGCCCGGCCGCGGCGCCGCAGCCGGGCCCACGCCCGACCCACCCCCTGGAGAGCCGCCGATGCCCGCCACCAACGCCGAGCCGCTGATCGGTGCCCCCGGCGAGGGCCTGCTGGCCCGGCTGGCCGGGCTGCCCTCGCCCGCGCTGCTCTACGACCTGGACAACCTGCGCCGTTCGGTCGAGCTGCTGCGCGCGGACGTCGAGGGGGTCGGCCCCGCCGAGCTCAACCTGGCGCTGAAGGCCTGTCACACCCCGCGCGTGCTCACCTTCCTGGCCTCGCTGGGCCTGGGCGCCGACGTCGCCTCGGTCGGCGAGCTCACCCTGGCCGTGCTGGCGGGCTTCCGCCGGATCACCGCCACCGGCCCGTCCTTCCGGGCGGACGACCTGCCGCTGCTGGCGGAGCACGGCGTGGTGCCGGACGCGAGCTCGGTCGAGCAGCTCGACGAGTTCTGCACCGCCCGCCCCGGCGGCCCGGTCGGCCTGCGGCTGCGGGTCCCGCTGCCGGAGGCGATCGAGGACGGCTCCACCACCTTCGGCGCCGGCAGCCGCTTCGGCGTGTACGCCACCGACCCGAGGATCGGCGCGGTGCTGGAGCGCACCGGCTGCCGCCTCACCCGGCTGCACACCCACACCGGCCAGATGACGCCCCGTCACCTGCGCTACAAGCTCCGCTACCTGCTGGCGGTGGCCGCCTCGTACCCCGACGTGGAGGAGATCGACCTCGGCGGCGGCTTCTTCAGCCTCTACACCGACCGCCTGCGCACCCTGCGCACCTGGCAGCAGGTGGCCGAGGACCTGGCCGACTTCACCCGGCGCACCGGCCGCACCGTGCGCCTGCAGTTCGAGCCCGGGGGCGCCGTGCTCGCCCCGCACGGCTACCTGGTCACCACCGTCCGCTCGGCGGAGCGCGACCACCCGCACTTCAAGGCCGACGTGCTCACCGTGGACTGCTCCGCCTGGAACTTCGCGCCCTGGCACCGGCCCCAGCTCATCCCGCTGACCGGCCCGCGCGAGGACGAGGAGCTGCGCCCCACCCTGCTGGCCGGGGACACCCTCTACGAGAACGACTTCTTCGGCACCGACGTGCTCGGCCGTCGCAGCCCCGCCCCGCTGCCCGCCCTGCGGGCGGGGGACCGGGTGGTGCTGACCGCCTCCGGCGCGTACACCCGGACCAACTCCCGGCGGTTCAACCTGCTGCCGCTGCCCGCCGAGTACGCGCTCGCCGACGGGAAGGTCGAGGAGCTCGGATGAGCGGCGCGCTGGAGCTGGAGCGCGAGCTGCTGGCCGGGATGGCCGCGCTGGCCGCCGGGCAGGGCGCCGAGGACGCCACCGTCTGGGCCGCGCTGGAGCGGGAGCTGCGGCAGGAGACCGGCGAGGGCCCGGATGCCGAGTGGCGGCTGGAGCTGGCGTCCCGTCAGGTCCGCACCCTGCTGCTGCGCCGGGGCCACCGGATGGACGAGCGCTTCCAGCGCTCGCCCGACCTCGCCCAGGAGCGCTCCCTGCCCGGCGGAGCCCCGCTGCGGCACGGCTACGAGCGCAGCCTGCCCGCCGAGGCGGTGGAGCGCGCGCTGGCCGGCCGCAGCAGCGCCCCGCCCGAGGGCTGGGAGCGCACCGTGCTGGCCTTCGGCAGCGGGATGGCCGCCCTCTCCCACCTGGTGCAGTCGCTCGCCCACCTGCTGGCTCCCACCGAACGCCGCCCGCTGCGGCTGGACTTCTGGGGCGACTACTTCGAGACCGACCTGCTGCTGGAGTACCTCTCCGGCACCACCCTGCGCCCGCGCAGGCTGAGCCCGGGCCGGCTCGCCGAGGCCTGGGCCGGGCCCGGGGCGCCGGACGTGCTGCTGCTCGAACCGGTCCGCTACAACTGGGCGCTGGACGTGCTGGACGTCAACGCCCTGGTGAACGGCTGGCGGCGCGGCCCCCACCGCCCGCCGGTGGTGGTGCTGGACACCACCCTGGTCTCCCCGGCCTGGCCCCGGGCCGCCGTGCTCAAGGCCCTGGCCTCGCCCGCCGGCGCCCCGCTGGTGATCGAGGTGCGCTCGGGCCTCAAGCTCGACCAGCAGGGCCTGGAGGTGGCCAACCTCGGCGTGCTGGAGATCCACCAGCACCGCTCGCACACCGGGGAGCTGACGGCCCGCCGGCTGGCCGGGACGCTGCGGCTGGTCCGCGCCACCACGGGCCAGGGCCTGGCCGCCCCGGCGGTGGCCGCCCTGGACGCGCCCTTCCTGCTGGACGAGACCTGGACCAGACGGCACGCCGGGCAGGTCTACCGGAACAACGCCCGCCTGGCCGAGCGGCTGGCCTCCTCGCCCCGCCCGCTGTTCCGCACCGTCGCCCACCCGGCACTCGGCTCCTCCGCCTGGCGCGGCCAGAGCCCGTTCGTGGTGGTGGAGCTGCGCGAGGACGCGCTCGCCGACCACGGCCTGCTGCTGGCCGCGATCCGGCACGAGGTGGCCCGGCGCGGCCTGGCCGCCGTCTACGGCAACAGCTTCGGCTTCCGCACCACCCGCTTCGAGACCGTCGTGCCCCGCACGGCCACCGGCCAGGGGCTGTTCAAGCTCGCGGCCGGCTCCCGGGGCGGCCCCTCGCTCAACCTGTTCTGCGACCTGCTGCTCGACATCGGAGACCACCAGTCCATGAAGGACCTGCGCGCGACCTACGACCTGGCACCGGTGGGGCTGACGTGAGCGACCCTCAGACCTCGACGCCGCTGCGGGAGTTGACCGCCCGGATCACCCGGGACGAGCGGCGCCCGCTGGCCGCCTTCACCGCGCTGGCGCTGGCCGGCGCGGCGGCCGAGGCAGCGCTGCCCTGGCTGGTCGGCGCCGCCCTGGGCGCGGCGGCCGGCCAGGGCGGCGGGCTGGCCCGGTACGTGGCCGCGCTGGGCGCCGCCGTCGTGACCGGCATCGCCACCAACGTCACCCGGCACGTGATCGCCGCCCGGCTCGGACTGCGCGCCACCGCCGCGCTGCTGGAGGAGATCGGGGAGAAGACCGCCCGCGCCCCGCAGGACGTGGCGGCCCGCACCCCGCCCGCCGAGGTGGCCACCGTGGCGGCGTACGACGTCTCCCGGGTGGCCGGTTTCCCGGTGGTGCGGATCAGGCTGGCCGCCTCGCTGCTCGGCCTGCTGGTGGTCGCCGGGTACCTGCTGGCGATCTCCCCGCTGGTCACCCTGGTGGTGCTGGCCGGGGTGCCCGGCCTGATGCGGCTCACCGGCAAGGTGGCCGAGCCGCTGGAGGAGCGCCGCGAGCGCCAGCGCGAGGCGCTCGGCACGGTGGCCGCGCTGAGCTCCGACATCGGCCTCGGGCTGCGGGTGCTGCGCGGTCTGGGCGCCGAGCGGGTGGTGCGGGAGCGCTACCGGGCCGCCTCGGCGGCCACCGAGCGGGCCGGGGTGGAGGTGGCCCGGACGGAGGCCCTGCTGCTGGTCTCCGGCACCCTGCTGCCCGGCCTCTTCCTGGCCGCCCTGGTCTGGCTCGGCGGCACCCTGGCCGCCGCCGGCTCGGTGCCGCCCACCGACCTGGTCACCTTCTAC
Organism: Kitasatospora sp. NPDC001664; assembly: GCF_053596675.1. Classification (NCBI taxonomy): domain Bacteria; kingdom Bacillati; phylum Actinomycetota; class Actinomycetes; order Kitasatosporales; family Streptomycetaceae; genus Kitasatospora; species Kitasatospora sp. NPDC001664. The sequence continues at coordinate 38,693 of NZ_JBSFGS010000042.1, forward strand.
ACCGCCTCCGCCTACCTGGTCGCCCCCGTCACCACCGCCGCCGGGTACGGCGCGGCCCGGGCCGGTGCCCGGGTGGCCGCCCGGAACGTCACCGCCCTGCTGGCCGCGCCCGAGCGCCCCTGGACCGGGACCGCCGAGGTGCCCGAGCGGGCCGAGCCCGCCGACGGCCTGACGGGCCTTCGGATCCCGCTCGGCGGCCTGAGCGTGCTGGCCGCCCCCGGCGGCTACGACCCGGACCGGCTGGCCCGCCGCCTGGTCGGCCTGACGGTCGAGCAGGGCGCCACCCTGGCCGGACGCCCGGTGCGCGAGTTCCACCCCGACGCGCTGGGCGCGGCGGTGCGGATCCAGGGCGCCCGCCCGGTGCTCTTCGCCGGCCCGGTGCGCGAGGTGCTGGACCCGGCCGCCCGCCACGGCGACCGCGAGCTCACCGCCGCCCTGCGGGCCGCGGCCGCGGACGACGTGGTGGCGCGGCTGCCCGGCGGCCTGGACGCCCGGATCGACGCCGAGGGCCGCAACCTCTCCGGAGGCCAGCGCCAACGCCTGGCGCTGGCACGGTCGTTGGTCGGCGATCCGCCGGTCCTGGTGCTGGTCGAACCGACCACCGCGCTGGACGCGGTCACCGAGATCGAGATCGCCCGCCGGGTGGCCGAGCACCGGCGCGGCCGCACCACCCTGGTCCTGGGCTCGGCCGGCGCGTTCCGCGCGGTGGCCGACCACGTCCTGGCCGTCGAGGAGGGCTCCGATGTCTGACGCTCCGTCCCTCTCCCCGGCCCCGCCGGTGGCTGACGTGCCGTCCGGGCCCGGGGGCCGGGCGGTGGCCGGGCCCGCGCCGGTGCTGCCGGTCGCCGACCGCACCGCCGTCCGCCGCCGGGTCGGTGGGCTCGCCGCCCGGTTCGGGGGCCGGCTGACCGCGATCGTGCTGGTGCACGCGGCCGCCGTGGCCGGCGGGCTGGTGCCGCCGCTGGTGCTCGGTTCGCTGGTGGACCGGATCGCGGACGGGCGGGCCGTCGGCCTGCTCGGCCCGGTGCTGCTGATCCTGGCCGCCCTCGTGGTGCACGCCGGCCTGGCCTTCACCGCCGCCTCCTGGTCCTTCGCCCTCGGCGAGCGGATCTTCGCGGTCCTGCGCAACGACTTCCTGGACGGCCTGCTCGCCATGCCGGTGCGCGAACTGGAGACGGTCGACCAGGGCGAGGTGCTCTCCCGCTCCACCTCCGACATGGACGCCGTCCAGGACATCACCCGCACCGGCCTGCCCGAGACGGTGGTCGGCACCGTCACGGTGGCGATGACCCTCGGCGCCGCCTTCCTGGTCGACCCGCTGGTCGCGCTCGGCTGCCTGGTCGGGGTCCCGCCGATCCTGCTCTCCACCCGGTGGTACGTGCGGCGCGCGCCGAAGGCGTACGGGGAGGAGCTGGCCGCCCGGGCCGCCGCCACCGGTGCGCTCACCGAGACCGTCCGCGGCCACGAGGCCGTCACCACGCTGCGCCTGGGCCCGGCCCGGCGGGAGGCGGCCCGACGGAGCGTCGGCTCCTGGCGGCGGCTGGCCGGGGAGCCGGTCCGGCTGGAGCGCGCCTGGTTCCCCGCCGTGCAGGCGGGCTACCACCTGCCGCTGCTGGTGGTGGTCGGCTGGGGCGCCTGGCTGGTGCGCGGCGGCCACGCCCAGGTCGGCGACGTGGCGGTGATCGCGCTCTACCTGCGGGCGGTGCTGACCCCGCTGGACGACCTCATCTACTGGTTCGGCGAGGCCCAGGCCGCCGGGGCAGCCCTCGGCCGCATCCTCGGCGTCGGGGTCGGTGCCCTCGACCTCCCGGCGGCTCGCACCGGGCCGGGCCCGGCCGGGCTGCCGGTCCGCTGCGAGGCCCTGACCTTCGGTTACGCCGAGGGCGCCCCCGTCCTGCACTCCCTCGACCTGGACGTGGCGGCCGGCGAGCGGATCTGCCTGGTGGGCGCCTCCGGGGCGGGCAAGACCACCCTCGCCACCCTGCTGGCCGGCGCCCTGCGGCCGGACTCCGGCCGGGTGCTGATCGGCCGTCAGGAGGCGGCCGTCGGCGGCCGCGCGGAGGTGGTGCTGGTCGCCCAGGAGGACCACGTCTTCCACGGCACCGTCCGGGACAACCTCACCCTGGCGCGCCCCGAGGCCGAGGAGCACGAGCTGTGGGCGGCCCTGGCCTCCGCCGACGCCGACGGCTGGGTCCGCGGACTGCCCGGCGGCCTGGCCACCGCCCTCGGCGAGGACGGCCACCCGCCGACCCCGGCCCAGGCGCGCCAACTCGCCCTCGCCCGGCTCTTCCTGCGCCGCCCCCGGGTCCTGCTGCTCGACGAGGCCACCGCCGGGCTCTCCGAGCGGGCCGCCGGGCACTTCACCGCCGAGCTCTCCCGCTCGCTGGCCGGGACGACCGTGATCCAGGTCGCCCACGACCTCTGGACGGCCGAGCGCAGCGACCGGGTGGTGGTGCTGGAGCACGGCCGGATCGTCGAGAGCGGCGCTCCGAAGGACCTGCGCGACGCGGACGGCCCGTACGCGCGGCTCCGCGCGGCCTGGCTGACCACGCTGGAGCCGTCCGCGCCGGTGCCGTCCGCGGTGCAGCCGGCCGCGGCCGACGGCGCACACGACGGGCGGCGCCGGTGAACGAGACGCTGCGGGTCACCCCGGGCGCGGCCAGGCTGGACGGCGGCGGCGAGGAGAGCGAGCTGGTCTGGCCCGAGACCGGACGCAGCGTCAGGCTCGGCCGCCGGGCGCTGCACGTGCTCTCCCAGTTCGCCGTCCCCGCCACGGCGGAGGCGGTCGCCGCCCGACTGGAGCGCACCGCCCCCGGCAGCTCCGAGGCCGTCCGCCGGACGGTCGCCGTGCTCGTCGAGGCGGGCGCGCTACAGGCCCAGGAGACCGCGGCCGGCCCCGGGCGCAGCACCGGCCTGTACGGCACGCCGCTCTCCACGGTGGCCGAGGCACTCAACGGCCCGGCCGCCTTCGTGGTGATCGGCGCGCCCTACGACCAGGGCGTCTCCTACCGCCCCGGCGCCCGGTTCGGCCCCGAGGCGCTGCGCCGGGTCAGCACCACCGTCTTCCGGGCCGACCCCGGGCTGCGCGGCATGTACGACGCCGAGCACGACCGCCGGCTGCTCGCCGGGGTCGCGCTCGCCGACGTCGGCGACCTGACGGCCGTGCCGGGCGCGGGCGGTGCGGACCTGCTGGACGACCTGGAGCAGCTGGTCGCGCTGACCGCCCAGGCCGGCAAGGTCCCGGTGGTCCTCGGCGGGGACCACTCGCTCACCCTGCGGGTGGTGGACGGCCTGACCCGCCGTCACCACCCGATCGGAGTGCTGCACTTCGACGCCCACCACGACTACGGCCGGGTGCGCACCGGTCCGCGCACCGGCGTGCACCACGGGAACTTCCTGGACTGGGTGCTCGGCAGCGAGGCGGTGGCCTGCGTCGCCCAGTTCGGCGTCCGCCAGCTCACCCCGGAGCGTCCCGAGGCCTGCGCGAAGCTCCAGCGCTGGCCCGGCCGCACCGCCCTGGAGACCGACCCGGACGAGATCGTCCGCCGCCTGCCGGCCGGCCTGGACTGGCACCTCAGCTTCGACCTGGACGTGCTCGACCCGGCCGTGATGCCCAGCACCGGCACGGTGCTGCCCGGCGGCTGGTCCTACCGCGAGGCGCTCGGCCTGCTCACCGCCCTGTGCGAGCGCCTCCCGGTGGCCGGCCTCGACCTGGTCGAGTACCTGCCCGGCCCCGAGGAGGCCCCGGGCGTCACCGCCACCGCCCTGCTGCTGCACGCCCTGCACCACAGCGCCCTGCACCACACTGCGCTGCACCGCACCGCCGCCCACCGCACCGCCGAACTCCGGGGGAGACCGTCGTGACCGAGCTGCGGCAGCTGACCCCGGATCAGCTCCCCGAACTGAACGACGCCCTGGAGGCGTACGGCCGCGGCGGCGCCGCCGGGATGGACGGCCAGCGGATGGCCGTGCTGGCGCGCTCGCTGGCCGACGGCGACGCCGTGGTGGCCCGGGTGGGCGGCCGGATCGCCGGCTACGCGGCCAACCGGCAGGACTGGGGCGGGGGTTTCGCCCTGGTCGAGTGCGCGGGGGAGGTGCTCGGCCCCTGGCGGCGTCGCGGCGTCGGCGGTGCGCTGCTGGACTGGGCGGTGGACCGGGCCGCCGCCACCGCCTCCTCCACCCTGGTCGAGCTGGTGGTCGACTGCCTCGGCGAGGACACCGGCCTGCGCGCGATGCTGACCGCCCGCGGCTTCACGGCCACCCCCTTCCTGGAGGCCAGCGCCCCGATCCGCCCCCTCCCGGCGGCCGGCCCCGGACTGTCCTTCCGCCCGCTCCGCCCCGGCGACGCCGCCCGGATGGGCGAGCTCTACCGCCGCGCCACCGCCGGGGCGGTCCGCACCCGCGGCGGCGACGAGGCCCTGGTCTCCACCCTGCGCCACCCCTGCCTGCGCCGGGACTCCTGCCTGCTGGCCACCCTCCACGAGGACGGCCCGCCCGTGGGCTTCGCCCTCACCCTCGAATGGCCCGACGCCCCGCACGACCTCTGGATCGACACCCTCTGCGCCGACCCGGACGCCCGCCCCGGCATCGCCCGCGACCTCGCCGCCGAGCTCATCCGCCGCGCCCCGGCCCCCTACCGCACCGTCAGCCTGGGCGCGGCGGAAGCCCTTCTCGACACCCTCGCCGGCCTCGACTTCCACCCCACCCGCCGCTGGACCCGCCACGCCCTGCTGCTCACGGCGGCCTGCTAGCCCAGCACCTCGTTCAGCTCGTCGAGGGCTCCCTGGACGATGGTGCGCATCGCCGTCTCGGCGTCCCCCGAGCGGCCCTCGCAGATCGCGTCGGCGACCTCGCGGTGCAGCGCGACCGCGTACGGCTCGGGTTGATGCGGCATCAGCTGGTGCTCGGTGCGCCCGGTCAGCACGGCGCCGACGGTGTCGCCCAGGTGGGCGAACATCTCGTTGCCGGAGGCGCGCAGCACCGTCGCGTGGAAGGCGATGTCGTGCTGCAGGAAGACCGACAGGTCGGAGCGGGCACTGACCGTCAGCTCGACCGCCAGGGCGCCGAGTTCGCGCCGGTGGTCGTCGGTGGCGTGGACGGCCGCCAGGGCGGCGGCCGCCGGCTCCACCGCGACCCGCAGCGATCCCAGTGAACGCAGCTGCGCGGAGCGGTCCGCCCCGGCGAGGCGCCAGCGGATCACCAGCGGGTCGAAGACGTCCCAGCCGGCCTTGGGCTGCACGGTGATGCCGACCCGGCGCCGGGGCGCGACCATCCGCATCGACTCCAGGATGCGCACCGCCTCCCGGACCACCGTCCGGGACACCCCGTACTTCGCCTCGAGCTCCTCGCTGCGCAGCACCGCGCCCTCGGGGATCTCGCCGGAGGCGATGGCCGGTCCGAGGTCGGCGAGCAGTCGGCCGGGCAGGCCCTGGATCTCCATCGGCTCAGGATATCTTCGCCACATATGTATGACGATTGGGTTGCCGCCCCTTGAATAAGTCATACCTTTGCGGCAGTGTCAGTCGTGACCAGTCAGAACAAGGAGCACCAGCCATGGGTCTCAGCGTCGAGAACCAGCCGCCCACCCTCGTGGTGATGGGCGTGTCGGGCGTCGGCAAGACCACCGTCGCCCGCCTGTTGGCCGAGCGGCTCGGCCTCCCGTACGCGGAGGCCGACGACTTCCACCCGCCGGCGAACATCGCCAAGATGGCCGCCGGCGTCCCGCTCGACGACGCCGACCGGCAGCCCTGGCTGCTGGCCCTCGCCGACTGGCTCGGCGGCCGGGTCGCCGAGGGCACCGGGGGAGTGGTGGCCTGCTCCGCGCTCAAGCGGAGCTACCGCGACACCCTGCGCTCCCAGGCCCCGGCCACCCGCTTCGTCCACCTGACCGGCGACCGGGCACTGATCGGCTCCCGGCTGGCCGCCCGCACCGGCCACTTCATGCCGGCCACCCTGCTCGACTCCCAGTACGCCGCGCTCGAACCGCTCCGGGCGGACGAGCCCGGCTTCGCCCTGGACGTCGACCACACCCCCGCCGAACTGGCCGACCGCGCCGCCGACCTGATCACGGCCCGGTCCGCCTGACCCCGCACCCCCACCTCCCCCACACCCCGCGCCTGTTCAACGGAGACCTCGCGTGACCACCCAACTCCTCGCCGCCCCGCTCCCGCACACCTCCAGCGACGGCGTCCTGCTGCTCGCGGTGCTGCTCGGCATCGGCGTCATCGTGCTGCTGATCACCCGCTTCAAGCTGCACCCCTTCCTCGCCCTGATCCTCGGCTCCGGCGTGCTCGCCGCCGTCGCGGGCGCCCCCTTCGACAAGCTGCTCTCCAGCTTCTCGGCCGGCTTCGGCTCCACCGTGGCCAGCGTCGGCCTGCTGATCGGCCTCGGGGCCATGCTCGGCAAGCTGCTCGCCGACTCCGGCGGGGCGGACATCGTCGCCGACACCGTGCTGCGCCGCTCCTCCAAGCGCATGCTGCCCTGGTCGATGGCGCTGATCGCCGCCGTGCTCGGCCTGCCGCTGTTCTTCGAGGTCGGGGTGGTGCTGCTGATCCCGATCGTGATCCTGGTCGCCCGGCGCGGGAACGTCCCGCTGATCCGCCTCGGCATCCCCGCGCTGGCCGGGCTCTCCGTGCTGCACGGCCTGGTGCCCCCGCACCCGGGCCCGCTGGTCGCCGTCGACGCCCTCAAGGCGGACCTCGGCGTCACCCTGGCGCTCGGCCTGCTGATCGCGGTGCCCACCCTGATCGTGGCCGGCCCGCTGTTCGCCCGCTTCGCCGAGCGCTGGGTCGGCCCGCTGGAGCTGCCCCCGGCCCCGCCCGCCACCGAGAAGCCCGAGCGCACCCCCTCCTTCGCCGCCGTCCTCACCACCATCCTGCTGCCGGTGGTCCTGATGCTCGGCAAGGCCTTGGCCGACGTGGTCATCGACGACCCCAAGGCGATGCCCCAGCGGATCGCCGACTTCATCGGCTCCCCGCTGATCGCACTGCTCGCCGCCACCCTGCTCGGCATGGTCACCCTCGGCCGGGCGGCCGGCTTCACCAAGGCCCGGATCTCCACCACCATGGAGAAGTCGCTCGCCCCGATCGCCGGCATCGTCTTCATCGTCGGCGCGGGCGGCGGCTTCAAGCAGACCCTGATCGACGTCGGCGTCGGGGACGCCGTCAGCTCCTGGTCGGCCAAGTGGCACATCTCGGCCCTGCTGCTCGGCTGGCTGATCGCCGTGCTGATCCGCCTGGCCACCGGCTCCGCCACCGTCGCCACCATCACCGCCGCCGGCATCGTCGCCCCGCTGGCCGCCGACCTCTCCACCACCCACGCCGCCCTGCTGGTGCTCGCCATCGGCGCCGGCTCGCTCTTCCTCTCGCACGTCAACGACGCGGGCTTCTGGCTGGTGAAGGAGTACTTCGGCATGACGGTCGGTCAGACCCTCAAGTCCTGGTCGGTGATGGAGACCCTGATCTCGGTCACCGCGATCTGCCTGATCCTCCCGCTGAGCCTGATCATCTAGCCCGGCCGGGCCATGGACGGCCGCCACCCTCCGCTGGAAGGGTGGCGGCCGTCCGGTGTTTCCACGGGGGAGGGGCGTACGTGTCCGCGAGGTACTGGGATCCGGTCCCGGCGGCTCTCCGGGAGGTCGCCCGGGAGGGCGACCCGTTCGACGGCCGCTGGGCCGAACGCAACTGGCGCGGTGTCCCGGGCCCGTTCTACGGCACCGTCCGGGAGGCCGACTCCCCGCCGCGCGACGCCGCCGAGCTGCTCGCCCACGAGGAGCGGGTGGTGGCCGACCTGGTCTACCGTCAGCCCACCGACGTCCTGCAGGTCCAGAGCCTGGTCGCCGAGGTCCGCAAGCACCCCGACCGCCACTACGCGATGGACGGCGACCAGCACTGGACCCCGGCCGCCGTCCGGGCCTGGTGGTACGAGCGCGGTCGGGTCAAGGAGTGGGCCCTCAAGGCCGCCGCGCACCGCGCCGGCACCGGCGACCGGGAGCAGGACCAGCTGGTCCAGGAGCTGCGCGGCTACGTCGACTACATCGACCAGCTGCTCCAGGAGGACCTGCGCGGCTACCTGTTCTGGCTGGAGGAGCGCCGCCTCCCCGAGCGCTGCGACCGGCTGCCTCTGCTGGTGAAGCAGACCCGCCGCCTGCCCCCGCCGCGCTCCGCGGACGAGGCCGCCGTGGTGGCCGGCTACCTGGTGGTCGAACCGGAGGGGGACGAGGTCTCCGTCGCCGCCTGCCGGGTCGGCCAACTGCCGCGGGACGACCACTGGTTCTCCTCCCGGGAGGCCGCGCTGGCGGCCTGCGCCCGGCTGCGGATCGGGCCGCCGGCCCGGCTGCTCGGACTGCTGGTGACCCCCGGTCAGGCGAAGGTGCTGGCCAGGGCGGTCCGCAAGGCCGACGGCGATGACCCGGTGCTGCTCGCCAACCTCGCCTCCCCGCCCGCCCTCGACGAGGGCGGCACCCGCCTCGGCTGGGAGGTGATCGGCTACGACGCCGGCCACCTGCACACCTGGCGCTGCCACGACCCGTCCGGGGACGCCCTCGCCGAACTCGGCGTCCGCACCGGCCCGGACGGCCTGTTCGCCGGCCTGGCCGACGCGGAGCGGGTCGCGGCCGTGCTCAACGGGTGGGCCGCCGACCGGCCCGCCATCTGGTTCGCGGGCGAGGTGCTCGGCTGGCCCGGTCCCGCGAAGGCCGCCGCCGACGGGCCCGGCTCCTGGCGGAACCGACTGCGCCGCTGAACGCCGGAACGGCCCGCCCCCCGTGGCAAGGGGCGGGCCGTTCCGGCCGTACTGACGGTGCCTTACTTCTTGCCGCGCTTCGCCAGGAAGGCGTCCACCTCGGCCCGGATCTCCGGGGTGTCGAGCCCACGGACCGTCATGGTGGTGCGGCGGCGCAGCACGTCGTCCGCGGTGTACGCCCACTCGTTGTCCGCGGCGTACGCGACCTGGGCCCAGACGTCCGGGCCGTCGGCGTGGATCGGCTCGCCGAGCTCGGGGTTCTCCGCGATCAGGTGGGCGATCTCGAAGGAGAGGGTGCCGTAGTGCGAGGCCAGGTGCTTGGCCACCAGCGGCTCCATCCGTGAGCCGGGCTCGCGGTCCACGAGCAGGCGGTGGGCCACCGCGTTCGGGGCGCCGACGCCGGGCAGCGGGACGGTGGCCGGGATCGGGGACATGTCCTCGCGCAGACCGGTGCCGGGCACGTGGGCCAGCTTCTCCAGGACGGTGCGGCCGATGTGACGGTACGTCGTCCACTTGCCGCCGGCCACCGAGAGCATGCCGCCCCGGCCCTCGGTGACGACCGTCTCGCGCTTGGCGGCGGCGGTGTCGCCCGGGCCGCCGGGCAGCACGCGCAGGCCGGCGAAGGCGTAGGTGATCAGGTCGCGGTCCAGGTGCTCGTCGCGGATCGCGTGGCCGGCCTCGCCCATGATCTGGTCGATGTCGGCCTCGGTGGCGCGCACGTCGCGCGGGTCACCGGTGTACTCCTCGTCGGTGGTGCCGAGCAGGACGTGGTCCTCCCACGGGATCGCGAACGACACGCGGTACTTGTCGATCGGGATGGTGAGCGCCGCGCGCCACGGGGTGCGCCGCTTGACCACCACGTGCGCGCCCTTGGACAGGCGGATGGACGGGGCGGCGCCCTTGTCCTCCATCTGGCGCAGGTGGTCGACCCACGGGCCGGTGGCGTTGAGCACCAGGCGCGCGTTGACGCCGAACTCGGTGCCGTCCAGACGGTCCTTCAGCTCGGCACCGGTCACCCGGCCGCCGGTGAAGCGCAGTCCGGTCACCTCGGCGTGGTTGAGCACCACGGCCCCGGCCTCGACCGCCGCGCGCACCGTCATCACGGCGACCCGGGAGTCGTTCATCTGGTGGTCGCCGTAGACGGCGACCGAGCGCAGGCCCTCGGTGCGCAGCGCGGGCACCTGCTGGGCGGCGTGCGCGGCGGTGGAGACCCGGCCCATGCCGTCGCGGAAGGCGGAGAGCGCGGAGTAGAGGAAGACGCCGGCGCCGAGCTTGGTGGCGCCGTGCGGGCCGCCCTTGTAGACCGGCACGAAGAAGGTCAGCGGGTTGACCAGGTGCGGGGCCACGTCGGTGGAGAGGACGCGGCGCTCCTTGTGGTTCTCCGCGACCAGCTTGACCGCGCCGGTCTGCAGGTAGCGCAGACCGCCGTGGACCAGCTTGGAGGAGGCGGAGGAGGTGGCGCCGGCGAAGTCGCCCGCGTCCACCATGGCGACCTTGAGGCCCGACTGGGCGGCGGTCCAGGCGGTGGCGGTGCCGAGGATGCCGCCGCCGATCACCAGGAGGTCGTAGGTGGCCTTGCCCAGCAGCTCGCGGGCCTCGGCGCGGGAGGCGGTACGTCCGGTGGTGTAGCCGGCGCCCAGGGTCGGGATGGAAGCCATGGTGTGTGTTGCGGTGCCGGTGCGGGCGGCGCCGCGTCTCCTCTCGTAGTACTGCGCTGCGGCCTCCTGCTGAGAGGCCGTCAAGAAACGACGCTGGCCGGTCGGGGCCGCTGCGGCCCCGACCGGCGTGACGGTCAGCTCTCCTCGTCCTCCTCCACCCAACCCATGGTGCGCTCCACGGCCTTGAGCCACTTCTTGTACTCCCGCTCGCGGGTGGCCTCGTCCATCCGGGGGGTCCACTCGGCGGCGCGGTGCCAGTTGGCCCGCAGGGTGTCCAGGTCCGGCCAGAAGCCGACCGCGAGGCCGGCCGCGTAGGCCGCGCCAAGCGCGGTGGTCTCGGCCACGTAGGGCCGCTCGACCGGGGCGTCCAGGACGTCCGCGATGTTCTGCATGAGCAGGTTGTTGGAGGTCATCCCACCGTCCACCTTGAGGGCGGTGAGCTCCACGCCGGAGTCCTTCTGCATGGCGTCGACGACCTCGCGGGTCTGCCAGGCGGTGGCCTCCAGCACGGCGCGGGCCAGGTGGCCCTTGGTCACGTACCGGGTCAGACCGGCGATCACACCGCGGGCGTCGGAGCGCCAGTACGGGGCGAACAGGCCGGAGAAGGCCGGCACGAAGTAGGCACCGCCGTTGTCGTCGACGGTCGAGGCCAGGGTCTCGATCTCGGCGGCGGTGGAGATGATGCCCAGCTGGTCGCGCAGCCACTGCACCAGCGAGCCGGTGACCGCGATCGAGCCCTCCAGGGCGTAGACCGGGGCCTGGTCGCCGATCTGGTAGCCGACGGTGGTGAGCAGGCCGTGGTACGAGTTGACGATCTTCTCGCCGGTGTTCAGCAGCAGGAAGGTGCCGGTCCCGTAGGTGGACTTGGCCTCGCCCTCGTTGAAGCAGGTCTGGCCGAACAGCGCGGCCTGCTGGTCGCCGAGCGCGGCCGCCACCGGGACGCCCTCCAGGTCGCCGACCGCGTGGCCGTAGACCTCGGCGGAGGAGCGGATCTCCGGGAGGACCTGGAGCGGGACGCCCATCGACTCGGCGATCCGCTCGTCCCAGGCCAGGGTGGCGAGGTTCATCAGCATGGTGCGGCTGGCGTTGGTCACGTCGGTGACGTGCTTGCCGCCGTTGACGCCGCCGGTGAGGTTCCAGATCACCCAGGTGTCCATGGTGCCGAACAGGATGTCGCCGGCCTCGGCGCGCTCGCGCAGGCCCTCGACGTTGTCCAGCAGCCAGCGGATCTTCGGGCCGGCGAAGTAGCTGGCCAGCGGGAGGCCGGTCTCGCGGCGGAAGCGGTCCTGGCCGACGTTGCGGCCCAGCTCGCGGCAGAGCGCCTCGGTCCGGGTGTCCTGCCAGACCAGCGCGTTGTGCACCGGCTGGCCGGTGTTCTTGTCCCACAGCACGGTGGTCTCGCGCTGGTTGGTGATGCCGATGGCGCGAATGTCGTCCTTGGTCAGTCCGGCCTTCTCCAGCGCGCCGCGGACCACGGACTGCACCCGGGTCCAGATCTCGGCGGCGTCGTGCTCGACGTAGCCGGGCTGCGGGAAGATCTGGCTGTGCTCCTGCTGGTCGACGGCGACGATCCGGCCGTCCTCGCCGAAGATGATGCAGCGGCTGGAGGTGGTGCCCTGGTCGATCGCGGCGACGTAGTTGCCAGTGGAGGTCATGGAGGGTCCTCGGCTCGAATGGGGGTTCGGGAAGATCGGACTGACGAGTGGTCAGTCCCCGTGCTCAGGAGTGGGGCAAACCAACAGGCTGTCAGAACGCCAGGTGGTAGAAGCCGCCGGCCAGCAGGCCGCCGATGACGGGGCCGGCCACCGGCACCCAGGCGTAGGACCAGTCGGAGCCGCCCTTGTGCGGGATGGGCAGCAGGGCGTGCACGATGCGCGGGCCCAGGTCACGGGCCGGGTTGATGGCGTAGCCGGTCGGGCCGCCCAGCGAGAGGCCGATGCCGACCACGGTGAAGGCCACGATCAGGATGCCGGTGCCGGACAGGCCCAGGCCCTTGGTCAGGCCCTGGGTGAGGATGGCCAGGCAGAGCACGAAGGTGCCGATGATCTCGGTGAGCAGGTTCTGCACCGGGTTCCGGACCTCGGGGCCGGTGGCGAAGATGCCCAGGGTGGGGGCGTCGTTCGCCTGGAACTGGCCGAGGTAGGTGACCCAGACCAGGGCGGCGCCGATCATCGCGCCGAGCAGCTGGCTGCCGAGGTAGAGCGGGACCTTGCCCCACTCGCCGGTGTCGGCGGCGATCGCCAGCGTGACGGCGGGGTTCAGGTGGGCGCCGGACTTCGGGGCGGACATGTAGGCGGCGATCATCACCGCGAAGCCCCAGCCGAAGGTGATGGCGAGCCAGCCGGCGTTGACGGCCTTGGACTTCTTGAGGGTCACTGCGGCGCAGACGCCGCCGCCCAGGAGTATCAGTGCGGCGGTGCCGAGGGTTTCGCCGACAAAGATGTCGCCGTTGGTGAACGCGGACACAAAGGACTCCTTCGTCCGTGACCGGAGCAGGTGGGGGAGGTGCACGTTCCCGTCCCGGGGTCGTGCGCTGACGGGTGGCGTTCCGGTCGCTCCGGACACCGTTCGACAATGTCGACCGTCATGCGGAAGCTTCCCCCTGTGGTCGCCCCCGCGTCAAGGGCGGGTGACCGACCTGTGATCCATCACTCACGGTGATCCCCCGGTGCCGGGGAAATCAGCACCCTTGTCACCGGAAAAGCGGACAAAACGCAGAGGCGCGGGCAGGAATCAACCTGCCCGCGCCTGCGGGAAGCTCACGAAGCGTCAGATGTGACCGCTGGAAACGCCCGGCTAGAAACGCCCGGCACCCAGGTCCCGGGAGATGGCCCGGGCCGCGCTGCGCACCGAGGCCACCAGGGAGGGCTTCACGAACCCGTCCTCGCAGACGCGCTCCACCGCCCCGCTGATGCACACCGCCCCCACCGGATTGCGCCGGCGGTCCTGGATCAGCGCGCCGATCGAGGCCACGCCGTCCCAGGTCTCCTCCACCGCCGCGGCCCAGCCCCGCTCCCTGGTCAGCGCCGCCTCGGCGTCGATGTCCGCCAGGTCGGTGAGCGTGCGCGAGGTGTACGACTCCAACGGCCCGTCGCCCAGCTCGCCCCGGGCCACCGGGTCGTACGCCAGCAGCACCTTGCCGAGCGCGGTGGAGTGCAGCGGCTGCATCGAGCCCACCTCCAGCACCTGCCGGGTGTCGTCCGGGCGGAACACGTGGTGCACGATCAGCACGCCCTGCTGGTGCAGCACCCCGAGGTAGACCGTCTCCCCGCTGGCCCGGGCCAGGTCGTCGGCCCAGACCAGCGCCCTGGCCCGCAGCTCGTGCACGTCCAGGTAGCTCTGCCCGAGCCGGAGCAGCTCGGCGCCCAGCTGGTACTTCCCGCTCTCCGGGTCCTGCTCGACGAACCCCTCCTGCTGGAGGGTGCGCAGGATGCCGTGCGCGGTGCCCTTGGCCAGGTCCAGCGCGGTGGCCACCTCCGACAGGCCCAGCCGCCGTTCGCCACCGGCCAGCAGCCGCATGATCGCGGCAGCCCGGGAGAGCGACTGGATCGGCCCTGGCATGTGTACCTCCGCTGACAGGCGGTCGACATTGTCGACCGCAGTGGTATCGCCCCGAGTCTGCCAGGCCGACGGCCGGGCGCGCACGTTCTCCGTCAGCGACTGTCAGTTCCGTCGGTCACGTCGGCCTCCCGCACCACCCGGGCGAGCGCCGCGATCTCCGCCGGGCCGACCCGGCAGCACCCTCCCACCAGCCGGGCCCCGTCCGCCAGCCACTGCGCCACGCGTTCGGGCACGAAGGTCGAACCGCCCCGCCAGTCGCGGGCTCCGGCGTCCCAGCCCTCACCGCTGTTCGGGTAGACCACGACCGGCTTCCCGGCCGCCTCCGCCACCACCTTCACCGCACGGTCCGCGTCCTGGGGCGAGCAGCAGTTCACCCCGACCGCCACCACCTCCGGCACCCCGGCCGCCGGCGCCGCGGCCTCCGCCAGCGGCTGCCCCGCCCTGGTCCGCTCCCCGTCGACCGAGAACGACAGCCAGGCCGGCACCCCCAGCCCGTCCAGCACCCGCAGCACCGCCTCGGCCTCCACGGCGTCCGGCACCGTCTCCACCGCCAGCACGTCCGGCCCGGCCGCCGCCAGCACCTCCAGCCGCGGCCCGTGGAAGTCCACCAGCTGACCGACCGTCAACCCGTACCGCCCCCGGTACTCCGACCCGTCCGCCAGCACCGCCCCGTACGGCCCCACCGAGGCCGCCACCCACTCCGGCCCCGCCGCCCGGGCCAGCGCCACGCTCTCCCCGAGCAGCCGCACGGCCTCCTCGGGCTCGACCCCCCGCCGGGCGAAGCCCTCGAAGCTCGCCTGGTAGCTGGAGGTGATGACCACCTGGGCGCCGGCCTCGACGTACGCCCGGTGCGCCGCCGTCAACGCCGCCGGATCGTCCGCCAGCAGCCGCGCCGACCACAGCTCGTCCGAGAGGTCCTGCCCCGCGTCCGCCAACTGGTTCGACAGCCCCCCGTCCAGCACCAGCGGCCCCGCCGCCAACGCCCGCACGAACGCGTTCCCCACTGTCCTCACCCTCCGTACGCCGACCACCGCACGCTACAACGCGCAAGATCGCCGACGGATGCCCGTCCCGTCCCGCGAGACACTGACGCACCGTCACCCGCTCCGACTAGCATCCAGCCATGACAGGCCCCTTCACGCACTGCCACTGGTGCGGCACCCCGTACGCGCCCGGCACCACCACCTGGCCGCGCACCTGCCCCGGCTGCGGCGAGATCAGCTACCGCAACCCGCTGCCGGTCGCCGTCGCCCTCCAGCCCGTCGAGCAGCCGGACGGCACCCGCGCCCTGCTCGTCATCCGCCGCACCATCGAGCCCGGCTACGGCGAGCTCGCCCTCCCCGGCGGCTACATCGACTACGGCGAGAACTGGCAGACCGGCGCCGCCCGCGAACTCCGCGAGGAGGCCGGCCTGGAGGTCGACCCCGCCCAGGCCCGGCTGGCCGACACCGGCAGCGACGAGCGCGGCGCCTTCCTGATGCTCTTCGCCCTCTTCCCGCCGCGCACCCTCGACTCGCTGCCGCCGTCCGTCCCCACCGACGAGACGGACGGCTGGCACCTGCTCACCCTGCCGACCAGGCTGGCCTTCCCGCTGCACACCCAGATCGCCGAGGCCTGGTTCAAGGGCGCCTACGACTGACCGGCGGCCGGGCTCTGCACGGGGCTGCGCACCTGGCTCTGGGCGGGGCTCTGCTGCTGGCCCTGGCTCTGCTGTCCCTGACTCTGCTGGGCCGGGCTCTGCACCTGCCGCTGGCTCGCACCGCCCGACGGCGACGCCGCCTTGCTCTGCGCCGCCGAGCCCGACCCGGACCCGGCTCCGGACGGCGCGCCGGACTGCTGCTGCCCGACCGACGGCGAACCCGACCGGCCGGAGGGCGAGGAGGACGGGGCCCCGGGGGACTGCGAGCCAGGCGAGGCGGAGCCCGACCCGGACGGCGAACCCGAGGACGAGCCCGAGGACGACGCGGAGCCGGAGGCCGACGGCGAACCCACCCCGTGCGCGTACGACTGCCCGCTCGACGGGTCCACCACCGTCACGTCCTTCAGCGGCGACGGCGCCGGGCTCACCACCACGGTGTCCTGCGGCTTGAACGCCGGCCACGGCGTCCCCGAGTACGCCGGCGGCACCGCCAGCGCGGCCGGCGGCAGCAGCGGATTGCCGCAGGCGCACCGCACCCGGGGCAGCCCGCGCCCGTCGATCAGCACCGCCGTCCCGCTCTGCAGCACCGACTGGTACGGGGTGGCCACGCCGTTGGCGAAACCGTGGTTGGTCACCCGGGTGTCCGAACGCAGCACCACCGGGGTGAGCGAGCGCAGGTAGGGGTCGATGGTGGACGGGTCGATGCCCAGCACCCCGGCCCAGGCCCTGCCCTTGGCCTGATCCGACGTCAGGAAGGCCGACAGCTTCGGCACGTCGCAGCTGGCCGTCTGCCGGCTGCCCCCGTACAGGCCCGGGTCCGAACCCGTGACCGTCCGGCCCGTCGCCGACCCCGAGGCGCTCGCCGCCCCGGAAGCCGTCGCGCTCTCCGACATCGCCACCACCGCCACCGACCCGGTGAACGGATCGGGCCCGGACGCCGCCACCGGCTGCAACGCCACCTGCGGCGCGGCCTCGGTCTTGGTGTCCTTCCCGCCCCCGTTGGTCAGCACCACCGTCAGCACCGCGGCCCCCGCCGCCACGGCCACCACCGCCAACCCCTTCGGCCCCCGCCACCACGGCCTGCGCCCGCCCCCGCCACCCCCGGCCGGCACCAACCGCCGCCCCCCGTCCCCGGGCGGCCCGACGCCTGACGCCCCGCCACCCGACGGCCCGTCACCCGAGGGCGGCCCTCCGTTCGGCCCCGACAGCGGCCCGGACGGCGGCCCCGACACCACCCCGCCGGACGAGGCTCCCGACCCCGCGGCGGACCCGGCACCGCTCGGCGGCTCCACCGGCGGGGTCGCCCCGACCTCCGTGGGCGGCCCGCCCGCCGACGGACGGGGCATCGCGGGCTCGGTCGGCGACGGCCCGCCACCCCCCGAAGGCGGACCCGAGTACGGACCGGTGGGTTCGGACGGCGGTTGGGAGCTCACGAGCTGCCTCCAAGGGCTGCGCTTCTGCCTTCCCCCGCCGCTCATTCTCGACCCGCCCACCCCACCCGTCGCGCCGACCACCGCCGTCCGTGGTGACCCCGGTGGCCCCGTGCCCCCTGGCGTCACCGCTTCCGGCTCGCCGACCGTGCGCGCCCGGCCGAAGCTGAGGTGATCAGGGAACCCCCGTCCACCGGGAGCCGCCATGCCGTCCCAGGCCGGTACGCCGTCCACCGCCGCGCGCCACCTCCGTCCCTGGGCGGAGGCGCTCCTCACCGCCGTCGTGCCGCTGCTCCTGATGGCAGGCCTGGCCGCCCTCGGCCTCTGGCTGGCCGGAGCCGACTCCCTGCCCGACGGCGCGTTCCCCTCCGTGGTCGCCGCCACCGTGCTGATGGCCCTCGGCGTGCCCGTCGAGCTCAACGGCACGGCGGCCTTCGTCGCCGAGGCGCAGGGCGGCCTGGAAGCCATGCCGCTCTCCGTCACCCTGCTCGGCGCCCTCGCCACCGCCCACCTCTTCCTCCGCCCGCTGCGCCTGCGCGCCGTCGCCACCCCCGCCGAACTCGCCGCCAGAGCGGGCCGCACCGCCCTCCTCTGGCTGGTCCTGATCACCCTGCTCCGGCTCCCCGCCGAGCACAGCTTCGCCGTCCCCACCGGCGACCCCCTGCTCGACGACCTCGGCGCGGCCTTCGGCGCCGCCCCGGCCGTCGGCTTCCGCACCGCCCTGCTCCCCACCCTCGGCATCGGCCTGCTCTGGCTCGCGGGCGTCCTGCTGCTCACCCTGCTCGCCTCCCGCCGCGCACCCCTCCCGCCCGCCCTGCTGCGGTACCGCTCCGCCGTCCAGCCCGCCGCCCACGCCGTGCTCACCCTGCTGCTGCTCTACGTCGCCCTGGCCGCCGTCGCCGGCCTGGTCACCGCAGCCGTGGCCGGCCACCCCCGCACCACCTTCGCCGTCCTGCTGCTGGCCCTGCCCAACCTCGCCTGGCTGGCCCTCGGCATCGGCCTCGGCGGTGCCTGGCACGGCTCGGCCCCCACCGACATCGGCCTCCCCATGCCGCCCGCCCTCGCCGAGGTCCTGCGCGTCCCCTCCGGCCAGGACGCCACCCTCGACCTCTCGACCCTCGCCGCCCACGACGGCCGCGCCTGGCTGCTCGCGGCCCTCGCCGCCGTGACGCTCC
Organism: Kitasatospora sp. NPDC001664; assembly: GCF_053596675.1. Classification (NCBI taxonomy): domain Bacteria; kingdom Bacillati; phylum Actinomycetota; class Actinomycetes; order Kitasatosporales; family Streptomycetaceae; genus Kitasatospora; species Kitasatospora sp. NPDC001664. Next base: position 56,898 of record NZ_JBSFGS010000042.1, read on the forward strand.
TGCTCGCCGGCTACGGCGCCGCCCGCCACACCGCCCCCGGCACCCGCCTCTGGCAGTACGCGGCCCATCTCGCCGCCGCCCTCGCCGCGGCCGCCCTGCTGCTCGGCCTGGTGACCCGGATCTCCGCCGCCCTGGGCCTGTCCCTGCTCGGCTTCGACGCGACGGGCGGCGGCGTCTCCCTCACCCCGGACCTGCTGCGCACCGTCCCGCTCGCCGCCCTCTGGGGCGCCCTGGCCGGCCTGCTCGGCGGCCTCGCCGCCCGTCGCCGCCACCCCCGCTGACGGCCCGTCACTGCTCCCGGACGAACACCGGCCACGCCCACGCGGGCGGCACCGGATCCTCCTCCACCGCCGGCACCACCGGCACCACCTCGGTCGGCGTCGGCCCCGCGGCGACCACCACCGGCCGCCCGTCGTCCGCCGCCCGCAGCGCCGCCACGAACTCCAGGCAGGAGGCGTACCGCTCCTCCGGAGTCTTCGCCAAGGCCCGCCCCAGCACCCCGTCCAGGCCCGCCGGCAGGTCCGGCCGCAGCTCGCGCACCGACGGCGCCTCGTCGTGCAGGTGCGCCCAGAGCAGCGCCAGGTCGTCCTCGCGCCGGAACGGCGGAGTCCCCGTCAGCTCCTCGTAGACCACGCACCCCAGGCTGTAGACGTCGCACCGCCCGTCCACCGGCCGCCCGGAGATCTGCTCCGGCGCCACGTAGTCCAGCGTCCCGACGAACTGCCCGACCGTGGTCAGTCCGGTCAGCGAGAGCGACTTCTTGGTGAGCCCGAAGTCGGTCAGGTAGACGTGCTCGGGGTGGTCGCTGTCCGTCCCCTCCGCCACCAGCACGTTCCCCGGCTTCACGTCCCGGTGCACCAGCTGGTGCGCGTGCGCCGCGTCCAGCGCCGAGGCCACCTGCGCGGTGATCCGCACCGCCTGCCGCACGGTGAGCGGCCCCTGACGGTCCAGCAGCGCCCGCAGGTCCCGGCCCCGCACGTAGCGCATCGCGATGTACAGCACCCCCTCCGTCTCCCCGGCCTCGTACACCGGGACGATGTGCGGGTGGTCGATCGCCGCCGCGGCCCGCGACTCGCGGGCGAAGCGCTCGCGGAACACGTCGTTGCGGGCCAGCTCCGGCGCCAGCAGCTTGACCGCCACCGTCCGCCCCAGCCGCAGGTCCTCGGCCCGGTAGACCACCGCCATCCCGCCCCGCCCGATGATCTTCTCCAGCCGGTACCCGCCGAGCTGCTGCCCGCTCAGGTCCGCCTGCGTCACCCCGTTCACGTCCGCCCCGTCCCGCCCTCGGCCGGCTCCACGGTGGCGTACGGCTGCAGCTGCGCCGCCGCGCAGTACGACCAGCGCCCCCGCTCCACGTCCAGCAGCCAGGCCGAGGGCCCGTCCAGCACCGCGCCGACCCGCAGCCCGGCCGTCCGGGCCCGGAAGTCCTCCAGGCTCAGCCGCCCGTCCGCGTACTCGTCCAGCAGCTCCCGGTAGCGGCCGATCGCCGCCTCCAGCTCGGCCAGCAGCGGCCGCGGGTCGGCCTCGGTGGCGGTGGGCCGCCCGGCGGCGGGCGGGCGCTGGGGGAGGGCCACCAGCAGGCGCCCGTCCACCCAGCAGGTCCAGCCGTTGGAGCAGACCACCCGGGCCCAGTCCCCGCTGGCGCCCGCCAGCATCACCGGCAGCAGCGCGTCCAGCCGGGCCGAGGGCCTGGACGGGTCCGGCCCCTCCCAGCTGGGCAGCCCGCCCTCGGGGACCACGTGCGTGCTGCGGAAGCCCTCCACCGCGCCCGCCTAGCCGCGCATCACGGCCGGCTCCTGCCGCCGCAGCAGCCGGAGCACCAGGAAGCCGAACACCACCGACAGCCCGAGCAGCACGCCCATGTCCAGCAGCCAGGTCGACAGCTGGTGGCGGAACAGCGGATCCGCCGTCAGCTCGCCCGGCACCGCCTGCCGCAGGTCCACCGTGGCGGCCATCGCGGCCAGTGCCCAGCGCGAGGGCACCAGCCAGGAGAGCTGGTTGAGCACCGGCACCCCGTTCAGCTGGAGCAGCGCCCCGCAGAACACCACCTGCACGATCGCCAGCAGCACCAGCAGCGGCATGGTCACCTCCTCCTTCTTCACCAGGGCGGAGACCACCAGACCGAGCATCATCGCGGTGAACGAGAGCATCGCCACCGCCAGCGTGATCTCCAGCAGCGGCGGCATCAGCACCCCGCCGCCGCCCTGCGGTCTCAGCTTCACCCCGGCCAGGCCGACCAGCGTCAGCACCACCGCCTGGACCACCGTGATCGTCCCCAGCACCACGATCTTCGACCAGAGGTACGCCGATCTGGAGAGCCCCACCGCCCGCTCCCGCTGGTAGATCGAACGCTCCTTCACCAGCTCGCGCACCGCGTTGGCCGCGCCGGTCAGCACGCCGCCCACGCACAGGATCAGCAGCCCGTTCAGCGCCGTGTCCGGGCCCAGACTGCTGCCCGCCAGCGCCCGCGCCATCGCACCCATCACGAACGGCAGCGCGATCATCACCGCCAGGAAGGTCCGGTCCGCCGTCAGCGCGTTGGCGTACCGGCGCACCAGCGTCCCGAGCTGCGACCACCAGCCCTGCGGCGGCGGCACGGGGGAGGGCACCGCGGCGGAGACCTCGGGCCGCGCCGGGCGCTCCATGGTGTCGGCGATGTACCGGCGGTGCTCGTCCGAGCCGTGGTACTGACCGGCCCAGTCCCGGGCCCGGTCCTCCTCGAAGGCCTCGAAGGCCTCCGGCCACTGCGCGAAGCCGAAGTAGTCCAGCGCCTCCCCGGGCGGCCCGAAGTACGCGATCCTCCCGCCCGGCGCCAGCATCAGCAGCCGGTCGCACAGGTCCAGGCTGAGCACGCTGTGGGTGACCACCACCACCGTCCGCCCGTCGTCCGCCAGCCCGCGCAGCATCTGCATCACCGAGCGGTCCATCCCCGGGTCCAGGCCCGAGGTCGGCTCGTCCAGGAAGAGCAGCGAGGGCTTGGTCAGCAGCTCCAGCGCCACGCTCACCCGCTTGCGCTGACCGCCCGACAGGCTGGAGATCACCTGGTCGGCCCGCTGCTCCAGCCCCAGCTCGCCGATCACCTCCTCCACCCGGGCGGCCCGCTCCTCGGGCGTGGTGTCCCCGGAGAACCGCAACTCGGCCGCGTAGCGCAGCGCCCGACGGACCGTCAGCTGGGTGTGCAGGATGTCGTCCTGCGGCACCAGCCCGATCCGCCGGCGCAGCTCCGCGTAGTCCCGGTACAGGTCACGGCCGTCGTAGCGGACCGAACCCTGGTCCGCCGGGCGCAGCCCGGTCAGCGCGTTCAGCAGGGTGGACTTGCCCGCCCCGCTCGGCCCGGCCACCGCCAGCAGGCACTTCTGCCCGACCGGGAAGGTCACCCCGTCCAGCAGCCGCCGCCCGCCCGCGACCTCCACCACCAGACCGTCCACGTCCAGGTCCACGTCCCCGGTGTCGACGAACTCCTGCAGCTCGTCCCCGACCAGGCAGAACACCGAGTGCCCGATGCCGACCAGGTCCTCCGGGCCGACCAGGGCCACCGTCACCGGCGAGCCGTTCAGGAAGGTCCCGTTGTGGCTGCCCACGTCGGCGATCTCGTACCGGCCGTCGGGTCTCGCCCGCAGCTCGGCGTGGTGCCGGGAGACCGAGAGGTCGTCCAGCACCAGGTCGTTGTCCTCGGACCGGCCGATCCGGACCACCCGCTCCGGCAGCCGCTGCACCCTGGTCGGCGGCCGGTACGAGCCGGTGATCCTGGTCAGCGCGGACGGTGCCCGCACCGTCCTGGTGGGCTCCGGCAGCGCGGCCAGCGTCGCGTACGGGCCGTCCTGCGCACTGCCGAAGCGCAGCGTGCTGCCCGGTGCCAGATCCAGATGGCTCACCCGTTCCCCGGAAGCCCAGGTCCCGTTGGTCGAGCCGGTGTCGTCGAGCGCCCAGTGGTCGCCGTCCACGTGGAGAACCGCGTGATGCCAGGACACCCGGGGATCGCTGAACACGATCTCCCCGGCGGGATCACGCCCGACGTGGTACTCGCGACCCGGGCTCATCACCTGCGAGTCGCCGTCGGTCTCCAGCAGGAGCTGCGGCGCGTAGGGCGCGAAAGTTCGCTCTCCCATACACCGATGCTAGGCCCGGGCCCCGCAGCGGGCCCGGTGACCGGAAACCCCGAGGTGGCGAAGGTGCGGGCACACCCTGGCGCGGACCGACGATCACGTGGCAGAGTCCCAGCCGACAGCGTCGTCCGGACGGGACCCACAAGGCACCCGTCCCCTGCCACCGGCCGGGAGTACACCACCGTGAGCACCCCACACCAGGACCAGCCCCTCTGGCGGCCCGACCCCGCTCGCGCCGCCGAAACCCAGATCGTCGCCTTCCAGGCCTGGGCCGCCGAGCACCACGGCGCCCCCGCCGCCCCGCTCGCGCCCGCAGCCGGCGACGACGAGGCCGCCGCCCGGTACGCCGCGCTGCACGCCTGGTCCACCGAGGACCTGTCCCGCTTCTGGCGGGCCGTCACCGAGTGGTTCGACGTCCGCTTCTCCGAGCAGCCCACCGCCGTCCTGGGCTCCGCCGCGATGCCCGGCGCCGAGTGGTTCCCCGGAGCCCGGCTCAACTACGCCGAGCACGTGCTGCGCCACGGCGAGGCCGCCGAGAACGCCGACAAGCCCGCGATCCTGCACCTGGACGAGAAGACCGCCGAGCCCGTCCCGGTCAGCTGGGCCGAGCTCCGCCGCCAGGTCGCCGCCCTCGCCGCCGCCCTGCGCGAGCGCGGCATCGCCCCCGGCGACCGCGTCGCCGGCTACCTCCCCAACATCCCGCAGGCGATCGTCGCCCTGCTCGCCAGCGCCGCCGTCGGCGCCGTCTGGACCAGCTGCGCCCCCGACTTCGGCGCCCGCAGCGTGCTCGACCGCTTCCAGCAGCTGGCCCCCGTCGCCCTGATCACCGTCGACGGCTACCACTACGGCGGCAAGGACCACGACCGCTCCGAGGTGGTCGCCGAGCTCCGCCGCGAACTGCCCACCCTGCACACCGTGGTGCACGTCCCGCTGCTCGGCACCCCCGCCCCCGAGGGCGCCCTCGCCTGGGCCGACCTGACGGCCGGTCAGACCGAGCCGGTCTTCGAGCAGGTGCCCTTCGACCACCCGCTCTGGGTGCTCTACTCCTCCGGCACCACCGGCCTGCCCAAGGCCATCGTCCAGGGCCAGGGCGGCATCCTGGTCGAGCACCTCAAGCAGGCCGGCCTCCACCTGGACCTGGGCCCCGAGGACCGCTTCCTCTGGTACACCTCCACCGGCTGGATGATGTGGAACTTCCTGGTCGCCGGCCTGCTGGTCGGATCGACCGTGGTCACCTACGACGGCAGCCCCGGCCACCCCGACACCGGCGCCTTCTGGTCCGTCGCCGCACGCACCGGCGCCACCGTCCTCGGCACCTCCGCCGCCTACGTGATCGCCAGCCGCAAGGCCGAACTCCACCCCGGCCGCGACCTCGACCTCTCCGCCGTCCGCTGCCTCGGCACCACCGGCTCCCCGCTGCCGCCCGACGGCTTCCAGTGGATCTACGACGAGGTCAAGCCGGACGTCTGGCTCGCCTCCGTCAGCGGCGGCACCGACGTCTGCTCCTGCTTCGTCGGCGGCGTCCCCACGCTCCCCGTCCACCTCGGCGAGATCCAGGCCCCCTGCCTCGGCGCCGACGTCCAGGCCTGGGACGTCCAGGGCAAGCCGCTCACCGACGCCGTCGGCGAACTGGTCGTCACCAAGCCCATCCCGTCCATGCCGGTCGGCTTCTGGGGCGACGAGGACGGCCGCCGCTACCACGACAGCTACTTCGACACCTACCCCGGCATCTGGCGCCACGGCGACTGGATCACCGCCACCTCACGCGGCACCGTGGTCATCCACGGCCGCTCCGACTCCACCCTCAACCGCCAGGGCGTCCGGATGGGCTCCTCTGACATCTACGAGGTGGTCGAGCGCCTCCCCGAGATCCGCGAGTCCCTGGTGATCGGCCTGGAGGAGGAGAACGGCGGCTACTGGATGCCGCTCTTCGTCGTCCTCGCCCCCGGCGCGGTGCTCGACTCCGACCTGACGGGTCGCATCCGCACCTCGCTGCGCACCGAACTGTCGCCCCGTCACGTCCCCGACGAGGTGATCGCCGTCGAGGGCCTCCCGCACACCCTCACCGGCAAGCGCATCGAGGTCCCGGTCAAGCGCCTCCTCGCCGGCACCCCCCTCGACCAGGCCGTCAACCCCGGCTCGGTCGACAACCTCGACCACCTGCGCTTCTTCGAGGCCCTCGGCCGCACCCGCCGCAGCTGACCCCTTCGGGGGCGCGGGCACCGTACGCGGTTGCACCGGGGGCGCGAGGAACTGCGCGAGGCGGAACGCGACGCACCTGCAACTGACCCGCCATCAGTCAGTTGCAGGTGCTGCCGTTCCCCTGCGCGCCCCGCGGCGGAGCCGCAGATCAGCAGAGCCCCGCGCCCCTGGTGGAACCACCCACGTGGTGCTACTCGCCGGAGAGCACCTGCTGCGCCGCCGCCTTGGCCTCCTCGGCCGAGTCGGCCGCACGGGCCGCCTCCGCCGCCCGCTGACACTGCGCCAGCGTGTACTTCGCCAGCGTCTCGCGCACGTACGGGATCGAGGCCGCGCCCATCGACAGGCTGGTGACACCCAGACCGGTCAGCACACAGGCCAGCAGCGGGTCGGAGGCCGCCTCGCCGCAGACGCCGCAGCTCTTGCCCTCGGCCTTGGCCGCGTCCGCCGACAGCGCCACCAGGTCGAGCAGCGCGGGCTGCCACGGGTCCTGCAGCCGGGCCAGCGCACCGACCTGACGGTCCGCCGCGAAGGTGTACTGCGCCAGGTCGTTGGTGCCCAGCGAGAGGAACTCGACCTCCTGGAGGATCGAGCGGGCCCGCAGCGCGGCCGACGGGATCTCCACCATCGCGCCGAACTTGGCCTTCAGCCCGGCCTCCCGGCACGCCTCGGCGAAGGCCTTGGCATCGGTCCGGTCCGCCACCATCGGGGCCATCACCTCGAGGTAGACCGGCAGACCCTCGGCGGCCTTGGCCAGCGCGCGCAGCTGAGTCCGCATCACCTCGGGGTTCTCCAGCAGCGTGCGCAGCCCGCGCACGCCCAGCGCCGGGTTCGGCTCGTCCGCCGGGGTGAGGAAGTCCAGCGGCTTGTCCGCACCGGCGTCCAGCGCCCGGACCACCACGCGGCCCTCGGGGAAGGCCTCCAGCACCTTGCGGTACGCCTCGACCTGCTTCTCCTCGCTCGGCGCCTTCGCCGAGTCGTCCAGGAACAGGAACTCGGTGCGGAACAGCCCGACGCCCTCGGCGCCCGCGTCCAGCGCGGCCGGCAGGTCACCCGGGCCGCCGACGTTGGCCAGCAGCGGCACCTTGTGCCCGTCCGAGGTCTGCCCCGGGCCGGAGGAGGCGGCCAGCGCGGCCTTGCGCTCGGCGGCCACCGCCCGCAGCGCGGCCTGCTTCTCCTCGCTCGGATCGGTCAGCACCTCACCCGTGGAGCCGTCCACCGCGACCATGGTGCCCTCGGGCAGCTCGCTCGCCCCGGCCAGGGCGACCACGGCCGGCACGCCCATGGCCCGGGCCAGGATGGCGCTGTGGCTGGTCGGCCCGCCCTCCTCGGTCACGAAGCCCAGCACCAGGGTCGGGTCCAGCAGCGCGGTGTCGGCCGGCGCCAGGTCCCGGGCGAAGAGCACGTACGGCTCGTCGCTGTCCGGCACGCCCGGCATCGGCACGCCGAGCAGCCGCGCCACGATCCGGTTCCGCACGTCGTCCAGGTCGGCCACCCGGCCGGCCAGGTAGTCCCCGGCCGCCGCGAGCAGCGCCCGGTACGCCGCAAAGGCGTCGTACACGCCGCGCTCGGCACTGCTGCCGACCGCGATCCGCCGGTTCACGTCGGCCATCAGCTCGGGGTCCTGCGCCATCAGCGCCTGGGCCTCCAGCACGGCCTGGGCCTCACCGCCGGCCAGGTTGCCACGGGCGATCAGGTCCGCCGCGACGGCGTCCACGGCCGCCTGGGCACGGGCCTGCTCGCGGGGTGCGTCCTCGGTCGGGATCTGGGTGGCCGGGGGCTCCAGCACGGCCGTGCCCATGTGCCGGACCTGGCCGATCGCGACACCGTGGCTGACACCTACGCCTCGCAGCGCCTGTTCCATGAGTGGGTTCCTTTCACCCGGGTGCGGGCCCGCCGTCCGGACGTGGGGTCACGGCCGGGCCGGGTACTTGCCGGCCGTCCCACCCTCTTGGTCGGGGGAGTGGGACGGCGCGGCGGTCTTACGACTTCTTGGGTGGAGCTAGTTCCAGGTGAAGAGCGCGTCGCCGCCGGCGACCTCGCCGCTCTCGGCCACCGCGGCCAGCGCGTCCGGCGCGGCCTCGAGCGCCACGATCGGGGAGATCGGCGACTTGCCGGCCTTCTCGACCTCGGCCGGGTTCCAGCGGATGACCGCCTGGCCGCGGGTGACGGTGTCGCCCTTGTTCACCAGCAGCTCGAAGCCCTCGCCGTTGAGCTGCACGGTGTCGATCCCCAGGTGGGTCAGTACCCCGTGCCCGTCCGCGTCCACCACCACGAAGGCGTGCGGGTGCATCGACACGACGACCCCGTCCACCGGAGCCACCGCCTCGGTGAGCTCCCGGACCGGGTCGATGGCGGTACCGGGGCCCACCATGGCCCCGGCGAAGACGGGGTCGGGGACGTTCGCGAGCCCGACGGCGCGACCGGCCAGCGGCGAGGTCACAGTGGTCATGGTGGGGTCCTCCCAGAGACGCGGCACAGCGAGCCGCCGCGGGCAGCGACGGTGTGATCGTTCTGAAGCCTAAATCATGCCAAGTTCGGACATTTCGCAAGCGCCTCCGAGGGTGGTTCGCGGGTGACGATCCCGCCCGACTGGCGCACAACTGCACTCGGTGCCACCCGTCACCCCTGCTGGCAGGGGCCTCGACGGCCTCAAGTGGTCTAGTCCTCTTGGTTGATGTGCCGCACTCTACGCCATGTGGGTGAGACCGGACGATCGCGCCGATCGGGGTGCATAGAGGGGTGTGAACCACGGCCGACGGGCCGAACGGGTGACCGGCCGCGCGCCTCGATTAGGCGCTCCGTCGAGGAAGGGCTATGGTTTGTCGAGTCGCCGCGAGACGGTGATGAACACCAGATGACGGGTTCGCAAAGACTTGGTGAAAACCTGGTAAACGGATCTGCTAATCTGGTGGAACGAACGAAGCGCCCGGAGGGCCCGCTGGAAGGCGGACCGAAGGAAGCCACCGTTCCTTGAGAACTCAACAGCGTGCCAAAAGTCAACGCCAGA
>NZ_JBSFGS010000043.1:0-63982 GCF_053596675.1 Kitasatospora sp. NPDC001664
CGACCCCCGGCCCTACGTCTGGACCAAACCCGCTGACCAGATCCTCGAATCCCTCGCCGGATACATCCGACGGATCAAGGACTCAGGACACTAGCTGGTCGCCGAGGGCGTGGGCGATGGCGGTGGTGGTTTCCGCCGGTTGCCACGCCCACTGACCGTTGGGGTTGCACTCAAGGAAGTACCAGAGACCGTCAGCGGTCACGGCGAAGTCGAACGCGCCGAATATCAGACCGAGTTCGGCGAGGTAGGCCGCAATGGAACGGCTCACGTCCGCGGGCAGCTCGACCGGCGTGCAGGTCATCAGGTCCTGCCGAACCCTCCAGTCCAGATCGGGGCTGACGATCCGAACGGCGAAGCAGCGGTCGCCGACGGCCGTCACCCGCACGTCGTACGCCTTGTCCACCGTGGCCTGGAACATGTGGGGGCAGACGGACACGGCGTCGGTGATCTCGGCCCCCTCCACCTCCCGGACCCACACGCTGTGGGGCTGGTCGTCCACGCGGTACGGCGAGTTCCACAACGGTTTGTAGACCACACCACCGAGGTGGGAGGCGGCGAACTCCCGCGCCGTGTCCGGCTCGTTGGTGATGACGGTGTCCGGCACCAGGAACCCGCAGCGCTGCGCGGCGGCGAGCTGAGCGGGCTTGTACTCGGCCGCGCGGTTGCTCCACGGGTGGTTGACGTAGTACGCCCGGGGCAGCGAGGCGAGGATGCCGCCCGCTCCCCAGAACGACTGCTCGGCCGCGAACCGGCGGTCCTGGCCGTCCAGGTCCGGCGGGCCTTCGTAGGGCGAGGGCCTGCGGACCCACACCGACCGAACCCGTGTCAGGTCGACCGTCCGACTCGGCGTGCGCAGGGTGCCCCGCTGAGCGCCCGTACCGTACGTGGCGGTCAGCGAGGCACCCGCGTGCAGGTCGGTGCCGGGGTCGAGACGGACCACCGGAACCCGGCGCTCGGCGAGCACCCGGAGAACCACGTCGGTAGTCACGTCGGCGGGGTTGGTCAGCACCAGCACCGACCGGCGAGGGTCGTTCATCAGCCGGAACTCACGTCCTGGTCGTAGGACTCGGTGCTGTCGCTGTCCGACGCACCCGGCTGGTTGCCGTCGGGAGTGGTGAACGTGGGCGTCGTGCCGCTGGTGCTGGTGCCGTGACCGCCCAGCTCGACCGTCCGGCCCTGGTCATCCACGATCACGGCCATCTGCGTTTCCGGGTCGAGCACGGGCGTGTACTGCGGGATCGCCGAGGTCGCCGCGAACGGCGCCATGCGGGTAGTTCCCCACGGTGCGGTTGTCATGTGTGCTGTGCCTCCGATTCATGGTGCTGCTGACACGATCAACGGCTCTGCCGCGTAGCCGAGTTGCTCGACCCCACGCCGCCTGGCCCTACTCGTCCTCGGCCGGCTCGGGCAGGTCGGCAGCGTCCTGCTGCGGACCGTCCACCGGTCCGTTACTGCGATGCGTTCTGACTACAGCATCGGTACCGAGAGTTACGATCGGTAGACGTTCCGATCCAACTGTGGTCTCACGAAAATCGGGGGGTACCGTGCCCAGTCCAACCGAGTTGGACCCGAAGGAGAGTCTTGAAGCCCTGTTCGGGCATGAGTTGAGGGAGCTGCGCGCTCAACTCGGCCTCTCGCAGGAGGCGTTCGGGGAGCAACTCGGATACACCGGCAGCCTGGTCGGGCAGCTTGAGAACGCACGCAAGCGTCCCCAACTGCCCTTCGCCCGACAGGTTGACGCCCGGTTCCCTGAGGCACGAGGGCGGTTCGAGATTCTGTGGCACCACCTGGGGCGCGAGTATCCGTCCTACTTCGAGGAGTACAGCAAGCTGGAGCCGAAGGCCTCCCACATCCGTGACTATGGGGGGCCGTTTCTTCCGGGACTTGGGCAGACCGAGGAATACGCCCGAGCGCTCATCGTTGCGGCGAAGCCCCTGGCGCCCGATGAGGTGATCGAATCCACGGTCACATCCCGACTCGAACGTCAGCAGATCCTTGACGGTCCAACCAGGCCCACGATGGTGTGGCTGGTCGACGAGGACGTACTCCGCCGGCCAGTCGGAGGCCATGGCGTGATGGGGGCACAAGTACGCCACCTATCGACCATGATCCGGTCGCGTGTGGTCGTCATGCAGGTGATTCCGAGCAGAGTTGGGGCTCATGCGCTGCTCGGCGGGGTCGTGACCCTACTCTCATTCCATGATGGGCAACCGGACGTGGTGTACACCGAAGGGACCCACTCAGGCGTGACGCAGGACGATCCGGAGGTCGTCAGGAAGCATGCGGTGTCCTACGATCTTGCTCGGGCGACAGCGCTCACGCTGCAAGAGTCCCTTGCCCTGTTGGATCAGATCGCAGAGGAGCACGAGCATGCCGCACATCGACCTGGCTGAGGCCGCCTGGCAGAAGTCCTCTTACAGCAACGGGGATGGCGGCCAGTGCATCGAGCCCGCACTCAACTTCGCTCCGACGGCCGGGTTGGTTCCCGTCCGCGACTCGAAGGATCCCGACGGCCCGGCCCTGGTCTTCCCGGCCAGCTCGTGGGCCGCGTTCGCCTTGGCCGTCGCCAACGGTGAGTTCGGCGCCATCTGACCAACCAACACGCAGAAGGCCCCCGCACCGACCCCGTGATGGGGAGGGCTCGGGGGCCTTCGTCGTCCGGGGTACCGAAGTCATCGTCAGTTCCGGGACGCAGGATCAGGACCCTGTGTCAGCCACCCGTCGGACCTTCGCCTCGCGCCGCAGCGTCCGGAGAGAACACCGCCAGGTTGACCGGTCCGCCGTCCGGCCGCCTCGGCGTCACGTCCACGGCCAGCGTCGTGCGCCACGTCAGTCCATCGCTTCGGTGTAGGCGGTCCGCTCGGCGACGAGGTCCTCCTCTGGAACGTGGTCACCCCGGGGGCGCGGGGAACTGCGCGAATCGGAAGACACAGACCCGTGTGCCGGGTACGGACAACCACTTGCACGTGAGGCTCCGTACCCGGCACACGGTCTCCCTCTTCCGCTTCGCGCAGTTCCTCGCGCCCCCGGTTTGACCACCTACCCGCGCCGCCCGGAGGGCACTGGCCGGCCCTGCGCGGCCCGGCGGGGATGACGGATTCGGTGACCGATGTGCCCGGGTGGGCGGCTGCCTAGGTTCGGTGGCATGAACGACACCGTCCTGACCACCGTCATCGTCGGGGGCGGCTCCGCCGGAGCCGTGCTCGCCGCCCGCCTGACCGAGGATCCCGCCCGCCGCGTGCTGCTGTTGGAGGCGGGCCCCGCCTACGCCCCCGGCGGCTACCCCGTCGAGGTCGCGTCCAGCAGCCTGCTGGGCGGCTGGACGGGGCACGACTGGGGGTACCGGTCCGAGCCCGGGGTGATCGGGCATCCGGTGGAGGCGTTCCGCGGGAAGGTGCTCGGCGGGAGCTCGGCCGTCAACGGGTCGGTCGCGGTGCGGGCCCTGCCCTCGGACTTCGCCCGGTGGGCGGCCCGCGGGCTGGAGGGCTGGTCGTACGAGGAACTGCTGCCCGCCTTCCGGGCCTTGGAGACCACGGCGGCGGGCGCCGAGGAGCTGCACGGCCGCACCGGCCCGCTCCCGGTGACCCAGCTGGGCCGGGAGGACCTCAGCCCGATGCAGCGCGCGTTCGTCGACGCGGCGCTGGCCGTGGGCCTGCCGCCGGTGGAGGACTTCAACGGTGCCGAGCCGCACGGCGTCGGCCCGTACCCGATGAACGTCCGGGACGGGGTGCGGGTGAACACCGGGATGGCCTACCTGACCGAGGAGGTCCGGGCCCGGCCGAACCTGACGGTCCGTGACGGGGCGCTGGTCGACCGGGTGCTGTTCGACGCCGGACGGGCGGCCGGGGTGCTGCTCGCCGACGGCACCGAGGTCCGGGCCGCCGAGGTGATCCTCAGCGCTGGAACGTACGGCAGCGCGGCGATCCTGCTGCGTTCGGGCATCGGGCCCGCCGAGGAGCTGGCGGAGCTGGGCGTGCCGGTGGTGGCCGACCTGCCGGTGGGGCGGCGGTTGCAGGACCACCCGTTCTTCTACAACGCGTACGCGGCGGTGCCGGAGCTGATCGGCGCGCAGACCCCGGTGATCGGCGCCAAGGTCTGGACCGCCGGATCGGGCGCCGTCGAGGGCGAGTTGGACCTGCACGTCACCGCGACCCACCTGTTCGACCACGCCACCAGCCCGACCGGGGTCGGGTACGTGCTGGCCGTCGCGCTGGTGCGCCCGGCGTCGGTGGGCCGGCTCTCCCTGGTCAGCCGCGACCCGGCGGCCCCGCCTCGGATCGACCTCAACTTCCTGGCCGAGCCCGAGGACCGCCGCCGACTGGTCGAGGGCGTGCGGCTGGCCCGCCGGATCGGCGCCGCCGAGCCGCTGGCCGCGCTGGCGGAGCGCGAGCTCAACCCGGGCCCGCAGGCGGTGGACGACGCCGCGATCGAGGCGGCGGTGCTGGCCACCCTGGACACCTACCACCACCCCACCTCCACCGCGCCGATGGGCGCCGAGGACGACCCGACGGCCGTCACCGACCGGCTGGGCGCGGTGCGCGGGGTGGCCGGGCTGCGGGTGGTGGACGCCTCGATCCTGCCCGACGTCCCGTCGGCCGCCACCAACCTCACGGTGATCGCGGCCGCCGAGCACATCGCCCGACAGATCTGAACTCCCTTCCGAGGAGGAGCACATGAGCAACGAGTACGAGCACATCGTGGTCGGCGCCGGTTCGGCCGGAGCCGTGGTCGCCCGCCGCCTGGTGGACGCGGGCCGCCGGGTCCTGCTGCTGGAGGCCGGGCCGGCCGACGAGAACGAGGCGATCCACGACCCCACCGGGTCGATCCGGCTCTGGGGCAGCGACTGGGACTGGGCCTACGCCACCGAGCCGCAGACCGAGGCCGACGGCCGCCGCCTGCCGTGGCCGCGCGGACGGACCCTGGGCGGGTCGAGCTCCTTCAACGGCATGATCTACGTCCGGGGCGCCGCCGCCGACTACGACTCCTGGGCCTACCAGGGCGCGGCCGGCTGGTCCTGGCGGGACGTCGAGCCGTACTTCCGCCGGATGGAGGACTTCGACGGCGGCCCGGCCGGCGGCCGGGGCACCGGCGGCCCGCTGCACGTCCAGCGCAACCCGGGGCCGGACGCCCTGGTGCGCTCCTGGGTGGCCGCCGCCGGGCAGTACGGGCTGCCGTTCAACGAGGACTACAACAGCGACGGCCAGCACGGCGTCAGCTACACCCAGCACACCATCAAGGACGGCCGCCGCCAGTCCACTTGGGTCGCCTACGGCCACGCCGTCCGGGGCAACCCGCTGCTGACCGTGGTCACCGGCGCGCTGGTGACCCGGGTCGTGGTCGAGGGCGGCCGGGCGACCGGGGTCGCCTACACGGTCGGCGGACAGCCGGCGGTGGCCCGGTCGGCGGGGGACGTGGTGCTCTCCGGCGGGGTGTTCGGCACCCCGCAGCTGCTGATGCTCTCCGGCCTCGGCCCCGCGGACCACCTGCGCTCCTTCGGGCTGCCGGTGCGCGCCGACCTGCCCGGCGTCGGGCAGAACCTGCAGGACCACTGGTCGGCCCCGCTGGTCTGGCGGTCGAAGCGTCCGCTGCCGGCCTGGGCCGCCCAGGGCCTGGAGGCGCAGTACTTCGCCTCCTCCCGCCCGGGGCTGCTGGTGCCCGACGTCCAGCCGCTGTTCCTCTCCTTCCCCTACCCGGTGCCGGGGGCCGAGCTGCCCGAGCACGGCTTCTCCGCCGTGGGCCAGCTGCTGCACCCCCACAGCCGGGGCGAGCTGCGGCTGCGCTCGGCCGATCCGTCGGTGCCTCCGGTGCTGGACCCGCGGGTGTTCTCCGACCCGCGCGACCTGGAGACCCTGACCGACAACCTGGAGCAACTGCGGGAGATCGCCGGGCAGTCGGCGCTGCGGGAGTGGAACGACGGCGAGGTGCTGCCGGGCCCCGGCACCACCACCCGGGCCGCGCTGCGCGAGCACGTCCGCGCCACCGTGGTCTCCGGCCACCACCAGGTCGGCACCGCCCGGATGGGCCTGGACGCCCTGGCCGTGGTCGACCCCGAGCTGCGGGTGCACGGGGTGGCCAACCTGCGGGTGGCCGACGCCTCGGTCATGCCGCACGAGACCACCGGCAACACCAACGCCCCGAGCATCATGATCGGCGAGAAGGCCTCCGATCTGCTCCTGGGCCGCACCGCACCCGTCTCCCAGGGGAGTTGACGAGACCTCATGCCCACCACCGTCACCGCCGCGGTCACCCGCGCCGCCGACTCCGGCTTCCGGCTGGAGACCCTGACCCTGGAGGACCCGCGCCCGGACGAGGTGCTGGTCCGCTACGCCGCCGCCGGGCTCTGCCACACCGATCTGGAGGCCGCCGCCGGCCGCCTGCCCACCCCGCACCCGGTGGTGCTGGGCCACGAGGGCGCGGGCGTGGTGGAGGCCGTCGGTGCGGCCGTGACCGGCTTCGCCCCGGGCGACCGGGTCGTGCTGAGCCTGGACTCCTGCGGGAGCTGCCCCAACTGCCTGGCCGGACAGCCCGCCTACTGCGAGCACCACCTCCCGCTGAACTTCCACTCCAGGCGCGCCGACGGCTCAGTGGGGCTGCGGGACGCGGCCGGAGAGCCCGTCCACGACCACTTCTTCGGCCAGTCCTCCTTCGCCTCGCACGGCCTGGCCCACCCGCGCGGCCTGGTGAAGGTGCCGGACGGGCTGCCGTTCGAGACGCTGGCCCCGCTGGGCTGCGGGGTGATCACCGGCGCCGGGGCGGTGCTCAACTCGCTGCGGGTCGCGGCGGGTGCCACGGTGGCGGTCTTCGGCCTGGGCGCGGTCGGCCTGGCGGCACTGATGGCCGCCTCGGCCTGCGGCGCGGCGCGGATCATCGCCGTCGACCGCAATCCCGAACGACTCTCACTGGCCGAGGAGTTGGGCGCCACCGACCGGGTGGACGCGTCCCGCGACGATCCCGTCGAAGCCGTCCTGGAGCTCACCGGCGGGCGCGGGGTGGACCACGGCGTGGAGTCCACCGGCGTGGTCGAGGTGATGCACGCCGCCGTCGCGGTGCTCGCACCACTGGGCTCCGCCGCGGTGCTCGGCGTGGCCGGACTGGAGGCCGAACTCCGCTCCAACGCCTTCGAGTTGCTCAAGGGCCGGAGCGTCCGGGGATCGGTGATGGGGCATCAGGCGCCCGGCGTGCTGATACCGCGGCTGCTGGAGCTGCACCGGCGCGGCCGCTTTCCGCTGGAGCGCCTGGTCACCGGCTACCCGCTGGCGCAGATCGACCGCGCGGTGGCGGACGTCCGGGCCGGCCGGACGGTCAAGGCCGTTCTGCGGCACGGGTCATGACCCTCCGTCGTCCGGCTGGGACCGCCTTCCTGGCCCTCGCGCTGCTGTACCTGGCAGCGGTCTGGACCCCGCTCGGCCAGCGGGCCGAGAACGCCCTGATCGTCGGCTACGCGGACGGCGCCCGGATCCTCCCGGCCGTCGAGTCCTGGGGGCCGCCGCCGCTGGTCCACGAGTACGCCACCCTCGCGGCGGCCCTGACGGTGATCGCCGTCCTGACGGTGGCACGGCACAGCTGGCGCGAGGGGGCCGCCGCCGTCCTGACCGTCGCGGCACCCTCGGGGCGGCGGAGCTGGCCGGCAAGACCCTGCTGCCCCGCCCCGACCTGGTCGGCGCCGAGCAGCAGCTGCTGGCGGCGAGCTTCCCGAGCGGTCACGTGGCGATCGCCGCGGCCCTGGCCCTGGGCCTCGCCCTGGTGACCCCGGAGCGGCAGCGGCCGCACGTGGCGGCGGCCGGGGCCCTCTGGGTGGCGGTGACCGCCGGAGCGGTGCAGGCCCTGTACTGGCACCGGCCCAGCGACGTGCTCGGCGCCGTCCTGCTGGCCTGCGGCGTCCGGCTCGCCGCCGGACGGCTGCTGCGCCCCGGCGGCGCACCCCGCCCCACGGCCGTACCCCGCCCCGACACCGTCGTCCGGCTGCCGGCGCTGCGCGCCCCGCTGCTGCTCGCCGTCCCGGTCGCGTACGCCGCCGCCGGCCGGCAGGACGGGCTGCTGCGCCCGCTGGCCTTCGCCCTGGCGGCCTGGCTCTGCGCCGTCCTGACCCTTCGAACTTCCCTGCTCACCCGCAGGGTTGACCACCCCTGCGGCGCCCGCCGCACACCCACCGAGGAACGTCCATGAACAGCACCACCGGCCGCAAGGCCGCCCTCGCCGCGACGGCCACCGCCGTCGCGGTCACCTCCCTCACCTCGCTGGCCCCGGCCGTCGCCGAGGACCGGCACGGCTCCGAACCCAAGCCCACCGTGGTCCTGGTGCACGGCGCGTTCGCCGACGCCTCCGGCTGGAACGACACCGCCGACCGACTGCGCCGCCTGGGCTTCCCGGTCAAGGCGGTGGCCAACCCGCTGCGCGGCCCGGCCAACGACGCGGCCTACCTGCAGGGCCTGCTCAAGGGCGTCAAGGGCCCGAAGATCCTGGTCGGCCACTCCTACGGCGGCGCCGTCATCACCAACGCCGCCCCCGGCATCGCCGACGTCAAGGCCCTCGTCTACGTCGCCGCCTTCATGCCCGCCGAGGGCGAGTCGCTCGGCGGCCTGCTGGCCGGGGCCGGTGCACCGGACCTGCCCGCCCAGCCCTTCGAGTACACCCGCCCGGACGGCACCGTCTCCACCGAGATCGCGCTCGACCCGGAGCGGTTCCGCGACACCTTCGCCGCCGACGTCCCGGCCGGGGCGGCGGCGCAGATGGCGGCCGCCCAACGGCCCATCGCCGCCGAGGCGTTCGGCCAGCCGCTGAAGCAGGCCGGCTGGAAGACCGTCCCGACCTGGGTGCTGGTGGCCAGGAACGACCACGCCCTGCCGCCCGCGCTCCAGCGCACCATGGCGGCCCGGGCCAACGCCCGCACCACCGAGGTCGCCAGCTCGCACGCCCTGATGGTCAGTCACCCCGGGGCCGTCGCGGACGCCGTCCGCGACGCGTACCGCAGCACCCGCTGACCCCCGTCGCGGGCCCCGCCCCGGGGCCCGCGACCCCTCGAAGCGACGAAGGAACCACCGTGACGGACAAGCACTTCCTCGCCCTCTCCGGCAGCCTGCGGCACTCCTCGCACAACACCGGCCTGCTGCGCGCCCTGCAGGCCCTCGCCCCGGCGGGCGTCACCGTCGAGCTGCACCCCGGCCTCGGCGCCCTGCCGTTCTTCGGCCAGGACCTGGAGGAGGGCCCGGCCCCGGCCGCCGTCGCCGAGCTGCGGCGGCGCGTGAAGGCCGCCGACGGCCTGCTCATCGCCACCCCCGAGTACAACTCCGCGATCCCCGGCGTGCTGGTGAACGCCCTGGACTGGCTCTCCCGCCCGTCCGAGGAGCACCAGACGCCGGTGCTGCGGGACAAGCCGACCGCGATCCTGGGCGCCTCGCCGTCCCGGTTCGGCACCGCCCGGGGCCAGCTGGTGCTGCGTCAGATCCTGCACCGCACCCAGAGCCGCGTGGTGGCCCACCCCGAGGTCACCGTCTTCGAGTCGCACCGGCGGTTCGCCGCCGACGGCTCCTTCCTGCACGACGACTTCACCGACAGCCTGCTCCGCGCACTGCTGGCCGAGCTCGTCCTGCTGACCGAACTGACCGAACGTCACTCCCACACCTCCTGAGGACTCCCGTGCACCACGCCCGACACCTGATCAACGGCGGGTGGACCGACTCCGCCCACCGCACCGAGTCGTTCAACCCGGCCACCGGCAAGGCGCTCGGCACCTTCGCCGACGGCGGCGCCGAGGAGGCCCGGGCCGCGATCACCGCCGCCCGCACCGCCTTCGACACCACCGACTGGGCCCGGGACCGGCAGCTGCGGGCCCGCGCCCTGCTCGAGCTGGCCGACCGGCTCGCCGCCCGGCGCGAGGAGTTCATCACCCTGCTGGCGCGCGAGAACGGCAAGGTCCTGGCCGAGGCCGCCTTCGAGATCGACCTCACCGTCCCCAAGCTGCGCTACTACGCCTCGCTCGCGCTCAGCGACCACGGCAGCGCGGCCGAGGTCCGGCCGGGCCTGTACTCGATGACCCTGCGCGAGCCGGCCGGGGTCGCCGCCGTCATCGCCCCCTGGAACTCCCCGGTGGTGCTGGCCGTCCGCTCCTTCGCCCCGGCCCTGGCGGCCGGCTGCACCGTGGTGATGAAGCTGCCCGGCCAGACCGGCCTGGTCAACGGGCTGCTCAGCGAGGTGATCGCGGAGACCGCGAGCCTGCCCGCCGGGGTGGTGAACGTCTTCACCGAATCCGGCAACGACGGCGCGCCCCTGCTGGTCTCCTCCCCCGAGGTGGACGTGCTCAGCTACACCGGCTCCACCGTGGTCGGACGGATCATCATGGCCGCCGCCGCCCCCACCCTGAAGCCGCTCTCGCTCGAACTCGGCGGCAAGAGCCCGATGCTGGTCTTCGACGACGCCGACCTGGACGCCGTCGTGCCGGTGCTCACCAAGGCCGTCACCACCTTCACCGGTCAGTTCTGCATGACCGGCAGCCGGATCCTGGCGCAGCGCGGCATCGCCGACGAGCTGCGCCGCCGGATGTCCGACGCACTGCGGGCGGTGAAGGTCGGCCCCGGGGACGATCCGGCCAGCGAGATGGGCCCGATGATCGACGAGGCCAACGCGCGGCGGGTCGAGCGGATGGTGGACGAGGCCTCGGAGTACGCGACGGTGCTGGTGCGGGGCGAGCGCGACGGCGCCTTCCTCTCCCCCTCGCTGGTCGAGGTCGCCGCGCTGGACGCCCCGATCGTCCAGCGCGAGGTCTTCGGGCCGGTCGCCACCTTCGAGGTCTTCGACACCGAGGAGCAGGCCGTCGCCCGGGCCAACGCCACCGAGTTCGGCCTGGCCGCCTCGGTCTGGACCCGGGACGTGGACCGGCCGCTGCGGGTCCAGCGCGAGCTCAAGGCCGGCACGGTGTGGACCAACACCTGGGCCGTGGTGCACGACATGTTCGAGGAGGGCGGCTTCAAGCAGAGCGGCCTCGGGCGGCTCAACGGGGTCCGCGGCCTGGAGGAGTTCCAGGAGGTCAAGCACCTGGTCCACGCGGCCCCGCGGAGCTGACCACGCCGTGGAACCGCCCCGCTGGAAGACGGCGGTGGTCTCCGCCATCGCCGTCTTCCCGATCTCCCTGCTCGCCGCGGCGTTCCTGACGCCGCGTCTGACCGGTCTCCCGCAGGCGGCCAGGTCAGCGGTCTTCGCCGTGCTCTTCAGCCTGCTGATGACCTACGTCTGCCTCCCCCTGGTCACCCGCGCGCTGCGCCGGTGGCTCCACCCCTCGCGTTAGGAACACCCCCATGACCACCGCCGTCATCGGTACCGGGAACATCGGCCGCCGCCTGGCCGCCGACCTCGTCGCGGGCGGCTCGCCCGTCCTGCTGGCGGGCACCGACCTCGCCACCACCCAGGACCTGGCCGCCGAACTCGGTCCCCTGGTCACCCCGCTGACGGTCGACCAGGCCGTCGAGCAGGCCGACGTGATCGTCTTCGCGGTCTGGCTCGACACCACCCGGGAGCTCTTCGCCCACTACGGCGAGCGGCTCTCCGGCAAGATCCTGGTCGACCCCTCCAACCCGATCGCCCCCGACGGCCACGGCGGCTTCGCCAAGACCATCGGCCCCGAGGAGTCGGCCGGCCTCCTGCTGGCCGCCCTCACCCCGCCGGGCGCCCGCCTGGTCAAGGCCTTCGGCACCCTCTCCGCCGACACCCTGGCCGCGGCCGCCCACCGCACCCCGGAGCGCGCCGTCGGCTTCTACGCCACCGACGACGCGACGGCGGGAACGGTGGTCGCGGCCCTGATCACGGCCGCCGGCTTCGACCCCGTCCCGGTCGGGGGGCTCGACCAGTCCCTCCGCATCGAGGTCTTCGGCGACCTGCACGAGTACGGCGCCCTGGGCCGGACGGTCACCCGCACCGAGGCGCTCGCCGCGCTCTGAACCCGCGTGAACGGCCCTTCCCCGTACGGGGGAGGGCCGTTCGGTCATGCCCGGACCGCGGCCAGCCGCCGTTCCAGGGCGGCCCGGCACGACGGCCACTCCTCCGCGGTCACCGAGTACATCGCCGAGTCGCGCAGACGGCCCTCCTCCCCCGGGGCCCACGAGGCGGACCAGTTCCGCAGGACGCCCTCGAACCGCGCGCCGACCGAGGCGATCGCCGCCCGCGACCGGGCGTTGCGCGCGTCGGTCTTGAGGTCGACCCGGGCCACGCCCCACTCCTCGAAGGCGTGCCGGAACAGCAGGTACTTGGACTCCCGGTTCACCCCGCTGCCCTGGGCGGAGGCCGCGAGCCAGCTGAAGCCGACCTCGACGGCCCGCAGGCCCTCGCCCGACGGCCAGGGCCGAGGGTCCCAGAAGGCCGTGGCCCCGACCGCCCGGCCGGTGGAGAGCCGCACCTGGGCGAACGGCACCAGCTTCCCGGCTGCGGCGCGGGCGAGTTGGGTGTCGATGTAGTCCTCCACCCCGTCCGCCGTCGGCACCCAGGTGTAGCCGTAGGAGCCGCGCTCCTCCGTCACCGCCTGGGCCAGATCGGCCGCGTGACGCCGCGTCAGCGGTTCCAAGCTCACGTGCGCACCGGTCAGCACCGGCGCCTCCCCCGGGAAACCCATCCGCCCAGCCTTCCAGACGTGCCGTCAACTGTCGCGCCGCATCCACCTGGTGGAAGCCGGCGGGCTTCACGGCGGACTACATATGCAGTCCATCGACATATGAAGAAAAATGACCTATGTTCATCGCAAGGCACGGCCGGTCCGCGACCGGCACCGCCGTCGACCCGAGGGAGGACACCCGTGCACCACCGTTCCCGTACGCCCAAACTGCTCGGCACCGCCATCGCCGCCGCGCTGGGCATCGGCGTCGGCGTACCGCCGGCGTTCGCCGGAGCGCCGGCCGAGGGGCTGCCGATCACCGTCAGCGCCGACACCGACCCGGTGCCCGCGCTGGTGGCCGGCACCGGCACCGAGGCGCCCCAGCT
Source organism: Kitasatospora sp. NPDC001664 (assembly GCF_053596675.1). Lineage (NCBI taxonomy): Bacteria > Bacillati > Actinomycetota > Actinomycetes > Kitasatosporales > Streptomycetaceae > Kitasatospora > Kitasatospora sp. NPDC001664. The sequence goes on from NZ_JBSFGS010000043.1 coordinate 12,964, forward strand.
GGTCACCGGGCTGGAGGAGGCGGCCCCGGGTGCCGACCCGGCCGAGGCGGCCCGGGCCTACCTGGCCGCCCACCGGGACCGCTACCGCGTCGACCCGGCGCAGCTGGTCGTCACCGCCGTGGAGCGTCCGGCGGACGGCCGGCGGACCGTCAGGTTCGAGCAGCGGCACGCCGGTCTGCCGGTCTTCGGCTCCGCCTACCTGGTGCACCTGACCGGGGAGGGCGCCGCGCAGCGCGTCGAGTCGGCCGGCGGCAAGTACTTCACCGGCCTGACCGCCTCGGCCGTCCAGGGCGCCCCCGACGAGGTGCTGCGCGGACTGGCGCTCGCCTCGGTCGAGGCCGGCCCGGCCCGGACGGGGCTCACCGCCGAGGACCGGGGCCAGGTCGTGCTGCCCGGTGGCGGCGGCCGGCTGGTCCGGCACTTCACCCTGCACGGCAGCGACCGGGCGGTCTGGGAGGGCAGGGCCCGCGAGGTCTACGTGGACGCCGCCACCGGCGCGGTCGCCCTCTCGGTGGCCTCCCGGAGCGGCTCCGGCGCCCCGGCAACCGCCGCACCGGCCCCCTCACCCGGTCTCACCCCCGCCGTCGGCACCGCGCCGGACGTGCACGGCCGCCCCGTCCCGGTGAACATCGCCCGACTGCCCGACGGCAGCTACCAGTTGATCGACCTCACCCGCCCCGCCCGGCTCACCGTCTACGACGCCGGCGGCCGGGCGGCGGATGACCTTCCCACCAAGCTGCCCGCGGACGTCCTGCCCGTGACCTCGCCGACCCCCGACTTCCCGGCCTCGACGGCCGCCACCGGCGCCGCCGAGGCGCAGCGCAACGCCGCCGCCGTGTACGACTTCTTCCACGACCGGCTCGGCCGCAACGGCATCGACGGCGCCGGCGGCCCGATCGACGCCGTGGTGAACGTGACCGACTGGGACGGCAGCAGCCTGGCCAACGCCTTCTGGGGCAGCGGGCGGATGACCTACGGCGGCGGCAACGCCAAGTACCTCCCGTTCGCCACCGCGCTCGACGTCTCCGGCCACGAGATGACGCACGGCGTGATCGGGAGCACCGCCAAGCTGGTCCAGCGGGGCCAGTCGGGCGCCCTCGACGAGGCCCTCGCCGACTACTTCGGCAACGCGGTGGAGGTCACCGCCCGGGGCATCCCGATGACCGACCCGCAGGCCGCGCTGCTCGGCGAGACGCTCTGCCGCACCGGCACCCCGGAGGCCTGCGCGACGCGACGCTTCGACCTCGGCCGCAGCACGGTGAACGACTACGTCGGCTTCCCGGAGAGCTTCACCCAGGAGAGCGTGCACGACAACGCGGACATCGTCGGCGGCGCCCTCTGGGACATCCGGCGCACCCTGGACCCGCTGCTCGCCGACCGGCTGGTGTACCGGACGGTCACCGAGTACCTCACCCCGCTGGACAGCTTCGTCGACACCCGGAACGCGGTGCTCGCGGCCGGCCGCTCGCTCGGCCTGACCAAGGCCCAACTCCGTTCGGTGACGGCCGCGTTCGACGCCCACGGGATCAAGGACGGCTGGGAGCGGCGGATCGGCATGGACAGCCGCACCGTGCTCGACTCGCTCGTCGGCGGCACCGAGAACCGGGTGGACGTGGCCGGCGGGCGCTGGGTGATGCCCACCGACCGGGGCGGTTTCATGGGCGTGCTCACCGGCAGGGTCGGCAGCTCCGCCGAGCCGGTCCTGCTCAGCCCGGCCGGGGACCGCGCCTCGCACCTCGCCCCCGCCACCGACGGCACCTCGGCGGCCTGGGTCGTCCAGCGCCCGACCGACTCCGGCAGGCCCTCCTGGTCGGTGGTGGTCCGGCCCCTCGACGGCGGCACCCTCCGCACCGTGCACACCGCCACCGACGCGATGGTCACCAAGGTCCGGGTCTCCGGCCGCCACGTCGCCTTCACCGCACTGGACTTCTCCACCGGCCGCACCCGGCTCTGGCTCTCCGCCGACGGAGCGGCGGCCGCGCCCGTCGAACTGCCCGACGGTCACGCCGCGGAGGCCCCCGCCCTCCGCGGCGACCTGCTCGCCTTCACCGACCGCTGGGAGGAGAACGGGCGCACCCTGCGGGCCCAGACCGTCCGCTCCCTGGCCACCGGCAAGGTGGTCGCCCGCTACGTCCTGGGCGGCGCCGACGGTGCCCAGGAGACGGAGGTCTCCCACACCCTCTTCACCTCGGACCGGCTGCTCTGGCTGGAGACGCCGAGCGACCGCAGCCGCGGCACCTCGATCCGCTCCGCCGCCACGGACGGCTCCGGCGTGACCGACCTGTTGACCGGCAGCTCCTCCGATCCGCGCCGGATCGACGAGTTGACCGCCTCCGACCAGGCCGTCACCTTCGCCTACGACTTCGTGACCCCGAGGACCCGCAAGATCCTCAACAGCGACCTGCCCAAGCTCTGGCAGTTCCCCGTCACCGGCGGCACCCCGCAGCGCCTGTCCTGCAACCGGGCCGGCCAGTACATGCCCGCCGCCGACCGGGGCACCCGGGTGCTCTGGACCCGGGTGCTCTGGACCGACTCCACCCCCGGCCGCACCGACCTGGTGGTGCGGGACCGGCCGGCCGTCAGCTGCTGAACCGTCAGCCGACCGGCCGGAGGCCGGGCCCGGGAGACGGACTGCGGGAAGGCGAAGACCCCGTCCGGGTCGTAGGTGCTCGAAACCGCCTTCAGGCGGGGGAGGTTGGCGCCGTAGTAGGCGGTGCCCCAGTCGGGGAGGGTCGCGTCGATGTAGTTGACGTAGGCACTGGTGGCCCCGAGGGCGGCCAGGCCGTCGCGGACGGCGTCGACCGAGGCGGTGACCGGCTGCTGGTTCGCACGGGTGGCGCTCGCGTACACCTGGGCGGAGGCCAGCGCCGAGCGGTGCGGGAACGCCGTTGCGCCGGGGGCGAGTTCGGCCACGGCTCCGCCGAGGGAGTCCAGCAGGAGGTCCAGGCCGGTGCGGCCTTCGAGCAGCGCGACCAGGCGGCCGGCGTCGACCGCGGAGCCGAGCATCCGGGAGACCGCGACGAAGGAGGCTCGGGGCAGGCGGCCACCCTCGGAGACGGGGTGGCACTGGGCGATGGTGTCGTTGGCGCAGCCGGCCATGTACTTCATCGCGTCGAGGTAGCTCTTGGCCTGGGCGGTGCGGGTGGTCGGCGGCACGCCGACGCGCGCGACCAAGTCGTCCAGCAGCGGGGAGAGTTCGGCCGGTGAGCCGACGTAGCAGCCGCCCGCACGGGCGGTGGGCGGGGTGCCGCCGGAGAGCACACAGTTGGACCAGAGCTCGGGCGGGGCCTCGGCGATCCACTGCTGCCAGGCACCCACCAGCTCGGCCGCCGAGCCGGCCGGGAAGCGGAGCGCGAAGACGGTGAGCTCGGGCGCGGGAGCGGTGCGGAAGGTGAAGGAGGTGACCACGCCGAAGTTGCCGCCTCCGCCGCCGCGCAGCGCCCAGTAGAGGTCCGGCTCGCACTCCTCCGAGACCGTGAGCACCCGGGAGTCCGCCGTCACCAGCTCCGCGCCCACCAGGCGGTCGCAGGTGAGCCCGTACTTGCGGGCCAGCACGCCGATGCCGCCGCCGAGGGTGAGCCCGCTGACGCCGACGGTCGGGCAGGAGCCGGCCGGGAGCAGCCGGCCGGCCGCCGCCAGGGCCGCGTAGACCTCGATCAGCCGGGCCCCGGCTCCGACCCGGGCGGTGCCGTCGGCGCCGACCTCGACCCGGGCCATCGGGCGCAGGTCCATCACCAGGCCGTCGGCGGGCACGCTGTAGCCGAGGTAGCTGTGGCCGCCACTGCGGGCGGCGATCGGGACGCCGTGGCCGCGGGCGGCGTCCAGGCACCACTGGACGTCCTGCGCCGAGGTGCAGGACGCGACGGCGGCCGGGTACTGACGGTCGTTCAGCTCGTTGTAGCCGAGCCGGGCCACCGCGTAACCCTGGTCGGAGGGCAGCAGCAGCCGTCCGTCCAGCCGGTCCTTGAGCGCGGCCCAGTCCGGCGGTTCCGCGCGGTCTCCCCCGGGCGCGGCCCAGGCCGCCCGCCCGCCCGTCGCCACCATCCCGCCGCCCAGCCCCAGCGCGGTCAGGAACCCCCGTCGGCCGATCGTCATCCGCTCGCTCCTCCCGGTCGCCGCCATCCTCACCCGCCGCAGGCCCGCGCCCCCGCAGGCTCGACCGCCCGCACCGCCGGGATCACCTCTACGGGCGGCGACTCACCCGTACGGGTCGACGCCCACGCCTGCGGTTTCCGCTCCGCGCGCCCGGGGATGATCGTCGCCGACCACGGCGATCCGGCGTGGGCGACCAGAGAAGGGCACGAGGCATGGCACAGGGCACCGTCAAGTGGTTCAACGCGGAGAAGGGGTTCGGCTTCATCGAGCAGGACGGCGGCGGGCCGGACGTCTTCGTGCACTTCTCCGAGATCCAGGGAGCCGGCTACCGGAGCCTCGAGGAGGGACAGCGGGTCGAGTTCGAGGTCGGCCAGGGACAGCGGGGCCCGCAGGCGCAGCAGGTGCACGTGATCTGACCCGCCCGGAACGGCAGGGGCGGGGGCGGGACCGAAACCGGTGACCCCGCCCCCGCCGTCCCGCGTTCGCGGCCCGTCGTCACCCGCCGAGGGCCTCCTCGTCGGACTCCCAGCGCAGCAGGTCGCCCGGCTGGCAGCCGAGCGCCTCGCAGAGCGCGGCCAGCGTCGCGAAGCGGACGGCCTTGGCGCGGCCGTTCTTGAGCACCGCCAGGTTGGCGGGGGTGATCCCGACCCGGTCCGCGAGCTCGCCCACCGACATCTTCCGGCGGGCCAGCATCACGTCGATGTCGACCACGATCGGCATCAGATCACCTCGTCGAGCTCGGCGCGCAGCTGCGTCGCCTGGTCGAGCAGCATCCGCAGCACGAGCACCACCAGCGCCACCCCGAGGATCGCCAGGCCGATGCCGGCCATGATCACGGTGACCCCCGGGTCCTCCCGCTGCCCCGGCGCGTTGATCCCGGTGACCACGAACCAGAGCAGGGCGACAGCCACGATCGAGCCGATCACCCGGTTCACGTGACCGAAGGCGGCGTGCGAGAAGACGGTGCCGCGCCGCACCATCGCCACCAGCCGCCAGACGGCATGGAGCGCGACCTGAGCGGCCAGCATCCCCAGCACCACGATCACCCGCAGCGCGGTCAACGGCATCGTCCCGTCCTCCGGATCGCTGCCGCTCACCAGCGTCCACACCATCAGCACCTGGAGCAGCACCGTGCCGGTGAACACCACCCCGAGCACGGCGCGCAGCGCACGCACGGTGAATCGTCCCATGACCCATCCCTCCATCGATCAACGATGGGAATCTATCGATTTTCGATAGGCCATGCAAGGCTGCCGCCCTGCCGGGTCAGACCAGCCGATCGTGGTGCTGTGCGGCGACGGCCCGCACCAGCGCGGCGAAGGCCTCCCGGGAGCCGTTCTGCCGGGCCTCGGCCTCCTCCTCTCCCTCCTCTCCCTCCTCGCCCTCCTCCGCCCCTCCGTCCAGCGGCTCCGCGTACTCGTCGTGCAGCAGCCAGCAGCCCTGGATGCCGGTGAGCAGGTCCTCCAGCAGGTCGCGCGCGGGCCGCTTCGGGTCCAGCGGGGTCAGCCGCAGGTCGGGGCCGTCGCCGTCGTCGTCCTCGTCCTCCTCGGCGTAGGCGGCGAGCAACTCCTCGGCCTCCTCCAGCTGTTCGCGGAAGGCCGCCGGATCGGGCAGCACCCCGTCGGCCACCCGCAGGGCGTGGCGCACCAGGCCGGTGACGACGTCGTACGGGGACGCGCCGGCCTCGATCAGCTCCAGCACCAGCGTCGGCGTCTCGTACGGCAGGGACTCGACCGCGTCCGCCTCGCGGACCACCTCGGTGGCCGGGTGGCCCGAGACGGCGGCGGCCGCCTCGGCCGCGGCGGCCAGCCAGTGGGCGGCCGCCACCGCCGCCGCCGTCGGGTCCACCTCGGAGAAGAGTGCGGCCGGGCCGAACGGGTTGTCCTCCAACAGCCGGTCGGCGGCGGCCACTTGGACCGGCGAGGCGTCCTCCCGGGAGAGCAGCACGGCCTGCTGGGCCCGGCCGGAGAGGGCCCCCAGCTCGGCCGCCTCCACGGCGGCCAGCTCGGCCCGCACCTCGGCCCGGACCGCCTCGGTCAACTCCGGTACGGCGAGCGCCAGCAGGGCCCGGCCGATCCGGTTGGCGTTCTCCACCAGCGGACTGGAGGAGACGGTGATCGAGCCGCCGTGCGGCAGGTGCGGGTCCTCCACCGCCCGGGCCACCTCCTCGAAGGCCTCGCGCTCGCGCTCGCGCCGCCAGCCCTCCGTCCCCGGCTCCAGGGAGTGCGCGGCGCCGGCCGGGTGGGTGTAGGTGTGCCAGGCCGCGGCGGAGAACTGCGTCAGCACGCTCGCCAGCCGGGACAGCCCGGCCAGGCTGGTGCCGGCCGGGACGGCGGAGACCCGGGCGGCCAAGTCCCCCTCCCCGCTCCCCCAGGTGGCGATCAGCTCGTGCCGAACGGGATCGACGCAGTACCGGGTCATGACGGACCACCTCCAGGCTCCGCACCGTCATACCACCCGCCGACGACGCTCCGTGGCCGGATCCGCCGGGAAGCCGCCCGAACGGCAGGCGGCGGGGTGCGCCCCTGAAGGGACGTCACCCCGCCGCCGGAACCACGACGCGCGGGCGTCAGGCCGACAGGCGCGGGGTGCGCCCCGGCTCCGTCCGCCGCTCGCCCGTCGCCTCGAAGGCCGCCCCGAGGGCCAGCAGGGCGTTGTCGTCGTAGGCGCGGCCCGCGAAGGTCAGGCCGACCGGCATACCGGTGTCGGCCATGGTGCCCATCGGCACGGTGACGGTGGGGATGCCGAGGTGACGGGGCACCAGGTTGCCGTTGGCGACCCAGACGCCGTTGCGCCAGCCGAGCTCGGCCGAGGCCTCGTTCACGTCCATGTCGGCCGGGCCGACGTCGGCCAGCGCGGGGAACACCACCGCGTCCAGGCCGAGCCCGTCCATCCACTGCTCCAGGTCGACCCGGCGGGTCTCCTCCAGTCCGCGCAGGCCCTGCTCCACGTGCGGCATGTCGGTGAAGGAGGCGTAGGGACGCTCCGCCACGAAGCGCGGGTAGTCGCCGATGGTGTCGTCGAACCCGGCGTAGCGGTCCGGCAGTTCGCCCTGGTGCTTGGGCCAGATCCGGTCGGCGTCCACCTCGGCGATGCTCGGCAGCGCCGGGTCGCCGTTGGCGCGCAGGAAGTCGTCCCAGGCCCAGGCGGAGAGGTCCTCGATCTCGACCTTGAGGAAGTCCCGGGTGACGAAGCCGCGGGTGAACAGCGAGGGCGCGCCCGGACGGTCCGCCTCGTAGTTGGACACCACCGGGAAGTCGACCTCGACCACCTCGGCGCCGGCCTCCTCCAGGTCGCGGCGGGCGGCCTCCCACAGGGCGATCACCGAGGCGCGGGTGTCCACCCGCTGACCGGTCTGGCCGCCGATGCCGCCCTCCGGGTTGGTGCCGGCCTCCGGGTCGGCGTTGACGTACATCTTCGGCACGCCGACCCGCTTGCCGGCCAGCGCGGCGCGCGCGGCCGCGGCGTCGGCGGGGGCGAGCGCGGGGTAGGAGGCCGGGCGGACCTCGGAGGCGGCCGGCAGCTCGATCCAGGGCTGGGCGCGCCACAGGTCGCCGCGGGTCTCCGCGTCGTCGGCCACGACCACGTCGAGCAGCTCGAACAGGTCGGCCATGGTGCGGGTGTGCGGGACGACGACGTCCATGGTCGGCACCAGCGGCCAGTTGCCGCGCACCGAGATGACGCCGCGGCTGGGCGTGTAGGCGCACAGGGCGTTGCTGGAGGCGGGCGCGCGGCCGGAGGACCAGGTCTCCTCGCCGAGGCCGAAGGCGCCGAAGGAGGCGGCGGTCGCGGTGCCGGAGCCGTTGGAGGAGCCGGAGCCGTAGGCGCTGGTCAGCCACTCGGCGTTGTACGGGCTCTCGGCGCGGCCGTAGACCCCGCGCTGCATGCCGCCGTTGGCCATCGGCGGCATGTTGGTCAGGCCGATCAGCACGGCGCCGCCGGCCCGCAGCCGCTCGATCGCGAAGGCGTCGCGCTGGGCGACCAGGTGCTCGAAGGCGGGCGAGCCGGCGGCAGCCGTCAGGCCCTCGGCGAGGTAGCTGTCCTTGGCGGTGTACGGGATGCCGTCCAGCGGGCCGAGCAGCTCGCCCCGGGCGCGGCGGGCGTCGGAGGCCTCGGCCTCGGCGCGGGCCCGCGGGTTCATCACCACCATGGAGTTGAGCGCGGTGGCGGTGCCGGGGCGGTCGTACGCCTCGATCCGCGCGAGGTACGCGTCCAGCAGCTCGACCGCGGTGGTCTCGCCCTTCTCCAGCGCCGCGCGCAGGCTGGCGATACCGGCTTCCACAACATCGAATCCGCGCGTCATTGCGGGTCTCTCCTGGCAGGTCGGGTCACTGACTAGATTTTCAGTCTAGACTAACGGTCTAGGACGACGGAACCGGGGATGGGCCATGGTCGAGAGGAAGCGCCAGCCGAGCGGCGACGAGGCGCGGGGGAAGGCGATGCGGGCCGCCATCGGCGCCATCGCGGAGAAGGGCCCCGCCGGGGTGCGGATGGCCGACATCGCGGCCCGGGCCGGCATGAGCACCGGCCACATCCTCTACCACTTCGGCCGCAAGGACCGGCTGCTGCTGGAGGCGCTGGCCTGGAGCGAGGCCGACCTCGGCGCCCGCTTCGAGGAGGCGGCCGCCGGGGCCGCCACCGCCACCGAGAAGCTGGCCCACTTCGTCCGCTACTACCTCCCCCGCGGACAGGGGGACGAGCGCTACGGCCTGTGGACCCACATGTTCGCCCGCCGCCACGACGACGCGAGCCGCCTGCTGCTCACCGAGCTCTCCGACACCTGGGACGCCCGCCTGGAGGCCGTGGTCCGCGAGGGCCAGGCACGCGGCGAATTCGCCCCCGTCGACCCGGCCGACTTCACCGTCCGCGCCGTCGCCATGCTGAACGGCATCTCCGCCGACATCATGTTCGGCCGCCCTCGCTGGCAGCAGACCTCCCCCGACGCCTTCGCCCTGGCCGCCCTGGAGCGCGAGCTCCGGGCCTCCTGACGCGCCGTCAAGGGAGGTCCGGGGAGAGCGCGTTCTCGCGGAACTAGCCGGAGACCGCCGCCGGAGCGAAGGCCTCCAGCGACTCGGGGACGGTCTGGCCGCCGTCGACGGTCAGGGTCTGACCGGTGATGAAGGCGGCCTCGTCCGAGGCGAGGAAGCAGACCGCGTGGGCGATGTCGGCCGGCGAGCCCAGCCGGCCGAGCGGGACGGCGGCCGCCATCCGTCGCAGGTAGTCCTCGCCGAGCGCCTCCAGGCCTTCGGTGCGGACGTTGCCCGGGAGCACCGCGTTGACGGTGATGCGCAGCGGGGCCAGCTCCAGGGCCGCGCCGCGCAGGAAGCCGAGCTGGCCGGCCTTGCTGGCGCCGTAGTGGGACCAGCCCGCGTAGCCGGTGGTGGGGCCGGTGATCGAGGAGGTGAGCACGACCCGGCCGTGCCCGGCGCGCTCCATCGCGGGCAGACAGGCACGCACGGAGAGGATGGAGCCGCGCAGGTTGACGGCGAGGACCTCGTCGACGTCGGCGGCCGTCATCTCGCGCAGCGGCTTCTCGGGGAAGATCCCGGCGTTGGCGCACAGCACGTCCACGTGCCCGTGCAGGCGCTCCGCCAGGGCCGCCACCTCCTCCATCGCCGCCGGGTCGCGCAGGTCCGCGCCGGCGCCGACCACCCGTCCGCCGGTGGAGCGGACCAGCGCCCCGGCGACCTCACGTGCGGCCTCCCGGTCGCGGCCGGTGAGCAGCACCGCCGCACCCCGGCGGGCGAACTGCTCGGCGATCCCGCGCCCGATGCCGCGCGTGCCGCCCGTCACGATGACCGATCGCTCGCGCCAGGGGGTGCCGCCCGTGCCGTTCATGGTCCGCTCCAGTTCCTCCGCCGGGTCACGTCGGGCTCACCGTACATCACTCTCCGTAGTCACCGGGGCCACCGGACCCCGAACGCGGCCGTGCCCGGCCACCGAAGTGACCGGGCACGGGATTCCGAGGGGAGCTGGGGTCAGCCGAGGCGGTGGGCGTTCCAGACGTAGCCGCCGACCTTGGTGCCGCCGGCGACACCGGTGACGGTGTCGAAGCGGTAGTGCACGCCGTTGTAGACGCGGCTGATGGCGTTCTCGGCCGCGGCGGAGCTGAAGGAGCTGATGTGGCGGGTGACGCCCTTGGCGTTCGGGTCGTCCGTGGTGCCCTCGTACGGCATCACGTCGGTGCCCCACCAGCCCTGCATGATCTGGGCCCAGGTCGCACCGAAGGTGGAGTGGCCGGACTGGTAGGCCGGGAACGGCGGGGAGAAGTGGTTGCCCGCGGCGTCCGAGGACAGCGGGAGCCAGTTCGGGTCACCGACGGTGTTGGGGTTGTAGTCGTTGTCGGCGAGCTGCACCGCCGACTGCGGGCGCCACAGGTCGAAGTCGGAGTCCCACTTGGCGTCCCAAGCGACGATCGCCGCGTCGGCCAGGGCGATGGACAGGGTGCCGAAGAGCTTCGCGGTGTAGAAGGAACTCGCGTTCGGCTTGTACTTGTTGAGGACCACCAGGGTGTGGTCGTACTGCTGGCCGGTCGGCTTGTAGGTGCCGTTCAGGTCGTTGGCCCAGAAGCGGGCGATCTGCGTCTGGTCGGCGGTGCGGGTGGTCGAGTTCCAGGCGCCGAGCTCCTTGACCTCGTTCAGCGCGTCGGCGTAGATGCTGGAGGGGAGCAGGGTCTCGGCGGTCTCGAAGCCGCCCGGCTTGGCCGGGCGGAACTGGTCGGAGCGCTCCATCACCCACGGCTTGACGTGGCCCCAGTTCGGGCCGCCGGCCGCAGCACCGGGGGTGGTGGGCCGCCAGTGGCCGGGCTCCAGACGCGGCACGTAGGGGGTGGTGTCCGCAGAACCGTCGTTGGCACGGAAGTCGATCAGCGCCTGGGCGTTCTTGGTGCCCCAGTACTTGCCCAGCGCCACGTCGGCGGCCGAGCCGGAGGAGGTCAGGCTGCGCGCGGCCAGCAGGTCGTCGTCCAGGTTCACCGTCGGGAAGGACGCCTTGAGGGCGGTGTAGGCGGCGTAGTCGATCGCCGAGTCCAGCGCACCGTACTTGCGGCGCAGCTCCGGGGTGTAGGTCAGGTAGGGGTTACCGACCTTGTAGATGGAGTTGACGGTGTCGTAGATCGCGATGTTCATCACCGCGCCGGCCCGGGTGATCGGGCCGGCGATGCCGCCGGCCTCGCGGGTGGCCTGGAGCATGGCACGCTCCCAGAACAGCACGTGGTCCGGGCCGAGCTTGTTGGCGACCGCGTCCGGGACGGACTCGACCGAGTGGACCTTCTCGTCCGCTCCGTCGACCTCGGCGAGGGCCTGGGAGGGGACCATCGCGACCAGGGCGCCGATGGCGACAAGGGTGACCAGGGCCTTGCGGCCGCGGCGGGAGATGCTGACCTTCGACATTCCGATTCCAATCCGATCCATCGATATGAGGCTTGGCATTCCGCCGGTCTCTTTCCCCGGCTGCCCTCCTGACAACAACAACGTTATCCGTCGCACCGACGGATGGAAGGCCGTGTATCCCTATATCAGGGATCGGTGGATTCGATGCCCCCACCACCAGAAAAACCGAAAGGCCCTGCGCAAGAATACGCAGGGCCTTTCGGTCAGGTATTTCTATCCGGAACCCACGGACACCGCACGGGGGAAATCGGTGTCCGTGGGCGCCGTGCGGCACGGGCTCAGCCGAGGTGGCTGACGACCGGCCAGTCGATGGCCACGCCGGCGGCCTTGTTGAAGTAGTTGGTGAAGACGTTCAGCGAGACGTTGGCGATGACCTCGGCGATCTCACCGTCCGTCAGACCGGCGCTGCGGGCGGCCTTCAGGTCGGCGTCGTCCAGGTCGCCCTTGGTGTGCAGGATCGCGACCGACAGCTTGAGGACGGCCTCGGTGCGCGGGTCCGCGGCCTTGGCCCGACGGGCGTCCGCGGCGGCGGTCTCGTCCAGGCCGGCCAGGTTGGTGGCGATGTAGGTGTGGGCCGACAGGCAGTAGTCGCAGCTGTTCTCCTGCGCCACCACCAGGGCGATCGCCTCGCGGACGGCCGCCGAGAGCGAGCCGCCGCCCAGCGCGCCGGAGAACTCGAGGTAGGCCTTGAGGACCGCGGGGCTGTTGGCCATCACCTTGGTCATGTTCGGGGTCACCCCGAGCGCCTTCTGCACGGCGCCGAGGAGGTCGGCGGCGGCACCCTGGGCGTCGGCGGGCTCGATGATCGGAAGGTTCGACACGGTGGACTCCTCAAGACGCGGTGGACAAGTTTTCTAACGGTTTGCAGCGCCTGCTGCCGTGAGAACAGTGGCACAGGCTTCTCACGGATGCAAGTCGGGGTTACCGTTAGAACCATGAGAGTCGACGACCTTGAGAGCGGAGGGGCGCCCCTGCTGGGCGAGCCCCTGCCCATCGAACTGGCCAACGCCACCTACGCGGTCCGCGGCCGCTTCGTGGACGGGCTGCAGACCACCGACCACGTCGCCGCCTGGCTACGGGACAACCGCGCACGGTTCACCGAAGCCGTCCCCGACCGCGACCTGCTCGTGGTCAACGCGACCGAACTGGACGCCACCCGCCGGCTGCGCGACGCCGTCCGCCTGCTCACCGACGCCGCCGCCCACCGGACCCGCCCCCCGCAGGAGGCCATCGACACCGTCAACCGGCAGGTCCGCACCGCACCGCGCTGGCGCGAGCTGAGCTGGGGCGACAGCGCCCCGACCGCCACCACCCACTCCACCTCCGATCCGATCGGCGCCGCCCTCACCGAGGTCGCCCAGCAGACCGTCGACCTGTTCTCCGGGCCCGACATGCCCAAGGTCACCGCCTGCGACGCCCCCGGCTGCGTCCTGTACTTCGTCAAGGACCACCCCCGCCGCGAATGGTGCTCGCCGACCTGCGGCAACCGGGCGCGGGCCGCCCGGCACTACGAGCGCACCAAGCGGAACGGCTGACCGTGCACGGAGCAGGCCGGATTCCCGATTTCCGGAACCGGCCTGATACTCCGTCATGATCCGCCCTCTTCGCGGATTGCGAACGGCGCCTTCCCCGTGCCACGATCTAACGGAGGCCGACCCTCACAGCCATTAGCCCGGGGTCGGCCCGTTCCGTGCTCGCGAATTCACACGCCGTGCGCCTGGGGGGCCGTTCCATGGATTTCACCTTCCGTCAACTCAGAACGTTCCGGGACGCCGCCGAATCCGGCAGCCTCACTCTCACGGCAAAACGCCTCGGCTGTTCGCAGTCCAATGTGACGACGCAGATCCGCACCTTGGAGACCCGGTTCGGCGCCCAGCTCTTCGTCCGCACGCCGAGCGGCGTCCAGCTCACTCCCGCCGGCCGGACGACCAAGGAGTTCGCCGACCGGCTCTTCGCCGCCGTCGACGAGATGCACAGCGAGCTGAGACCCGGCGCCGGCCCCACCGGCACCGTCACCGTCGCCTCCACGCCGCTGCTGATGGAGTACGAGATCGGTGACCTCGTCCGCGACTGCCGCCGGCGCCACCCCGGGGTGACCCTCGCGCTCCGGGCCACCAGCGCCGCCGACGTCGACGAGGCCGTCACCACCGGCCAGGCCGACATCGGGCTCACCCTGGTCGCCGACCCCGCCGACCAGCCCGCCGGCCCCGCCGGCATCAGCCGCCAGACCCTCTTCGAACTGCCCCTGGTGCCCGTCGGCGAGCCCCTGCCGGACAGCCCCGGCCACCAACTGGCCTTCGAGCACGTCCTGGTGGTCGACCCCGCCTGCGCCAGCCACGACGGCCTGCTGCGGCACCTGCGCGCCCGGTACGGGATCGAGCCGCCCACCATGGAGGCCGGTTCGGCCCGGGGCGCGATCGGCCTGGCCTGTGCGGGGCTCGGGGTGACGATGCTCCCGGAGCGCGCCGTCACCGAGGCTCCCGGCGCCGCCGGAGCCACCGTCGTGCCCTGGCTGCCGGGCACCACCGCCCACGTCCAGGCCGTCTGGAACGGAACCGGACGGCTCGCGCCCGCGGCCGCGGCCTTCCTGGAGCTGGTCCGGCAGGCCGCGAGCGCCCGGCCGCGCCCGGCCCTGGTGGCCGCCTGACCCGGACGCGGTGACGATCCGTCAGGGGCTGGCCGCGCGAGTTCTTACGGCTCGCTGACGACCCGGCCGGGATGCACCGGAGGTGCGGACGGCGGGCGTAGCGTCCGGGCATGGACATTCTGCTGACCGGCGGCGCCGGGTTCATCGGGTCGGCCGCGGCCGCCCGGCTGGTGGCCGAGGGGCACCGGGTGCGGGTGCTGGACGCCCTGCTCCCCGCCGTGCACGGCTCGCCCGACCACAGGCCCGAACTGCCCGACGGTGTCGAGGAGTTCATCCACGGTGACGTCCGCGACCGGGCGGTGGTGGAGCGGGCCCTGGACGGGGTGACGGCGGTCTGCCACCAGGCGGCGATGGTCGGCCTCGGGGTGGACCTGGAGGACGCCCCCGAGTACGCCGGCTGCAACGACCTCGGGACGGCCGTGCTGCTGGCCGCGATGGCCCGGCTCGGCGTCCGGGACCTGGTGCTCGCCGGATCGATGGTGGTGTACGGCGAGGGGCGCTACGACTGCCCCGAGCACGGCGGCGTCGCCCCGGCCCCGCGGCGGGTCGCGGACCTGGAGGACGGACGGTTCGAGCCGCCCTGTCCGGTCTGCGGCGCACAGCTGCGGCCGGGCCTGGTCACCGAGGACGCGCCGACCGACCCGCGCAACGTCTACGCCGCCACCAAGCTCGCCCAGGAACACCTCGCCTCCGCCTGGGCCCGGGCCTGCGGCGGGCGGGTCCTGACGCTCCGGTACCACAACGTCTACGGGCCCGGGATGCCGCGCGACACCCCGTACGCGGGGGTCGCCTCGCTCTTCCGCTCCGCGCTGGCCCGGGGCGAGGCACCGCTGGTGTACGAGGACGGCGGCCAGCGGCGGGACTTCGTGCACGTGTCGGACGTGGCCGGGGCCAACGCCGCAGCCCTCCGGGCGGTGACCGGCCGTCCGGACGGCACCGCCCGGGCCTACAACGTGGGCAGCGGTGAACCGCACACCGTCGGGGAGATGGCGGCGGCCCTCGCCGCAGCGACCGGCGGCCCCGCCCCGGTGGTGACCGGGCACTACCGCCTCGGCGACGTACGGCACGTCACCGCCGACTCCAGCCGCCTGCGACAGGAGACGTCCTGGCGGCCGCTGATCGGCTTCACCGAAGGGATGACCGAGTTCGCCACCGCCCCCCAACGCCCCGCCGCCCGGGCCACCACCACCTGACCCGCACGGCCCAGCCCGGCCACCGGCACCGGACAGCCGACGACCGGCCGCCCCACCCCGGCCGCCACCCGGGCGGCCCGTCGCCCCACAGACCGGCCCCGGCCGAGCCGGAGCCCACGGACGGCCGGGGCCGAAGGGCGACACCCCGCCACGGTCCTCTCAGGGGCCGCGACCCGCCGCACCACCCGCACCGCAGGCCGGTTCCGGCCCAGGGCGGCGATCCCCCACCTGCGAGCAGCGACGCCACGCACACCCGACGGCCCGTCACACCGCAGGTCCGCAACCGCCCCGGGCCGCAGGCCAGGGCGCGGGCCGGTCAGGCCGGCCGGTGGGCCGTGGGGAGGCGGATCTCGAAGCGGCAGCCGCCGTCCACGTTGGAGACACTGGCGCTCCCGGCGTGGGCCTCGGCGATGCCGCGGACGATGGCCAGGCCCAACCCCGCGCCCCCGCCGAGGCGTTCGGCCCCGTCGGTGGTGCCGAGCGGGTGCGGGGTGCGGGCGCTGCCGCCGCGCCAGCCGGTCTCGAAGACCCGGGGCAGGTCCTCCTCCGGGATGCCGCCGCAGCCGTCGGTGACGGCCAGCACCACCTCGCCGTCCTGCCGGCTGGCGGTCACGGCGACCACGCCGTCCGCGGGCGTGGCGCGGATCGCGTTGACCAGCAGGTTGCCCAGCGCCCGGGAGACCTCGCGGCTGTCGACCTCCACCGGGGCGGGGTCGACCTGCCCGCCGAGCAGCCGCACGCCGCGCTCCCGCGCGAGCGGGTCCGCGCCGGCCAGGGCGTCGCCGACCAGGTCGAAGCAGGAGATCCGGGCGGGGGTGAGGTGCAGGGCGCCGGTCTGCAGCCGGGAGAGTTCGAACAGGTCGTCGACCATACCGGTGAGCCGGTCGACCTCGGTCGCGATCCGGCCGTGGTAGCGGGCCGGGTCCTCGGCCACTCCGTCCTCCAGGGCCTCGGCCATGGCCCGCAGGCCGGCCAGTGGGGTGCGCAGGTCGTGCGAGATCCAGGCGATCAGTTCCCGCCGGGAGGCCTCCAGGGTCTGCTCGCGCTTGCGCGACTCGGCCAGCCGCGCACTGGTCGCCGCCAACTCGGCGCTCAGCTGCGCGAGTTCCGCGCTCAGCGGCTGGTCGGGCGCGGTGAAGCCGCCGTCGCTGCCGACGGTGCGGGCGGCCAGGGCCAGCGCCCGGCTGCCGCTGACGGCCTGCCGGCCGAGCACCGCGGCGGCGATCAGCGAGACCACCGCCCCTATCGCCAGCACCGTCATCACCACGCCGAGGTCGTGCTCGGAGAGGAACATCGCCTGGGCGACGGCGGTGGTGCCGGAGGCCATGGCCAGCACCGTGACCACCGCGACGGCGGACAGCGACAGCGCCACCGAGCGCCGGCGCAGCGCCCGGACGGCGGGCCAGCCCAGCAGGCCGGCGGCGCCCGCGCCGAGGGCCGCGTAGGCGGCGATGAGCAGGAGGTCGTTCATGACGGCGGGTCAGCTCCCTGTCGGGTCGAAGCGGTAGCCGACGCTCCACACGGTGGTGATGAGCTCGGGCGCGGCGGGGTCGTCCTCGATCTTCTCGCGCAGCCGGCGGATGTGGACGGTGACGGTGGAGCGGTCGCCGAACTCCCAGCCCCAGACCTCCCGCATCAGCTCCTCCCGGGAGAAGGCCGTCCCGGGGTGCCGCAGCAGGAACTCCAGCAGGTCGAACTCCCGCAGCGTGAGCGAGAGTTCGCGGCCCGCGCGGAAGCTGCGGCGGCCGACGGGGTCGAGCAGCAGGTCGCCCGCACTGAGCACGGCGGGCTGCGGGGCGCGGGCGGGGCCCCGCCGCAGGACCGACTGGACCCGCAGGGTCAGCTCCCGGGGGCTGAACGGTTTGGTCACGTAGTCGTCCGCGCCGAGCTCCAGGCCGAGCACCCGGTCGGCCTCGTCGCCCTTGGCGGTGAGCATGACGACGGGCAGTCCGGCGCCGTCGGGCCGCTCGCGCAGCCGCCGGCAGACCTCCAGCCCGTCGATGCCGGGCAGCATCAGGTCCAGGACGACCAGGTCGGGCCGGTGGGCGGCGGCGGCCGCGAGGGCGGAGGGTCCGTCGGCGGCCCGGTCGACCTGGAAACCCGCGCGCAGCAGGTAGCCGGTGACGACCTCGGCGACCGTCGGGTCGTCGTCGACCACGAGGATCCGGGCGGTGGGGGCAGGCAGGGTCACGGGGCGAGCCTAGGCGCCGACAGGCTCCGCGGGCGACGGCCGGGGCGACGGCCGGGCACCGCGTAGCACTTCCGTAAGGACGTCGTACCGGGCCGGGCGCCCCGTCCGGCACTAGCGTGAAACGGGTGACCACTCCCTCCCTCCCCGCCCCCGTCGACGTGGTGCTGCCCTGTCTGGACGAGGCCGCCGCGCTGCCCTGGGTCCTGGGCCGGATCCCCGACGGCTGGCGGCCGATCGTGGTGGACAACGGTTCCACCGACGGTTCGGCCGCGATCGCCGCCGGCCTCGGCGCCACCGTGGTGCACGCGGCGCGGCGCGGCTTCGGCGCCGCCTGCCACGCCGGGCTCTCGGCCGCGACGGCCGAGGTGGTGTGCTTCCTGGACTGTGACGGTTCGTTGGACCCGCGCCAGCTGCCCCGGGTGGTGGACCCGGTGCTGGCCGGCACCGCCGACCTGGTGCTCGGCCGCCGACGGCCGACCGCCCGGGGAGCCTGGCCGCCGCACGCCCGGCTGGCCAACGCCGCGCTGGCCCGGCGACTGCGGGCCCGCACCGGTGCGCCGCTGCACGACCTGGGCCCGATGCGGGCCGCCCGGCGGGAGCGGCTGCTGGCCCTGGGGCTGGCGGACCGGCGCTCCGGCTACCCGCTGGAGATGGTGCTGTCCGCCGCGCTGGCCGGCATGCGGATCGCCGAGACCGAGGTGGACTACCGTCCCCGGTCCGGGCGTTCGAAGGTGACCGGGACGGTGCGCGGCACCCGGCAGGCGGTCCGCGACATGCGGGCCGTCCTCGCCGCACCGCCGCCGACCCTGCTGGTGATCGCCAAGGCTCCGGTGCCGGGCCGGGTCAAGACCCGCCTGACCCCGGCCTACACCCCCGAGCAGGCCGCCGAGTTGGCCGAGGCGGCGCTGGCCGACACGCTGGCCACCCTCTCCACCGTGCCCGCCGGGGAGCGGATCCTGGCCCTGGACGGGGAGCCGGGCCGCTGGCTGCCGACCGGATGGCGGGTGGTGCGCCAGAGCGGCGGCGGGCTGGACGAGCGGCTGGCGGCGGCCTTCGGGCACGCCCGGCCCGGCGCCCCCGCTCTGCTGGTCGGCATGGACACCCCCCAGCTGGACGCCGCGAGCCTGGCCGCCCCGCTGGCCCCCGGCGCGCGTGCGGGCGCCGACGCCTGGTACGGCCCGGCCACCGACGGCGGCTTCTGGGCGCTCGGCCTGGCCCGGCCCACTGCACCGCTCGCCCGTCAACTCCTGCTGGGCGTGCCGATGTCCACCCCGCGCACCGGCGAGGCCCTGCTGGCCCGGCTGGACGCGGCCGGGCTGCGCGTGGGCCGGTTGCCCCGGCTCACCGACGTGGACGACGCGGCGAGCGCCGCCGAGGTCGCCGCCGCCGCACCGGGCACCCGCTTCGCCGCCCGGCTGGCCGGCATCGCCACCGCGCGGGCGCGGCGGTGACCACCACCTGCGGGATCCCGGTCCGCCCGTGGATCGACGACCCGTTCACCCGGGCGATCCGGGCCGGCCGCGGCCCGCTCTGGCTGCGCTGCGAGGACGGCTCCCGACATCCGCTGGAGGTGGAGCGCTGGTGTGCGCCGCCCGACCGTGCCGACCGGACGCTGCTGGAGCGCTGCCGGCTCCACGGCGGCCCGGCCCTGGACGTGGGCTGCGGCCCGGGGCGCCTGGTCGCCGAGCTGCTCGCCACCGGCGTGCCGGCCCTCGGCGTCGACCTGACCGAGGCGGCCGTCACCCGCACCCGCGGTCTGGGCGGCAGCGCCCTGTGCCGCTCGGTCTTCGACCGGCTGCCCGGCGAGGGCCGCTGGGGTGCGGTGCTGCTGGCCGACGGCAACCTGGGGATCGGCGGCGATCCGTCCGCCCTGCTGCTCCGGATATCCCAACTGCTGCGCCCTGGTGGCCTGTTGCTGGCCGAGGTGGCGCCCGTCGAGACCGACGAGCGGCTCGTGGTGCGGATCGAGGACGGCGACGGCCGGACCGGCCCGCCGTTCCGCTGGGCCCGGCTGGGAGCGGACGCCCTCGCCCGCTGCGCGCGCCCGGCCGGCCTGACCGAGACCGAGCGCTGGACGGCCGACGGCCGCCGCTTCACCGCCCTGCGCCGGAGCTGACCGGGACCAGCGCCGTTTCACCGCCCGACGACAGCACCGACCCGCGCGCGGCGCCGCGCCGCCGCACCGGCCAGCACCGCCAACAGCGCTGCTCCGTAAGCGGGTTGCTGCGCCTGAGCCCCCGCCAGGTAGAGCACCTGGGCGGCGGCCGGGACGGCCAGCCACTCCCAGCGCCCGTCCAGCGCGACCAGCGCCACCACCAGCAGCCCGTACCAGGGGTACGCCGGAGCGACCACCAGCAGCGCCGCCCCGGTCACCGACAGCGCCCCGCTCCACGGCCGCCCCGGATCGCCCCGGAACAGCACCCACCCCACCACCGCCAGGATCACCAACCCTCCGGCCACCGGGGCCAGTTGATCGGGCAGGACCAGCCTGACCAGACCGAAGCGGGCGAAACCGTCCTGCTGGTAGCCCTCCTCCTTCAGGTATCCCGGCAGGTACCCGAGCACCCCCGGCCCCGAGGCCACGACGTACGGCAGGTAGGCGAGCGCCGCAGCGGCCAGCGCGGCCGCCGGCAGCACCAGGTCCCCGACGCGCGGCCGCCGGGCGAACACTCCGGACAGCGCCCCCGGCAGGGCCAGCGCGGGCACCAGCTTGGTCGCGACGGACAGGCCCAGCAGCGCGCCCCCGATCACCCTGCGGCCCCGGGCCGCACCCGCCAGGCCGGCCACCATCAGCAGCGCGCCGAGCGTGTCCACGTGCGCGTCGTTGACCGCCCACACCGCCACCCCCGGACACCACCCCCAGAGCGCGGCCCGCCGGGCCGGGCCCGCCCCGAACCGACGGAGCGTCAGCAGCAGCGCACCGGTGGTCGCCACCGCCAGCAGCGCCCCGCCCGCCTGGGCGGCCCGCACGCCGTACCGCCCGCCGAGGGCGTACAGCCCGGCGAACCAGCCCTCGGCGACCGGCGGGTAGATGGTGTGCACGGCCGGGCGGTTGACCTTGCTGCACCCGCCCGCCGAGGTCCGCCGCTCGTCCCAGCCCGCGCAGTCGCCGCCCGGCGGGAAGAGCTCGGGCGCCCGCGCCCGCAGTCCGGCCAGCTCCGGGGCGTCCGGGGCGTACGCGTACGGGGAGTGCCCGGCGGCCTGCACCCGTCCGTCCCACAGGTAGCGGTAGGCGTCGTCGCTGGTGCGGGGCGGCGCCAGCAGCCCGGCGGCCGCGACGGCGACGCTGCCCGCCAGCACCAGGGCCGGGACCGCCCCCGGCGGCACCCGCCGCAGCAGCAGCACGGCGAGTGCGAAGAGCGCCGCGTCGAGGGCGTACCAGCCGTACAGTCCCCCGCGGTCACCGAGCGTCCCGCCACCCGTCACGGTGGCGGCCAGGGCGGCGACCAGGGCCGCCAGGGCGAGGACGGCGGGCCAGAGGGCAGAACGGTCGGGGCAGTCGGGGTGGTCAGGGCGCATGGTGTCGGACACCCCGTCAGCGTGCCACCGCGGCAAGGCCGCAGCCGGGAGCCGCAGGCCGCCGTACGACTTCCGTAAGCATGTCGCACCGCTCGAACCGCCCCGATCGGCGCTCTGATGAAGGCATGAAGGACACCACCACCGACGGCTCCCCCCGCCGGTTCGACCTCCCCCTGCCGCCGCCCCCGGACGCCCTGCGGATCGGCCCGCTGCGCGAGGGCACCTTCCGCTCCCGCCTGCACGAACCGCGCACGGCGGTGGTGCTCGGCCGCTGGCTCGGGGCGGCGATCGTGCTCTGCTTCCTGACCGGTCTGCTCAGCCACGGCCTCCAGGAGCCGCCCGGTTGGCTGCGCGGCCTGCTGACGAGCCGTCCGGTGGACGGCTACCGGGTCACCCAGGGCCTGCACGTGATCGCCGGGACCGCCGCGATCCCGCTGCTGGGCGCCAAGCTCTGGACGGTCTACCCGAGGCTCTTCGAGTGGCCGCCGGCGCGCAGCGTCCTGCACCTGCTGGAGCGCGCGGCCATCGCCGTCCTGGTCGCGGCCACCCTGCTGGAGCTGTTCACCGGGCTGCTCAACACGCTTCAGTGGTACCCGTGGCCGTTCCCGTTCCGGCAGACCCACTTCTGGCTCGGCTGGACCATCACCGGCGCCCTGCTGCTGCACGTCGCCGCCAAGGCCGCCACCATCACCGAGCACTGGTGGCGTCCGCGCCTGCCGCTGCCCGGCCGCCGCGCCTTCCTGGGCACCGTCGCCGCCTCGGTCACCGCCGTCACCCTCACCACCGCCGGACAGACCGTCCCCTGGCTGCGCGGCCTCGACCTGCTCGCCCCGCGCCGCCCCGACCTCGGCCCGCAGGGCCTGCCCGTCAACCGCACCGCCGCCCAGGCCGGCACCACCACCGTCCCCGCGGACTGGCACCTGACCGTCGACGGCCCCACCCCGCTCCGCCTCTCCCTCTCCGACCTGCGCGCCCTGCCACAGCACTCCGCCCGGCTGCCGATCTCCTGCGTGGAGGGCTGGAGCGCCTCGGCCGACTGGACGGGAGTACGGCTGCGCGACCTGCTCGACCTCGCCCGGGTGCCGGCCGACGCCCGGCTGCGGATCGTCTCCCTGGAGACCTCCGGCCCCTACGCCGTCACCACCATGGAGCCGGTGTACGCCCGCGATCCGCTCACCCTGCTCGCCCTGGCCGTCAACGGTCAGGTCCTCGACGCCGACCACGGCCACCCGGCCCGGGTCATCGCCCCCAACCGCCCCGGCGTCCTGCAGACCAAGTGGGTCTCCCGGATCGAGGTGCTCGGATGAGGCCCCTGCGCATCGTGCTCGGCGCGGTCGGCGCCGCCCTCCTGGCCTTCGGCCTGTACGGGCTGCTGACCGACCCCTACATCACCGACCCGCTGGACGTGCTGCTCTGGTCGGCCGGCGCCGTCGTCGTCCACGACGGGCTCTGGGTGCCGCTGGTCCTGCTGGCCGGGGTGCCGCTCACCCGTCACCCGGCGGTGCGCGCCGGGCTGACGGTGGCCGCGGCGGTCAGCGCGGTCGCGGTGCCGGCCGTCCTGCGGGCCGGAGAGGACCACGGCAACCCGTCCGTCCTCCCGCTGCCCTACCTGCGCAACTGGCTGCTCCTGCTGGCCGGGATCGCGGCCGTGACCGCTCTCACCGCCGGCCTGTCCGCCGCCCGCCGGGCCCGCGCCAGGCACCGGGCACCCCGCTGATACCGGCACCGGACACCCCCGCGAAGGCCTGATCCGGTCTCCGGCCGCGCTCGCGCCTGCGGTCGCGGTCGGCCCGTGAGTCCTCCGACGCCGCGACGGGGACGGCGCGAAACGACGGTCCTCATCAGCAGCCCTCCATACCGGGCGAGTTCGCCGGCGGCCCGGTGCGCGGCACGCTCCGTCCGGCCCGACCACGCTACGAACCGGCTGCACCGACACGCCCACGGCCCCGCCGGGCCGAGAGATGACGGAAGTCTCACGTCCCGCCGCCACCCCTTGGCCCGGGCCGCTCCACCTGCTCGAATCGGAGCCATGAAGCACGAGGACGAAACGGCCGCCACCGGCGCGCCGGTGGGGCGGCGGGTGGTGCTGGCCATGCTCGGGCTCGGCGCGGCCGGGGTCGCGGCCGGGCCCTGGCTCCAGCGCGGCGTGGACGCCGTCACCAGCGCCGACCCGACCGGGGTGACCGGACTGCTGCCGGGCGGCAGCGGCTTCCGCTACTACTCGGTGGTCGACTCGGTGCGCCCCCGCACGGCCGCCGACTACACCCTGACCGTCGACGGTCTGGTGGACCGCCCGGCCGCCTACCGGCTGCCCGAGCTCCAGGCCCTGCCACAGCGCCGGATCGTCCGCGACGTGCAGTGCGTGACCGGCTGGCGGGTGCCCGAGACCCGCTTCGAGGGCGTCCGGCTGGCCGACCTGCTGGACGCCGCCGGAGTGCGGCCGGACGCGGCGGCGGTGCGGTTCAGCTGTTTCGACGGCGCCTACACCGAGTCCCTGACGCTCGATCAGGCCCGCCGGGACGACGTCCTGCTGGCCCTGCGGATGCAGGACGCCCCGGTCACCCACCAGCACGGCGGGCCGGTGCGGCTGTACGTGGCGCCGATGTACTTCTACAAGTCCGCCAAGTGGCTCTCCGGCATCACCCTCACCTCCGCCGTCGAACCCGGCTACTGGGAGCGCCGCGGCTACGAGACCGACGCCTGGGTCGGCCGATCGAACGGACGCGACGATGCCCCGACCTCCTGAGACCGCCCACGTCCCCCCGGTCCCCCGGGTCGCCCGCTTCAGCCCCGCCCAGCGCCGGGTGCACCGGGCCACCGCCGCCCTGATGCTCACCTGCCTGGCCACGGCCGCCGTCCTCTACCTCCCCTCCCTCTCCCAACTCGTGGGCAGGCGGGGATTGGTGAGGACGGTGCACGAGTGGGCCGGCCTGCTCCTCCCGGTGCCGCTGCTGCTCGGCCTGGTCTCCCACCACCTGCGCGCCGACCTCACCCGGCTCAACCGCTTCACCGCCGCCGACCGCACCTGGCTCCGCGCGGTCCGCCACGGCTCGCCCCACCGCCCGGCGGGCAAGTTCAACGCCGGCCAGAAGCTCTACGCCGCCTTCACCGCCGGGGCCGTCCTGGTCCTGCTCGGCACCGGCCTCCTGATGTGGTTCACCGGCCTCGCCCCGCTGGCCTGGCGCACCGGGGCCACCTTCGTCCACGATTGGCTCGCCACGGCTGTCGCCGTCGCCGTCACCGGCCACATCTGGATGGCCGCCCGCGACCCCGAAGCCCGCCGCGGCATGCGCACCGGCACCGTCTCCCGCCCCTGGGCCGCCCGCGAACACCCCGACTGGACACCCGACCTGACACCTGGCCTGACCCCCGACGGCGCCCCGGACCGGACCTGACGGTCCGTCGGCTCCGGCCCGGTCAGCCCGCGGCGCGCAGCGTCCAGTCGGCGGGCCCGGAGGGCGGGAGGTGGCGGGCCAGGCCGTGGGTGCGCAGCTGGGAGCCGTCGGGGAGGACCGCGAAGGCCTCGACCTCCTGGCGCTCCTCGGCCCAGGCGAGGCCGAGTCCGGGGCCCATCGCGCAGACGGCGGTGGCCCAGGCGTCGGTGCGGGCCAGGCCGGTTCCGGGAGCGCCGACCAGGGTCAGCGAGGCGAAGCCGAGGGCCGGGCGGCCGGTGGACGGGTCGAGGACGTGGGCGCCGCGCTCGGCCGTCCCGGAGGTGGCCACGGCGAGGTCGCGTCCGGTGAGCACCGCCGCCAGCGCGCCCGGCCGCAGCGGGTGGGCGATACCGATCCGCCAGGGGCCGCCGGCGGTCTGGACGTCGCCGCCGCCGCTCACGCAGTGCTCGCGGGAGCCGGAGTGCCGCAGGATCCGGCAGGCCTCCTCGACCGCCCAGCCCTTGACCCAGCCGCTCGGGTCCAGCCGGCCGGCGGGCCGGGCGGAGAACCAGCCGTCGGTCTCCCGGCCGGTCTGCGCGCAGCGCTCCAGCGCCTCGGCCAACTCCGGGTGACAGTCGGCCGGTTCGACCTCGCCCCGGGCCAGTCGGCTGACCTCGCTGGTCTCCCGGTGGGTCGAGAAGCGCGCGTCGATCTCGTGCAGGCGGGCCACCAGCCGCTCCAGTGCGGCGCCGGTACGCGGTCCCGGGTCCCGCACGGTGACCGAGAAGACCGTGCCCATGACGTGCTCGGCGTGCTTCACGAGCCGCTCCCGCCGGCCTTGTCGAGCGCGCTCTGCAGGGAGCGGGTGTACCCGTCGCTGGTGTAGGTGGCCCCCGTCACCACGTCGATGTCGGCGCTCTGGGCGGAGATCGCCTCCTGGTTGAGGACGGGGAGGGCGTAGGAGTTGATCTCCCGGTCGCGGCGGTCCTCGGACGGGTACCGGACCGCCTCGACGGCGGTGATCCGCGTCCCCGTCAGGGTGACCTTCACCTGGACCGGCCCGTACCGGGTGTCGACCGCGTCGCCGGTGACCGAGCGGGTGGCGGCCGACGCGTCGGCCGCGGCCCCTCCCGCCGCCCCTGCCGCCGCCCCTCCCGGCGCTGCGGTGGGGCCGCCCGCGCCGATCGCCGCCGCGGGCGTGCTCTCGTGCGGTTTCAGGGAGAGCAGCAGGATCACCCCGGCGGCGGTGGCGGTCCCGGTGACGACGGCTCTGCGCATGACGGCTCCTCAGAAGGCGAACGACTCGTGGTGGATGCGGTCGGCCCGCACCCCGGCGGCCCGCAGTGCCCGGACGGCCTCCGCGGCCATCGCCTCGGGCCCGCACAGGTAGACCTCGTGCTCCGCCAGGTCCGGGATCAGCCGGCCCAGGGCCGCACCGAGCTCGCCGACCTCGGCCCGGGAGCCGGTCAGCGCGTGCACCGTGGCGTTCCGGCGGGCCGCTATCAGCGCCAACTCCCGTGTGAACAGGAGCTCTTCGGGACCTCGGGCCCGCTGCACCAGCGTCACCTCGCCCGGCAGCGTCTCGAACAGCGCGCGCAGCGGGGTGATCCCGACACCCGCGCCGAGCAGCAGCACCTTCGGCCGCCGGTGCAGCCGTCCGGTGAAGGCGCCGTACGGGCCCTCGGCACGCACCCGGGTGCCCGGGCGCAGGGCGGCGACCGCCGCGCTGTGCGGGCCGAGGTCCTTCACCGTGAAGCGCAGGTGCCCGGGGTGCGGCGGCGCGGAGAGCGAGTAGGGGTTGGCGGCCCAGCGCAGCCCGGGCGCCTGGAACTGCAGGCGGAAGAACTGGCCCGGCTCGGCGCGGAGTCGGTCCAGCCGACGGCCGGTCAGGAAGACCGAGACCACGCCC
Source organism: Kitasatospora sp. NPDC001664 (assembly GCF_053596675.1). Classification (NCBI taxonomy): domain Bacteria; kingdom Bacillati; phylum Actinomycetota; class Actinomycetes; order Kitasatosporales; family Streptomycetaceae; genus Kitasatospora; species Kitasatospora sp. NPDC001664. The sequence goes on from NZ_JBSFGS010000043.1 coordinate 39,283, forward strand.
GGCCCCTCCGGCCGCACCTCGGCGACCACCAGCCGGTGCCGCCGGTCGCGCAGCCACGGCAGGGCCAGCCGGTACCAGCCGAGTGCGGCGGCGCTGCCGAGGTAGAGCACGTACCAGGCGGCCCGGCCGGGCGTGCCGCCGCCGAGGTCGGCGCCGGTGGCCAGTTGGTGGCCGAAGGCCAGGGCGACGGCGAGGTAGGCCGCCAGGTGGAGGAAGTACCAGGCCTCGTAGGACAGCCGCCGGCGGGCCGCGCGGGCGGAGACGGCGCCGGTGCCGAGCAGCAGCAGGGTGCCCAGCGCGGCCTTGAGCATCTCGGGGTAGTGGAACACGATCTCCACGCCCTCGCCGAGCACTCCCTGACCGTCCGTCAGCGCGTAGCCCCAGACGACCGTCAGCACGTGCACCGTCACCAGCGCGACCAGGTAGCGCCCGCCGAAGGCGTGCCAGCGGGCCAGCCGGTCGGCGCCGACCTCCCGTTCCAGGAACGGGAGTCGGGCCATCAGCAGGAGCAGCACCGGGGCCGCGTACCCGGCCAGCAGTCCGGTGATCCGGCCGGCCCCGGTCAGCCACCCTGCCGCCCCGGTGACCGCACCGGTCCCCTGCCACCAGAGCGCGAGGACGGCGAGGGCACCGAGGGCGACGGCCGCCCGCACCAGAACGGGGACGGTGGTGACCGGGAAACGGCGGGCCCTGTGCTGGGGTCGCGGTGCGACGGCGGCCATCGCGGCCTCCTCTCCGGGGAGTGCCCGGGCGGCCTGGCGCCGCCGAGGAGTAAGACCCTGGCACCGGAACCTCTCGGTTCCCTGTGAATCCGGGCCGTCCGGGGGCTCCTCGGCGGCTCCGCCGGCGGCTGCTCCGCAGGTCGGCGCCGTACTGACGGGGATTCCGCGCCCCTGCGGATCTCACCGCATTCTCATCTCCGCTCCGTCCGCCTCCGCCCGTCCCGCGGCGCGCATTGAAACCCGGGCCCTGCCCCGCCAGAATCAGCGCATGGCTACCGCACGCTGGCAGGACACCGTCATCGCCCGGAGCGACGAGACCGTCGTCGTCGAGGGGAACCACTACTTCCCGCTCGACTCGGTCCGGCGGGAGTTCCTCCTCCCCTCCGACACCACGACCCTGTGCGGCTGGAAGGGCACGGCCTCCTACTACACCCTCGACGTCGACGGGCGGACCAACCCCGACGCCGCCTGGTACTACGCCGACCCACTGCCCGAGGCGGAGCACGTCCGCGGCCGGGTGGCCTTCTGGCGCGGGGTCGACGTCACCGAGCACTGAGCACACGTCCGGCCGACCCCCGCGGCCCGGCCGGACGTCCGGCGTGCGTATCCTGGTCCGCCTGCGCGTGTTGATCATGGAGGACGCATGGCGAAGTTCAGGGTGACGGTCTGCCTTCCCGCGGTCGCCGCCGGCGATCCGGCCGCCGCGATCGCGGCGGCGATGCGTCCGTTCGACAGGAACGTCGACCCCGCCACCGGCGGGGAGGGCCACAACCCGTACGGCGAGTGGGACTGGTACCAGCTGGTGAGCTGCGCGTCGCGCGGGTCGCTCGACCTGGAGGGCATGCGGGCCGCCAGTGTCGCGGCGGCCGCGGCCACCTGGGCGGTGTGGGCCCGCTTCTCCGCCGAGCACCCGCCGGCCGAACCGCTGTCCGCGCTGATCGACCGTCACGGGGCCGACCCGGACCTGCCCTCCCCCGCCCTGGACCGGGCGAAGGCCGAGCACCTCGCCCAGCCCCTGGTGCAGGCGCTCGCCCAGTACGCGGTCACGGCCGGGGACCCGGCCTATCCGAACGGCTTCGTCCTGCGGGACCCGGTCGCCGTGTTCGCCGCCGGGGAGCAGGACTACCTGGAGAGCGGCACCGAACTGGCCGTGCGGACCGCCGCGCTGCTGACCCTCGACGGGCAGTGGGCCGACCAGTGGACCGCGGGCCCCTTGGGCACCATCCGCCCCGACGAGTCCCAGGCCGCCGCGTACTGGCGGCTCGCCGACGACTACCTGCGCGGGCTGCCCGACGACGCCCTGCTGGCCGAACTCCGCTGCCACTGGTGACCGTTCGCCCCGGCGGTCACTGACACGCGGTCAGCCGCGCAGGGACCGGAGGTGTTCGCGGTTCAGCAGGGAGATGCCGGTGAGCGAGATGCCCTTGGGGCAGGCGGTGGCGCACTCGCCGGTGTTGGTGCAGCCGCCGAAGCCCTCGGCGTCCATGGTGTCGACCATGGCGCGGACCCGGGAGGAGCGTTCGGGGGCGCCCTGCGGGAGGACGTTGAGGTGGACCACCTTGGCGGCGGTGAAGAGCATCGCCGAGCCGTTCGGGCAGGCCGCCACGCAGGCGCCGCAGCCGATGCACTCGGCGTGCTCGAAGGCGAGGTCGGCGGTCTCCTTGGGCACCGGGGTGGCGTGCGCCTCGGGGGCGGAGCCGGTGGGGGCGGTGACGTAGCCGCCCGAGCCGATGATGCGGTCCAGGGCGGTGCGGTCCACCACCAGGTCCTTGACCACCGGGAAGGCGCCGGCCCGCCAGGGCTCGACGTCGATGGTGTCGCCGTCGCGGAAGTGCCGCATGTGGAGCTGGCAGGTGGTGGTCCGCTCGGGGCCGTGGGCCTGGCCGTTGATCACCATGCCGCAGGCGCCGCAGATGCCCTCGCGGCAGTCGTGGTCGAAGGCGACCGGCACGTCACCGCGCTGGATCAGCTCCTCGTTGAGGGTGTCGAGCATCTCCAGGAAGGACATGTCGGGGCTGATGCCGGAGACCTGGTAGGTGGCCATGGAGCCGGGGGCGTCGGGGCCGGGCTGGCGCCAGATGCGCAGGGTGAGGTTCACGCGTAGCTCCGCTGGGTGGGGTGGACGTGTTCGAAGTGGAGTTCCTCGCGGTGCAGCACGGGGGCCCGCCCGGTGCCGGTGAACTCCCAGGCGGCGGCGTAGGAGAACTCCTCGTCGCGGCGGGCGGCCTCGCCCTCGGCGGTGGCGCTCTCGGTGCGGAAGTGGCCGCCGCAGGACTCGGTGCGGTGCAGCGCGTCCAGGCACATCAGCTCGGCCAGCTCCAGGTTGTCGACCAGCCGGTTGGCCTTCTCCAGCGCCTGGTTGAGCTCGGCCCCGCTGCCGGGGACCTTGACGCGCCGCCAGAACTCCTCGCGCAGCTGCGGGATCCGCGCCAGCGCCCGGCGCAGCCCGGCCTCGTCGCGGGCCATCCCGCACTCGTCCCAGAGCAGCTCGCCCAGCTCGCGGTGGAGCGAGTCGGGCGTGCGGTCGCCGTCGACGGCCAGGATGCGGGCCAGCCGGTCGGCGGTCTCGGCCTCGACGGCGGCGATCTCGGGGTGGTCGGCGGGCACCGGGGCGAGCGGGGTGGAGCCCAGGTAGTGGTTGAGGGTGGGCGGCAGCACGAAGTAGCCGTCGGCCAGGCCCTGCATCAGGGCGCTGGCGCCGAGCCGGTTGGCGCCGTGGTCGGAGAAGTTGGCCTCACCGATGGCGAACAGGCCGGGCACGGTGGTCTGCAGGTCGTAGTCGACCCAGAGGCCGCCCATCGTGTAGTGGATCGCGGGGTAGATCCGCATCGGCGAGGTGTACGGGTCCTCGGCGGTGATCCGCTGGTACATCTCGAAGAGGTTGCCGTACCTGGCTTCGACGGTGTCCCGCCCCAGCCGGGCGATGGCGTCGGCGAAGTCCAGGTAGACCCCCTGCCCGCCGGGGCCGACGCCGCGCCCCTCGTCGCAGACCACCTTGGCGGCCCGGGAGGCGATGTCGCGCGGGACGAGGTTGCCGAAGGCCGGGTAGATCCGCTCCAGGTAGTAGTCGCGCTCCTGCTCCGGGATCTCGGCCGGCGGGCGGGTGTCGCCCTTCGCCTTCGGCACCCAGATCCGGCCGTCGTTGCGCAGCGACTCGCTCATCAGGGTGAGCTTGGACTGGTGGTCGCCGCTGCGCGGGATGCAGGTCGGGTGGATCTGGGTGAAGCAGGGGTTGGCGAACAGCGCGCCGCGCCGGTGGGCCCGCCAGACGGCGGTGGCGTTGGAGTTCTTGGCGTTGGTGGAGAGGTAGAAGACGTTCCCGTAGCCGCCGGTGGCCAGCACCACCGCGTCGGCCAGATGGGTCGTCAGCTCGCCGGTGACCAGGTCCCGGGCGAGGATCCCGCGGGCCCGGCCGTCCACCACCAGCAGGTCCAGCATCTCGGTGCGGGCGTGCAGTTCGACGTTCCCGGCGGCGATCTGCCGGGACAGCGCCTGGTAGGCGCCGAGCAGCAGCTGCTGCCCCGTCTGGCCGCGGGCGTAGAAGGTCCGGGAGACCTGGACGCCGCCGAAGGAGCGGGTGTCCAGCAGCCCGCCGTACTCGCGGGCGAACGGGACGCCCTGGGCCACGCACTGGTCGATGATCTCCACCGAGACCTGGGCGAGGCGGTGCACGTTGGACTCCCGGGCGCGGAAGTCCCCGCCCTTGACGGTGTCGTAGAACAGGCGGCGCACCGAGTCGCCGTCGTTGCGGTAGTTCTTGGCCGCGTTGATGCCGCCCTGGGCGGCGATCGAGTGGGCGCGCCTCGGGGAGTCCTGGAAGCAGAACTGCACCACGTGGTAGCCCTGTTCGGCCAGGGTGGCGCCGGCCGCACCGCCCGCCAGGCCGGTGCCGACCACGATGACGCTGTGCCTGCGGCGGTTGGCCGGGTTGACCAGCTTGGCCTCGAACCGCCGGCGGTCCCAGCGCTCCTCGATCGGGCCGTCCGGGGCCTTGGTGTCGGCGACGGGCGCACCGAGGGTGTGGTCGAGGTAGCTCATCGGACCACTCCGGTCATCACGGCGACGGGGACGGACAGGAAACCGGCGGTGAGCAGCAGCGCGAGTCCGTTCGCGGTGAGCTTCAACCCCCGGTCGCGGCGCGGGTTGTTGGCGCCGAGGGTCTGGGCGGCGCTCCAGAAGCCGTGCCGCACGTGCAGGCCGAGCGCCAGTACGGCCAGGCAGTAGACCCCGCCTCCGTACCAGGTGGAGAAGGAGGCCACGATGTTCTGGTACGGGTGGCCCTCCTCGCCCAGCGGGTTCACCGTCAGGGTGGTCAGGTCCAGGATGTGCCAGACGATGAACAGCCCGAGGATCACCCCGCCCCAGCGCATGGTGCGGGTGGCGTAGCTCGCCCGGCGGCGGGTGTGCGCGTACCTGACCGGACGGGCCTTCAGGTCGCGGCGGCTCAGCTGGTACGCGGCGACGCCGTGCGCGACCACGGCCGTGAGCAGGACCACCCGGGCCAGCCAGAGGAACCAGCCGAAGTGCAGCAGCGGCTCGCCCAGGGTGCGCAGCCAGTGCGCGTAGCCGTTGATGTCCTCCGGCCCGAAGAACACCTTGAGGTTCCCCAGCATGTGGGCCACCAGGTAGAGCAGCATGACGAGTCCGCTGACCGCCATGACCGCCTTCTTGCCGAGGGTCGAGCGCCAGAGGACCGCCAGCTTGGACGGACGGGAGGGCGGACGGCCGTCCGTCCGGGTCGCGAGTGCCATGCCGAGAACGGTAGGGACCTTCGGCACGGTGCGTCCAAGACATGGTTCCGGTCCTGACGATAGGCAGAGCCTATGATGGGTGGATGCAGCTCCAGCAGCTCCGCTACTTCACCGCCGTCGCCGAGACCCGCAACTTCACCCGGGCCGCCGAGCGGGAGCTGGTCGCGCAGCCCTCCCTCTCCCAGCAGATCCGGTCCCTGGAGCGGGAGTTGGGGGCCGCGCTGTTCCACCGCGCCCGGACGGGGGCCACCCTCACCGACGCGGGCGAGGCCCTGCTGCCGCTGGCCCGGCGCATCCTGGCCGACACCGAGTCGGCCCGCCGCGCGGTGCAGGAGACCGTCCAGCTGCGGCGCGGCCGGGTGCGCTTCGGGGCTCCGCCGAGCCTGTGCGTCAGCCTGGTCCCGGACGTACTGCGGACCTTCCGATCCGCCCACCCCGGGGTCGACCTGCAGCTGCGCGAGGGCGGCTCGCGCGGGCTCGAAAGCGCCCTGGAGGCGGGCGAGTTGGACCTCGCCCTGGTGGTCCCGCCGGCCGGTGGCGGGCCGGTCTCGCTGGCCGTCACCGAGGTGCTGCACGAGGAGCTGGTCCTGGTCTCCGCCACCGCCCCGGCGGCCGGGCGCCGGGCCCGGATCGAGGACCTGCGGGACCGCCCGCTGGTGATGTTCCGCGAGGGCTACGACGTCCGGGAGACCACCCTGGCCGCCTGCCGCCGGGCCGGCTTCGAGCCCGTCTACGCGGTCGAGGGCGGCGAGATGGACGCCGTCCTCGCCTCCGTCCGGGCGGGCCTCGGCCCGGCCGTCCTCCCCGGCATGGTCGCCGCCCGCTCGGGCCTGCACGTCACCCCCTTCACCTGCCCCGGCCTGGGCCGCACCATCGCCCTCGCGCACGGCCGCGAGGTCCCCCTCAGCCGCGCGGCCGCCGAGTTCCGCACCGCCCTGCTCACCCACCTCACCGAAGCCGCCCGCACCGGCGCCCTCCCCCCGGGCAGCCGGCTGCTGCTGCCCTGAGCCCGGCCGCAGGTGACAGGTCGTCAACAATCGTTGTCCGGTGTGCCCGAGGGGTCCGGTGACGGCCAGACTGTGCCGGTGAGCACTTCGATCCCGCCCCATCCATCCCACCCGCCCCAGCAGCACCAACCGCCCGGGTTCGAGCAGCCCCCGCTGCCGCTCCCGCTCCCCCGGGAGCCGGCGCGGCCGCCGGAGCTCTCCGGGCACATGGTGGTCTGCGGCAACGACGCGCTCGCCCACCGCATCGCGCTCGAACTCGCCACCCTCTACCGGCAGGAGGTCGTGGTGGTCCTCCCGTCCCGGCTGCACGGGCACGGACCCCAGATCACCGCGCTCGCCGCCGACCGGGGGCTGCGGGTCAGCACCGTCGAGGCCGCCGAGACCGATGCCGCGGCGCTCGTCGCCGCCGGGGTGCCGCGCGCCGCGGCGCTCGCCCTCACCTCCGAGGACGACCAGGCCAACCTGCAGGCCGCGCTCCGGGCCCGCCGCCTCAACCCCGACCTGCGCCTGGTGGTGCGGGTCTTCAACCGGCGCCTGGGCACCCGGGTCGAGCAGCTCCTCGACCGCGCCGCCCTGGCCCGCGACCCCGGCCTGGCCCCGGGCTCGCTCACGGCCTCCACCACCGTGCTGTCCGCCTCCGCCACGGCCGCCCCGGCCCTGGTCGCCGCCGTCCTGGGCGGCCACACCCACGCCCTGCCCGTCGACGGCAGGCTGCTGCGGGTCGCCGAACTGGAGCCCGGGGCCCGCGCCGAGGGCACCGAACTCGCCGTCCTGGCCGCCCCCGCCCCGGGGTCGCCGCACCCCGACGGCCGCCCCGCCCAGGTCGCGCTGCCCGACCCGGCCGACGTCCCGGCCTCCGGCCCCCGCACCGTCCTGGAACTGCTCGGCCCGACCACCCCGCCCCGGCCCCGCCGGCTGCCCGACCTCAACCGCCTCCCACTGGCCGAACTCTTCACCCCGCGGCTGCGCTGGGCCCTGGCCGGACTGGCCCTACTGCTGCTCGTCCTCACCGCCGTCGCCTGGCTGGTCACCGGCCAACCCCCCGTGCACGCGGCCTGGTTGGTCACCCTCGACGTGCTCGGCATCTCGGACCCGGCCGCCGAGGCCGGCCCCGGCGGCAAGACCCTCCAACTGGTCTCCGCCGTGAGCGGGATGCTGCTGATGCCGTTCCTGATCGCCCTCAGTCTGGACGCCCTCGGCACCTTCCGCTCCGCCTCCGCCCTGCGCCGCCCGCCGTCCGGCCTGACCGGGCACGTCGTGCTGGTCGGCCTCGGCCGGGTCGGCAGCCGCGTCCTCGACCGGCTCTGGGAGCTGGGCATCCCCGTGGTCTGCGTGGACCGCTCCCCCACCGCCCAGGGCATCGCCCGCGCCCGTACCTACGACGTCCCGGTGGTCATCGGCGACGCCACCCAGGACGGTGTCCTGGAGGCCGCCAGGATCGGCCACAGCCGCGCCCTGCTCGTCCTCACCAGCGAGGACGGCACCAACCTGGAGGCGGCGCTGGCCGCCCGCGAGAGCGACCCCCGGCTCCGGGTCGTGCTCCGGCTGTTCGACGACGGCTTCGCCAACGACGTCTACCGCGCCCTGCGCGCCTCCTACCCCCAGGCCGACACCCGCAGCCGCAGCGTCTCCTTCCTCTCCGCGCCCGCCTTCGCCTCCGCGATGATGGGGCGTCAGGTGCTCGGCGCCATCGCCATCGGCCGCGAGGTCCTGCTGGTCGCCGCCCTCGACGTCACCGGCAACCCCCACCTCGCCGACCGCACCATCGGCGAGGCCCAACGCCCGGGCTCCTGGCGCATCCTGGCCCTCGACCTGGCCGACCCCGCCGAACGCCGCCCCGACCTCACCAGCCCCTACACCGCCGAGCCCGAACTCCTCTGGAACCCGGCCCCCACCCACCTGCTCTCCCCCGGCGACCGGGTCGTGGTCGCCGCCACCCGTGAGGGCCTCGGCCTCCTCACCACCCCTGGCCGGGGCCCGGCCTGAGGCCCGGCCGGACACCGCCGGCCCACCTGCTCTCCCGTCGGCTCACCGCTCCTCCAGCCGGCTCAGCACCTGCACGGCCTCGCGCTCGATCCGGGCCAACTCGCCCAGCAGCGACGCCGCTTCGTCGAGTCGGGCCTGCCCGTCCGGGGCACCGGCCCGTCCGACCAGGGCCGCCACCTCCGTCCAGAGCCCGGCCGCCTCGGCGTACAGCGCGTGGCCGGTGCGCAGCCGGTCCCCGCCGATCAGCCCGAGGCACTCCGCGAGGAAGTCCCGGTAGAGGTTGCGGAACAGCGCACCACCGGTGCCGGCCCGTTCCATCAGCAGGGCGGCCTGCGGCAGGTCGCGCTCCGGATCCGCGGCGCGCTCGCGCCAACCACCCACCATCTTGGCCGTCTTGGCGATGCCGCGGTGACCGAGGTTGGCGATCGGCGGGTTGAGGAAGGCCTCGGCGCAGGCGGTGACGGCGGGCACGATCTGCCGGTACGGGTCGAGCGTTCCGGCGGCCGGTGCCGCCAGGGTGAAGGAGCGGTGCTTGGCGGCCATCGGACCCCGAGCCGCCCTGGCCTCCGCGAGGCTCGCCAGACCGGTGGAGACGGCGCCGCCCTGCTGCGCCGTGTCCACCAGCAGTGCCCGGCCGTCCTCGTATCCGTACAGGGCCACCACGTGACCGGCGAAGTGCGCCTCCGAGGTGAAGTACTCCAGGTAGTGGCTGTCGAGCTGGAGCCCCACCGGGCGGCCGTCCTCCACCGCCGCCCGTACGTTCTCCCAGGCCCTGCCGGGGGAGCTGGTCTCCCGGACCACCAGGTCCAAGCCCAGCCGGGCGGCCAGGTTGCGGGTGAGCTCGAAGGGCCTGACCCGGCCGCCCAGGAAGGGGAAGTCCATGCCCTTGCCGTCCCAGTAGACGAAGGAAAGCCCGGCGCCGAGCCCGAAGAGCATCGGCTCGGACAGGTCGATCCCTTCGTGCCGCAGCAGCACCCCCAAGGCCGTGGTCTCGCAGTGCTGCCCGCCCCGGGTCTCCACACCGGCCACCGTGCTCATGCGCTCTGCTCCTCGCTCTCGCGGACCGGGATCACCAGCCGGGTCACCAGTTCCTCCTGCGGCGCCTCGTGCGGGCCGACCAGGTACGCCTCCCGGGCCGGGGCCAGCGGGTGCAGCCCGCGCTCGTGCACGGCGGCGAACAACGCGTGGTAGGCGAGCGGGAGTTGGGCGTACGACCCGGTGTGCGTGGTCTCCACCACCGGCCCGCCCGGCAGGACCACGGTCTCCAGGCCCTCCACCTCCGCCGCCACGGTCCGCGCGCCGACGGCGATGCCCGTCGACTCCGCCAGGTCCAGCGGGTACAGCCCCCACAGCGGGGGCTCCCACCCCGTGCCGGAGCGGGCCAGCGCGGGCAGCAGACGGCCCGCGCACGCCCCGAAGGCCTCGGCGATCCGGTCGGGAGCGCAGTCGCCCCGGACCACGGCCAGCCGCAGCTCCGGCTCCTGAACCACCGTCACCGCGTAGCCCCGCCCCGGCAGACCGCCCTCCGCCAGCCGCTCCAGCAGGCCCAGCCGCACCTCGTCCCGCCGGATCCGCTCGGCCACCCTGTCCCGCTCGGCGCGCAGGATCTCCGCCCGCTGCCCCGGCCCCGCGGCCAAGGCCCGGGCGATCACGGCCAACGGAAGGTCCATCTCGCGCAGCAGCGCGATGGTCAGCGCGTCCCGCGCCTGGGCCGGTTCGTAGTACCGGTAGCCGGTGGCCCCGTCCACCCGGGCGGGCGCCAGCAGGCCGGTGTCGTCGTAGTGCCGCAGCTGCTTGACGCTCAGCCGGCACAGGCGGGCGAACCGCCCGATGGTGAGTAGCTCCTCGTGCACGCCCCCATCGTGGACCCTCCCCCCGTGGGAGGGTCCACCCGGTGGCGGTCCGCGGCGCGGCCGGTCCGGCCCTGGTCGCCACCACCGACCCACGCGGCGCGGCCGGCTCCGGCCGCACGAACTGACGGTCCGCCTCGGTCGAGGCGCACCGCCGGGAGGACGGGTTCCGGGGAGCCGCGGCAGGCGTCGGCCCCTCACTCCATCGGGTCGGCAGGCGTCCTGAAGGACCGGTCGTCAGTCGGCCCGGCGGGGCCGGTGACCTCGCGGCCCGGCTCCAGGGTCAGCCCGGGCACCGCGAGGCCCGCCTGGGCGCAGCCGTGGGCCAGTTCGGCCCGGAGGCGGTGGGCCAGGGCGGACAGCACGGGCGGAGTCAGGCTCGCCCGCCCCTCGGACGCGCTCCCGCCGCCGAGGTCCAACTGCCTCAGCTGGATTCCGTGTTGCTCCCTCGTCCGGGCCATCAGCCCGACCATCCGGCGTACGGCGGCCAGGTACGGCTTGAGCGTCCCGGGCTGGGCACCGACCTGGCAGGAGAGGCCGACGAGTTCGAGCTCGGGCCGGCGGACGAGGCGGGCGATGGCATGCTGGGCGGATCCGTCGGTGACGCAGAGGCCGGGCCTCGGGCCGGCCGGGCCGGCCGGGCCGGCGAGCGTGCGTCCACCCGTCCCGACGCCCGGCAGCACCGAGAGCAGCACCTGCTGGCGGGTACCCGGCGCGACCAGCGCGGCCAGCCGCGCGCTCTCCGAAGCGCTGTCGAGGACGATGCGCCCCACGCCGAGTTCCACCGCGGCGCGCAGGACCTCGGGGCTCCCGGCACCGCCGTGCAGCAGGATCCGCCCCGGCGGGAGACCGGCCGCCACCGCCAGGGCCAACTCCCTCGTCGAGCGCACCTCCAGGCCAAGCCCCTCCTCCCGGACCCACCGGACGACGGGGCCGCAGAGGTACGGCGGCGCCACGTGCACCACGTCGGCGTCCGGGAAGGCGGAGCGGTAGGAACGGCACCGGTCGCGGAGCCCGGCCTCGTCGGGCACCCACACGGTCGGGTGGGCGGTGGGCCGCGCGATGGACACGAGGGGCCCTCAGCCGATCGGGAGGTGGCGGCGGGCGGTGGTTCGGGGGGCGTCGATCCGCAGGGGGTCCCAGGTGTCCACGGCGGGTGCGGGAGCGGAGAGTTGGGGATCCACGGTGAGCACGGTGACGCCCATCGGCTCGGCGAGTGCGCGCAGGGCCGGTTCGGCGAGCCGGATCCACGGCTGCTGCGGACCGAGCGCGGCGGCCAGCAGCTGCCCGGTGGTGAAACCGACGGCCGTCCGGGCGCCGAGCGCCGTGCGGAAGAACCGGGCGGTGAGCCCCGTCGGTCCCGGCCGGACGGGCACGTAGAGCGGTCCGGCCGGGACGGGTTCACACGGCTCGGAGTCCTCGGTGCACGCGCACTGCGGCATGGCTGTTCCTCTCCTCGGGCAGGGTCCGGCCACCGAAGCCGGCGGCGGGCACGGTGCTGACGCTACGCCCACGGACCACCGTACCGGTGGGCGACCGTTGCTCAACACCCGCTCCCTGTCGCGATGTTGGCGCCTCGCCAGGCTGGGAGCCGGAGCGTCCCCCACGGACCGCCCCGGCTCCCGACGTGACCAACCTAGGGTCGGCGACGCGTCCTCCCGGGATCCCCTGACGCCCTTCTTGCGCCGCTGCCACCGATCTTGACACCCCATTGGCACCGGCAGGACCGGTGCGTTGCCCCCGCCCCTCCTCCGGACGTCTCCCGTCCGCCCTACCCGACGTGGACGCGGGGGCGCCGGGAGCGGTCCGGCTCGGCCTCGCGGAGGACCTCGCGGGTGACCGGGGCGACCTCGCCCTGGCCGAGCAGGAAGAAGCGGAAGAACTGGGCGAAGGGGCTGCCCTCGGTCCACTCGAAGTAGATGTGCGGCCGCAGGCCGGTGCGGTCACGGACCGTCAGGAGCAGCGCGGCCAGGGCGTTGGGGACGCTGGAGCTCTCCAGGGTGAGCACCCGGTAGCGGTCGTGCAGCACCTCGCCGCACACCGTCAGCTCGGCCTCGAACTCGGAGGGGTCCCTGACCGTGACCTCGACGAAGACCAGGTCGTCCTCCTCGGGGATGTCGTTGTCGGCGCGGATCTGCCGCTTCTTGTCCCGGTACTCGGCCAGGTCCCGCCGGTCCGGCTCGTTGGCGACCAGGCGCAGCGGCCGGTGGGTGTAGTCCCGCAGGAAGCGCTCGGCCGCCTCGTCCAGCACCACGTCGGTGACCCGCAGTTCGAAGGCGCGCTTGAGCCGCGAGAGCAGCGAGACCAGCACGATCGCGGCGATGAAGCAGGCGCCGATCTTCACCCCGTCCGGGCGCTCGGCGACGTTGTCGCCGGTGGTGTAGACGAAGACCGCCGCGATGGTGGCGAAGGCGACGGTCCAGCCGCGCTGGCGGGCCTTGCGAGCCGCGATGGTCACGGCGATGGCCGCCGAGGTGATCAGCACCAGGACGCCGGTGGCGTAGGCGCCGCCCTGGGCGTCCACCGAGGCGTCGAAGATCCAGGTCACCAGGAAGGCGATCAGGGTCAGCACGATCACCATCGGCCGCACCGCCCTCGCCCAGGCCGGGGCCATGCCGTAGCGGGGCAGGTAGCGCGGCAGCAGGTTGAGCATGCCGGCCATCGCGGAGGCTCCGGCGAACCACAGGATCAGGATGGTGGAGAGGTCGTAGACGCTGCCGAAGGTGTTGCCAAGGTTCTCGTGCGCCAGGTAGGCCAGCGCCCGCCCGTTGGCCGGGCCGCCGACCTCGAAGGCGGACTCCGGGATCAGCAGCGTGGTGACGAAGCTACTGGTGATCAGGAAGGTGCTCATGATCAGCGCGGCGGTGGTCAGCAGCTTGCGCGCGCCCCGGATCCGGCCGGTCGGGCGCTCCTCGGTGTCGCCGGGGTCGCCCTCGATGTGCGGCATCACCGCCACGCCCGTCTCGAACCCGGACAGGCCCAGCGCCAGCTTGGGGAAGACCACCAGGGCGACCCCGATCATCGCGAACACGTTGCCGTGCTCGGTCGTCAGGGCCGAGGACCAGTCCTGGACGACGTGCGGCTCCTGGGTCAGCTGCCACAGCCCGTTGCCCACCACGACCACGTTCAGCGCCAGGTAGACCGCGACCAGCACCACCGCGACGCCCATCGCCTCGCTGAACCCCTTGAGGAACACGGCGCCCAGCAACGCGATCAGCACCAGCGTGATCAGCACCTGACGCCCCGACAGCGCGTCGTGCAGGTGCGGGTTCTCCACCAGGTGGGCGGTGGCGTCGGCCGCCGACAGCGTGATGGTGATCATGAAGTCGGTGACGGCGAAGCCCAGCAGCGCCAGCACGAACAACTTCCCCTGCCAGAACGACAGCAGCCGCTCCAGCATCGCGATCGACCCCTCGCCGTGCGGGCTCTCCGCGGCCACCCGCCGGTACACCGGCAGCGCGCCCGCCAGGGTGACCACCACCAGCACGATGGTCGCCACCGGCGACAGCAGCCCGGCCGCCAGCGCCGCGATGCCGGGCTGGTAGCCGAGGGTGGAGAAGTAGTCCAGTCCGGTCAGGCACATCACCCGCCACCAGCGCGCGCCCTTGTGCCCCTCCGGGCCGTCCGCGTGCGGCCCCGGGTGCTGCTTGGCCCGGTCGGCCAGGCCCTCCAGCAGCCAGGACCGCAGCCTCGACCCCCGCGACACCGCGTGCGTGTCCGCTGCACCCACCGCACCGCTCCGTCCGCGCAGCCGTACGCCACCGGGCCCGGTGACACCGCGTCAGGTTAGGTGATCATCAGCCGGGCCCCCGGCGGCACCACGCCGCAGGTCAGCCCTTCGGCCGCACGGGCTCCCGCGACCTACCGCCCGCCCGACGGGCCGTCAGAGCGCGGTCGGCTCCAGCTCGGTCGGCTCCAGCTCGGTCGGCTCCAGGGTGCCCGCGAAGGTGCGGGCCGCGAGGCCGAAGGAGAGAGTCATGCCGACGCCCGAGGTGACCGACAGGGCCCGCACGCCGGGGGCGAGGTCGCGGACCAGCAGCGGGCCGCGGGCGCTGCTGGCGTAGACACCCTGCCAGCGTTCGAGGACCTCCAGTCGCTCGACGCCCAGCACGTCGGCGATCGCGTCGAGCAGCAGCCGGGAGACCCGCTCGTCCAGGAACGGCGGGGTGGTGTCGTCGTAGTGGTGGGAGTCCCCCGCCAGGATGGTGCCGTCCGGCAGGCCGGTGAACATGACGTTGGCGCCGATCTCCACCAACTCCGGGCTGTGGGCGAGGACTTCCTCGCGCAGCCGGGCCGCCGAGGGCTGCGCGGTGAAAGCGTCGTAGCGCAGCATCGAGGTGGCCGTCAGCACGGCGGAGTCGGTGCGGAAGGCGGCGGGGGCCTTGACCCGGGCCATGTTCAGGCGGCAGCGCTCGATCCCGTGGCGCTCGGCCGGCTCCGGGAAGAGGTGGTCGAGGTCGTGGCCGACGCAGACCAGGATCTGACGGCCGTGCACCGGGCCGCGGCTGGTGTGCACGGTGCCGGGCTCCACGCCGGTGACGGAGGTGCCCCACCGGATCTCGGCGCCGGGCTGCTCGGCGATCCACGCCGCCAGCGCGGGAGCCGCCTCGCGCGGGTTCACCCGCAGGTCGTCGGGGAGGAACGCCCCGCCGACCAGGTCGCCCACGGCCGGCCGGCCGAGCGCCTCGGCGGTCTCGGCCGCGCTGCGCAGCCGCACCGCGTCCCCGCCCCGGTCGGCGTGCAGCTCCTCGAGGACGGCCGCCTCGGCCTCCGAGCGGGCCACCACCAGGGCGCCGGCCTCGCGCGCCCAGAACCCGGCGGCCGCGGCCGCGCGCAGCCAGCCGCCGCGGGAGAGCCGGGCGATGTCGAGCAACTCCCCTGACTGGGCGCCGATGCAGCAGTGTCCGAAGTTGCGGACGGACGCGCCCACCGGGCGCCGGTCGCGTTCGACGACGGTGACGGACAGGCCGTTGGCGAGGGCCTCGAAGGCGTGTGCGAGGCCGACGATGCCGGCCCCGACGACGACCAGGTCAGAAGGTGCGGTGCTCATGCCGCCCAGACTTCCCTCCGGCCGAGCACCTGTCAATGGCTGTATAGACAACTTTCCGTCTGCTCATCTGGGCGACATCTGATGTTCACCAGGAAAATCGCACCTCAGGTCACCTCTTGGGAATCCGCCGACGTAGTGTCATAGTCGAGTTGTGAAGACAACTTCGGAGGGGCCGCTGCACCAGCGGCTCAGCGTGGAGCTCCTGCGCCGGATCAACACCGGGGCCTGGCCCGAGGGCCAACCGGTGCCCACCGAGGCCCAGTTGTGCGCCGAGTTCGGCGTCTCCCGGGGCCCGGTCCGCCAGGCCCTGGCCACGCTGCGCCGCGAGGGCAACCTGGTCGGTGGCCGCGGCCGCCCGCCCGTGGCCCGCCGCACCGCGCCCTCGCAGCCGTTCGCGACCTTCCTCTCCTTCACCGAGTGGGCCGAGTCGATCGGCCGGGAGCCCGGGCAGCGGACGGTCGAGGTCTCCCGCCGCCGCGCCTCCCAGCCGGCCGCCTCCCGGCTCGGCCTGACCGAGGACGACCACGTGGTCGAGCTGGTCCGCCTGCGGCTGCTCGACGGCGTCCCCGCGATGCTGGAACGCTCCAGCTTCGTCGCGGAGGTCGGCCGCCACCTGTTCGACTTCGACCCGGACTCCGGTTCGGTCAACGCCGAACTGCTCCGCCGCGGCGTGGACCTGTACCGCGCCCGGCACACCATCGACGCCATCGCCGCCGGAGCGGCCGACGCCGAGCTGCTGGAGGTCCGGCCCCGCGATCCGCTGCTGCGGGTCCGCCGGATCACCTCCTCCAGCGACGGGGAACCGCTGGAGTACGGCGACGACCGCTACCTCCCCGCGATGGCCACCTTCACGATCGAGAACACCCTCGAAGGCCGCACCGTCGCCGGCCGCTCCCCCGCCACCGCACCCGCTCCCGCTCCCGCTCCCGTCAACACCACCGCACCCGCACCCGCACCGAAGAGGACTGACACGTGATCGAGCTCGCCGTACTGGACATGGCCGGCACCACCATCGACGAGGCCGGCGCGGTCTACCAGGCGCTGCGCGCCGCCGTGGAGCGCAACGGCGTCGCCGTCGCCGACGAGGACCTGCAGACCTGGATGGGCACCGACAAGCGCGAGGCCATCGACGCCCTGGTCCGCCTCGGCGGCGGCACCCCCACCCCCGAGCTGGTCGAGGAGAGCTACCTGGCCTTCGCCGAGTACCTGCGCGAGGCCTACCTGGCAACTCCGCCGCAGCCCCTCCCCGGCGTCGAGCAGGCCCTCGCCGAGCTGCGCTCCCGCGGCATCAAGGTCGCCCTCACCACCGGCTTCAGCGACGACGTCGCCATCCCGCTGCTCGCCGCCATCGGCTGGTCCACCGGCGAGGGCGGCAACCTCGACGCCGTGGTCACCTCCGACGAGGTCGGCCGCGGCCGCCCCGCCCCGTACATGATCCACCGCGCCATGGAGAAGACCGGCGTCCTCGACGTCCGCGCCGTCCTCGCCGCCGGCGACACCGCCGTCGACCTCCAGGCCGGCACCAACGCCGGCGCGGGCGTCGTCGTCGGCGTCCTCACCGGCAAGGTCGACCAGGCCTACCTCGCCTCCCACCCCCACACCCACATCCTCCCCAGCGCCGCCGGCATCCCCGCCCTCCCGGAGACCCTGCCCACCCCCGCCTGACCCCTCGTCACCCCCCTTCCTGCCGGCCGTTCCGACCCACGGGCCGGGACGGCCGGCCGTACAGTGTCCAGAGCATCACGCGGTCGAGGGTGGGGCAGTGGACAGCAACGAGTACGACGAGTACGAGGCCGTCGTCAGGGTCCGGAAGGGCTCACGGCTGACGCAGTCGAGGAAGACCGCGGGCGCGAACCGCGGGATGACGCGCGACCCCGACACCAACCAGGTGGGTCAGGCCGAGATCTTCCTCAAGGACGACGAGCCGGAACCGATCGGGTATCAGCTGTACGACCAACCCGGCGACGACCACTACGACCGCTACGACCGCCACGAGGAGGAGGCCCGAGCCCGGAAGCGGCAGGAGAACGCGGAGTTCCTCGCCGAGGTGCTCGTCGAGGTCGGCCTCAAACTGGCCGAGAAGGCCGCGCCGCACGTCATCAAGTGGTGGTCCGAGCAAGCGCTGCCGGCAGTGCGGACGCGGTGGAACGAACGGGCGCTGCCGTCCGTGAAGGCCAGGTGGAGCAGCATCACCCGCAAGCGCGCGATCGGCCGCCGGGCCGGCGATGCAGCGGAGATCCACCAGGAGGTCGAGACCGCTCCGAACGACCAGCGGACGACCATGAGCGGCACGGAGGCGCGCAGACGGTTCGCCTCCGCCCTGACGGCCAGGATCTACAGCGACGGTCAACTCCGACTCCTGCGCAACGCCCGGATCGTGAACGAGGGCGAGGCCGGTCCCGAGGAACTGGACGTGAGGGACGACCTCACACCGCAGCGCATCGGAGAGTACGTCGCCGCCATGCTCGAAGCCGACCCCTCCCTGCTCAGCCAGGACACCCTCGGCGAACTCGAGAGGATCGTCGCGCGCATCCGAGCCGACGGTGGCCACGCTCCCGTCACCAGGCCGAACGCCGCCCTCGCGAACGACAACGGCGACACTTGATCCCCCGGACCCCTTGCACGACGGGGCGTTCGCCCTCCTCAACCTTGCCCCCGAGGACGGTCCACGTCGGCCCGGCACTCGTGTCGTGGACGATCACACAGACGGCCTGACGAAGGGTCAGCACGCCCGCGCTCCCCGGATCGTGGCGATCGGAACCCGATGGCGGCGCCGATCTCCACGCATCGTTCCAGGCAGCCGTGACACTCAACCCGAGGGGTCGGTCGCAGGCCAGTCCAACAGCCGGGCACCGATGACGGCGGTCTGCAGGGTGTAGCGGTGCACCGGGTCCGTCGGGTCGGAGCCGGTCAGCCGTTGCACCCGCTCGAGTCGGTAGGTCAGGGCCCGCACGCTCAGGCGCAGCCGGCGCGCCGCCTCGGCCGAGACGCAACCGGAGTCGAAGTACACCGACAGTGTCTCCAGCAGCGTGGCCGGCCCGCCGCGGGCCTTGCGGAGCGGGTCCAGCACACCGGTCACCAGGTCGGCCAGTGCCTGCCGGTCCCGGCTCAGGACCGGGAAGACCAACAGGTCGGAGGCGCGCAGGACGGGTCCTGGCAGGTCCATCTTCCCGGCGAGGTCCAGTGCGCCGAGGGCCTCCTCGTAGGAGTGGACGATACCGCCGGCGCCCGGGTGCGGACGGCCGATCGCCACCAGGGCACGGCCTGTGGCAGCGCTCGTCTGCTGGGCGAAGTAGTCGAGCACGTCGTCCTCGTCGCCCGGTGCGACGCACACCAGGCGGCCCTCCTTGGTGGTGAGCAGGATCCGGCGGTTGCCGAAGCGGTGGATCAGCGCGCTGTCCACCTGCCGGGTGACCGGATCGCCGTCGGAGTAGGCGTCCGGCCCCTGGGCGACGGCGACCGCGTGCGCGTGCGAGAGCAGCAGCCCGAAGTGCTTGGCCCGCTCCGCCAGCCGGCCCAGGTCGCTGCGCCCGTAGAGCAGGTCGTCGATGAACTCGCGCCGGGCGGTCTCCTCCTGACGCACCGCCAGGCGCTGGGCGCGCTCGTGGCCCTCCGCGAAGGCGTCCACCGCCTGCTCCACGGCGGCCAGCACCGTGGTGGTGCGCTCCGATCCTGCGGCGGGCCACGCGGTCCGGGTGGCGGCCAGGTGGGCGCGGACGGCGGCGCGCAGGCTCTGCCCCGTTTCGGCCGCCTGCTCGCCCGCCAGGCGGCAGGCCTCGAGTTCGTCCCGGCTCAGCCTGCGGCCGGTGTCGGCGACCTGCTCCAGGACGCGCGCGTACGCCGCCAGATGGCTGTCCGGTACCGCCTGGGTCACGCCGTGCTCCTGTCTTCCGCTTCCCGGAAGTATCGGTGATCGCCCGCCGCCGGCACCACTCGCCGAGGTTTTCGGGGCTCGCCGAGACCATGCTGGTCATCGCCCCCGACCCGTCCGGGTCGGAAGCTGCCGTGGGACGGCATTAAGAGCACGTAAAGACTGCCGGGACACGGCAATGAACTCCACGGCCCTCTCCTGCAACGATTCAGCCCGACGGGGGAGCACCACGAGGAGGGGGCGGGGCATGGCGTTGTTCCTGGGGCTGGGCCTCGCGGGCATCGCCGTCCTCGCCCTCTCCTTGGTGCTGGACGGGCTGCTCGACGGCCTCTTCGACGGTGCGTCAGCCGGTGCGCTCGACGGGCTGCTGTCGCTGCCGGTCGCCGCCGGGTTCGTCGCGATGTTCGGCTTCGTCGGCGCTCTCGTCCACGGCGTCACCTCGCTGGGAACGCCCGCGGCAGTCGTGGCCGGCCTCCTGGCGGGAACCGCGACAGGCGGGCTGACCTGGGCGTTCAACCGGGCACTGAGGCGGGATCGCACCGTCGCCACGCCCACCGCCGAGGGCCTCGTCGGAACGACGGGCACCGTCGTCACCGAGATCCGGCCGGACGGCTTCGGCGAGGTCCTGCTGCGCTCCGGCGGGCAGCCCGTGAAGGTCTCTGCGCGCAGCACCGCCGCGATCGAGCGCGGCAAGCAGGTGTGGGTCGACGGCGTGCTGTCGCCCACCGCCGTCACGGTCCGCCCCACCCGGCCCTGACCGACCCGGCCCACCCGCGCACAACTCCGGAGCACCCGGAGCGAACCATCAGCCGCCCTCCACGGGGCGAAGGGGGACACCTCATGAGTCCAGTAGTAGTCACCGCCGTCGCCGGAGTGTTCGTCCTCCTGCTGCTGCTCGTCCTCGTCGTCGTCACCCGCTACAAGGTCGCGGGGCCGAGCGAGGCCTTCATCATCACCGGCCGCCGCGGCAAGACCTCGACCAACCCCGAGACGGGCCGCGTCAGCACGGACAACAGCGGCCAGAAGGTCGTCGTCGGCGGCGGGGTCTTCGTCGTGCCGTTCGTGCAGCAGAAGTTCACCCTCGACCTCTCCAGCCGGCACATCCCGATCGCGGTGCGCGGCGCCGTCACCCTGCGCGGCGTGAAGGCCAACCTCGACGGGGTGGCGATCGTCAAGGTCGGCGGCAACGAGGACGCCATCCGCGCCGCCGCCCAGCGCTTCCTCAAGCAGCAGGACGGCATCGTCCGCTTCACCCAGGAGGTCCTCTCCGGCGCCCTGCGCGCGATCGTGGGGCGGATGTCGGTGGAGGACGTCATCCGCGACCGCGCGGCCTTCGCCGGCCAGGTCGCCGAGGAGGCGGAGGCCAGCCTCTCCGGCCAGGGCCTGGTCCTGGACGCCTTCCAGATCCAGGACATCACCACCGAGGGCACCTACCTCGAGGACCTCGGCCGGCCCGAGGCGGCCCGGGCCAAGCAGGAGGCCGACATCGCCGAGTCGAACGCCCGGCGGGCCTCGGAGCAGGCACGGCTGAAGGCCGCCGAGGAGGTCGCGGTCGCCGAGCGCACCTTCTACCTGAAGCAGGCCGAGATCCGGGTGGAGACCGAGGCCGCGACCGCCAAGGCGAACGCCGCCGGCCCGCTCGCCGAAGCGGCCCGCCAGCAGGAGGTGCTCACCGAGCAGGAGAAGGTCGCCGAGCGGCAGGCCGCCCTGACCGACCGTCAGCTCGACACCCAGGTCCGCAAGCCCGCCGACGCGGCCCGCTACCAGGCCGAGCAGCAGGCCGAGGCCCGCAAGGTCGCTCTGGTCAAGGAGGCCGAGGCGGAGGCCGAGCGTGCCCGCCTCACCGGTCTGGGCGAGCAGGCGCACCGCGCCGCGCTCGCGGAGGCGGTGCGGATCGAGGGCGAAGCGGGCGCCTCCGCCATCGCGGCCCGGGGACTCGCCGAGGCCGAGGCGATGCGCAAGAAGGCCGAGGCGCTCGCCCAGTACGGCGACGCGGCGGTGATACAGATGCTGGTCGAGGCCCTGCCCCAGGTCGTCGGCAAGGCTTCCGAGCCGCTGAGTGCGATCGACAAGCTCACGGTGATCTCCACCGACGGCGCGAGCCAGCTCACCAGGACGGTCGCCGACAACGTCACCCAGGGTCTCGAACTGCTCAACTCCACCACCGGCGTCGACCTGACCGCGCTGCTGAGCGGCATCCTCGGACGCACCGCCCCGGGCCCGGCGCCGTCCCCGGCCGGCCAGCCGGTGAGCACCACCATCGAGGTCACCGCCTGACGACCCGCGCTCCCCTCGCCCCGGCGGAGGGCACGACCGACGTTCGGTCCGCCCCTCCCCCCGCCCGGCCCGCCCCGGTCCCCGTCATCGGACGGACGGCTGCGGAGACCCTCAGGATGCGACACCAGAGAAGGAAGCGATCGTGCTGCGCTCGGAACTGAGGGCCGTACTCGGCAAGTTGGCCCTCGTCCTGGCGCTGTGCGCCGCCGTTCCCGTCGCCTTCTGGCTGGCGTTGGCCCGCACGAACGCCGAGGTCGAACGGGCCACCGCGACCGCCGTCGGCCGGGTCGAACGCGTCGACCGCGGCAGGGGCTCGTCCGCCGTGGTGACGTGGACCGACGCGCACGGTGCCCGGCACAGCGGGCGGTTCGCCCTCACCGACCCCGACCGCTACCACCCGGGCGACGCCTACCCGCTGCGCTACGACCCCGACGGCACCGATCCCCGGGCCGTGCCCGCCGAGGCCGAGGACGTCTCCGCCCTGCGGGACCTGCAGCTCGTCCCGCTCCTGCTGTCGGCAGCGGTCGGCGCCGCAGTCGCGGTGTTCTGGACGGGGCGGGCAGCCCGGTACCTGCTGGTCCTCCGGAGCCCGTCCGTGCCCGGCACCGCCCGGGCCGGCCGGGCTTCCCACGGCCGCAACGCCTCCCGCCCGGTGGTCCACGTACGGTGGCACGGCCCGTCCGGCGCCGTGCACGAGGGCTGGCAACCGGTCATGCCGGGCCGGGGCGAAGCCGCCCTGCGCGGCAGCGACGCGGCCGACGCGACCGCGGTGACGGTCCACCAACGGACGGCCGGCGGCCGCGTGGTCCTCGTGCTCCCCGACGGCAGCTCGCTCGTCCCCTCCGACCACCTGCACTCCCGCGAACCGACCGGCTGGGACGACCGCCCCGAACCCCCGCTGCCGTACCGCTCCCCGCCACCTCCGGAGCGAGGGTGGCAGCTCCGCTGCGCCCTGACCGGGACCGCGGCGGGAGCCGTCACCGCTCCGGCCGCCTGGTACCTGACCGGCCAGGGCACCGCCACCGCGACCGTCACCCTCGCGGTCGCGGCCTTCGCCGCAACGGGAATGTGGCTCCGCGATCTCCAACGCGCCCACTGAGTCCGCCCGTACCGTTTCGGAAGAATCCACCGAAGTGAATTCGAAAAGGCCATTCGAAGCCGGAGACGGTACGGATTGGTCACATTTGGAAGATTCCTTTCCGCGACTGAGGGTGACCCTGAAAAGGGTCACCCTCAGTCGCGGAAATACGGCCGTTCAGAGGAGGATGACGATTCCTCCCACGCCGTACCACAGGCCACCGTAGTACCAGCCCCAGCCCCAGCCGGGGTAGTAGCCCCAGTGCCCGTGGGTGGTCACGTTGACGCTGATGTGGCTGGTGTGGGCCGTGAACGACTGGTTGTAGTGCCTGGTGGAGAACGAGGCCGAGGAACTACTGGAGACGCTGACCGAACGGGCCTGAGCCGCGCCGGCGGTGGAGGCCGCAGCGATCGGGACGGCCACCGCCGTCACGGCGAGCGAGCATGACGCAATGGACCGAGCAATTTTCCTGGTCATTTTCTGTCACCTCAGAAAAGGGCAGATGATTTGCCGCTTCCAAATGTATGACCAAATCCCCGGTGATGCCATCCTCAATTCCCGGGGGGATAAAGCGTCCAATGGGGAACGCCGCCCGTCCGACAGCCAGGTGGCGCAGCCGGCGGGCGGGCGTGGCGCTGCCTAGCGTCGGTGGCGGAGGCGGAACCCGCCGCCTCCGGAACGGAGGTGACACTCCGTGAACAAGCGCATGACCCGTCTCGTGGCCACCACCGCCCTCGCCGCCGGTATCGTCGCCGTCCCGGCCGCCGGTTCCGCCTTCGCCTCCACCCGCGGCTCGGAGCAGTTCTACGGACACCAGGTGGAGGCCTCCACCAGGAACGTCCACTACAGCGAGAGCACGACCTTCTACTCCAGCACCGACTGGAGCAGCGGCCACTGGCAGGGCAACGGCCACCACGGCTACGGCCTGCTGGGTCTGGGCCTGATCGTTCTCTGAACGCCCGGCTGTACGTGAAGACCTCGCCCGGCTCCTGAGGCCGGGTGGTGGGACCCGACACCTCCTCCGGGCCCCACCCGTGCCCGCCGTCTCACCTGAAACGAACGGCGCGCACACCACCACTTCGAAGACCTCCGTACCCCGGACTGGTGGCATCACCCGAACGGCCGACCCAGCTCGCCGTGAAGCACGTCCACGGGTGAACCCCACCCGCCGGGCCAAGCCGACCAACGCCTCACCCCGAAGACTCCCGCAAGCTCCCCGGCACTCACGACGGGGCGCACCCTCACTTGAGGAGTCATCAACGTGACGCCCCGACAAGCCCCCTGTGGCAGCCCCCACCCCCAACGATGCGCGGTCCAGCTGCGCCACGCGGTCATCGAGGCGACCGGCTGGTCGGCGGTGGGCCCGGTCCTCACGGTCGGTGCCCGGGCCGCAGACCTGGCCCGCTCCCTGGCCGAGCGCCACAGCCCCGTCCTCGCACTCACCACCCTCAGGTCGCCGGGCGGCAGCGTCGGGCCGCACGTCACCAGGCTCACGGGCGACCCGCTGCTCCTGCCGACCCTGGGCCTGCCCGCGCTCTCCCTCGCCCTGGTCAGCGGCTACCCTCCCAGCCGCGCCGCCCAACTGCTCCTGGACCTGGACGTGCTCCTGCGCCCGGGCGCGAAGGTGGTGTTCGTGCCGGACCGGCTGGTTCCCGAGCTTCTGCCCTACATGGGCCCGGCGGCGGAGAGCCCCTTCCACCGCCTGCGGGCCGAGCACTTGGCTCACGCCCACTGCACCGGCCCCGAGACTCCGGGACCGACGGCTCCGTCAGCGCGCCACGGTGTGATCACCTTGGTCGCCGACCGGCCGGGGCCGGCCTGCACCCTCGTGGCGCCGCCGGCCATCGCCCCCACGGCCGGTTGCTGACGAGGACCGGCCGCGCACCCGGCGCGGCACCTCGGTTCGCCGGTGCTGTCCGCAGTCAGGGCCTGCCGTCAAGGGACTGACCGCACGTCAGCTCGCACGGGTGAACTTCGAGGGCTCCGGGGATCCGACACCAAGCCGGGCGGGGTGGTGCGCCGAAGTGCCTGCGATGTGTCCGCGTGGTGCGGGCATCGGAGGAGATGGGGCGTGATGGCCGCAGAGCGCATCGACACCCGTTTGTTGG
>NZ_JBSFGS010000044.1:0-55804 GCF_053596675.1 Kitasatospora sp. NPDC001664
GAGCAGAAGTGGTGTTCCAAGGATTGGCCGCCCCGGGACCGTCCACACAGAACGCGTGTCCGGTGCTCCCTGCCGAGCGACTAGAGAACACTACCCCCGTCACCCTCCGAAGGCAAACATCCCACTTCGAGGACCCGCGTGCAGGCGGCCAGTGACCCCTCCACGTACGCGCCGTTGGGAGCGTCGTTGCGCTCGATCCACTCCCGAGCCGCCTCCGGGGTGCGGCCGCCGCTGACATGACGGTGCATCAGGCGTGCGTCCCGGACGGAGTCCGGCGTCGCGAGGTACCAGAGCTCGTGGAGGAGGGGGCGGACGGCGGACCAGGGGGGCTCGGTGCTGGCGAGGTAGTTGCCCTCGGTGACGACCAGGCGGGTGTGGGGGTGGATGGCGTGGCGGCCGGCGACCGCCTCGTCGAGGGTGCGGTCGAAGCCGGGGGCGTAGACCTCGGTGAAGCGTTCGGTGTGGACACGGCGGAGGAGGGCGACGTAGCCGTGGGCGTCGAAGCTGGGCGGGGAGCCCTTGCGGTGGCGCAGGCCGAGGCGGTCGAGTTGGGCGTTGGCGAGGTGGAAGCCGTCGAGGGGGAGGTAGGCCGCGGTACCGGGGCCGTGGGTGCGGTTGATCTCGGTGATCAGGTGCAGGGCCAGGGTGGACTTCCCGGTGCCGGGCGGACCGGTGAGGCCGAGGACGGAGCGGCCCTTGTGGACGGTGTGGCCGTCGAGGAGGCGGGTGGCGAGGGCGACCAGGTTCTCGGGGGTCGCCGGGGAGGAGGCGGAGGTCGAGGCGGCGTTGCTGTCCAGCGGCATGGGGCGCACCCTACGCAGCCGGGTGCGCGGTGAGGACCGGCACGTCGAAGGTGAGGGTGCCGGCTCCGGCGTCCAGGGTGGCGGGCAGGCCGAGCGGGACGGTGAGGGTGGAAGGGCAGTGGCCGAAGCCGAACTCCCAGATCACCGGGACGCCCAGCGGGGCGAGCCGGTCGCGCATGGTCTCCCTGACCTGGTCGAGCGGGCCGCAGTCCTCCCAGGAGCCGAGGGCGATCCCGGCCACGCCCTCCAGGGCACCGGAGCGGATCAGCTGGGTGAGGATGCGGTCGAGCTGGTAGGGCTGCTCGCCGACGTCCTCCAGCAGGAGGAGGGTGCCGGCGAAGGAGGGGCGGGCGGTGGGGGTGCCGCGTTCGGCGGCGAGCAGGGCGGCGCAGCCGCCGGCCGTGGTGCCGCGGGCGGTGCCGGGGAAGAGGGGGGTGCCGGTGGAGCCGACGACCAGGGTGGTCTCGGGCTCGAAGAGGGTGCGGCGCAGGTGTTCGGCGGTGGGCGGGTCGGCGATGAAGGTGGCGCCGGTGCCGAGCGGGCCGTAGAGCGTGGGGACGCCGAGGCGCTGGGCGACGGCCTCGTGCAGGACGGTGATGTCGCTGAAGCCGACCAGGGCCTTGGGCGGCGCGGCGCGCAGCGCGTCCCAGTCGAGCAGGTCGACCATCCGCTGGACGCCGTAGCCGCCGCGGGCGCAGATGACGGCGGCGACGGTGGGGTCGAGCCAGGCCTGCTGGAAGTCGGCCGCGCGGTCGGCGTCGGTGCCCGCCAGGTAGCCGAGGTGCTTGTCGCGGTGGTGGGCACCGGGGACGACCTCCAGGCCCCAGGACCGGAGGACGGCGGTGCCGGCCGTGATCTGTTCGGCCTCGAGGGGTCCGCTGGTGGCCACCAGGGCGACCCGGTCGCCGGGCACCAGGCGGCGCCCCCTGCGCAGCGTGCCGACGGCAGAGGTGGCGGTGGTCGTCTGAGACATCGTCAGGTACCCCTCGGAGGGACGGAGGACGGGATGGGCGCGGTGCCGGTCGGACGGGTGCCCGGCCGGCACCGCGCGGTCCCTTCCAGTCCTACCGCATGCCCATCGCGTGGCGGACCTCGGCCAGGGTGGCGTCGGCGAGGGCGTTGGCCCGTTCGGCGCCCTCGGTGAGGACGGTGCGGAGCAGGGTGCGGTCCTCGGCGAGTTCGGCGCGGCGGGCGCGGATGGGGCGGAGGTACTCGTTGACGGCCTCGGTGACGTGCTTCTTGAGGGCGGCCGCTCCGCCGTCACCGATCTCGGCGGCCACGGCGGCCGGGTCGCGGTCCTGGCAGAGGGCGGCGAGCCGGAGCAGGCCGGAGACGCCGGGGCGGGCCTCGGGGTCGTAGCTGATGTGCCGTGAGGCGTCGGTGGTGGCGCCGCGGATGAGCTTGGCGGTGCGGTCCTCGGTGGCGCCGAGCGGGATGGCGTTGCCGCGGCTCTTGCTCATCTTGCCGCCGTCGGTGCCGAGGAGCAGCGGTGCGTCGGAGAGCAGTGGCCGGGGGACGGGGAAGAGCTCGGTGGCGTAGCGCTCGTTGAAGCGGCGGGCGATGGTGCGGGTGACCTCCAGGTGCGGGAGCTGGTCGCGGCCGACGGGGACCAGGTCGGCCTTGCAGAAGAGGATGTCGGCGGCCTGGTGCACGGGATAGGTGAACATCAGCCCGCTGACGGCGGCCTGGCTGGAGTGCGCGATCTCGTCCTTGACGGTGGGGTTGCGGCTGAGCTCGGCGACGCTGACCAGGCTGAGGAAGGGGAGCATCAGCTGGTTCAGGGCGGGGACGGAGCTGTGCGTGAAGACCGTGGCCCGGGCCGGGTCGACACCGGCGGCGAGGTAGTCGAGCACCAGGTCCTCGGCGGCCTCGGCGGGGCGGTCGGCGCGGTCCCGGTCGGTGAGGGTCTGGTAGTCGGCGACCACCAGGAGGAGTTCGACGCCGGCGGCCTGGAGGTCGACCCGGTTCTTGAGGGTGCCGAAGTAGTGGCCGAGGTGGAGCGGGCCGGTGGGGCGGTCGCCGGTGAGGATGCGGTGGCCCTCGGGGTGGCGGAGGACCTCGTCGAGGGTGGTGTGGCCGACGGCCGGGGTGGCGGAGGTGGTGGTCTGCATGGGTGGCTCCTGGGAGGTGACGGTGGGTCGGACCGTCCGCCGGGAGCCGCCGTGCGCGGACACGCCGCAGGGCCGCCCTCGCGGACGGCCCTGCGGTCATGCGTGCGGGGTGGCCGTCCTAGGACGGCCACCAGTTGAGGCACGGCTGAAGCTTCATGTCCGCCAGGGTAGCCGCCGGGCGCCTGCCCGGGACAGGGACTTTCTCCTCGCGGCCCGCCCTCACCGCGCGTTGGGCACGTACCCGAGGTCGACCGGGACCACCGTGCCCCGACCGGCCAGCCAGCCCTCGCGGACCGCGGCCAGCAGCTCGGGCAGTTGCGGGGGCCAGAGGGCGTCGGCGGCCGGGTCGGCCAGGTCCTCCGGGGACCACCAGCGGGAGTCGAGGATGCGGTCGGTCGCGTGCACCGCGCTGACGTCGCCGACCAGCCCGCGCCGGGGGCCACGGCTGAGGTAGACGTGCTCGTGCTGGCGGACCGGGATGCCGTGCCAGGTGAAGTCGTGCTCCCAGGTGCAGAGCAGCGGGCCCGGGGCCAGGTCGGTCCAGCCGGTCTCCTCCCAGAGCTCGCGGCGGGCTCCGGTGGCCGGGGACTCACCCGCCTCGATGCCGCCGCCCGGCATGGTCCAGTGCACGCCGACCTCGCTGTTGTCGGAGCGGAGCAGGAAGACCGCGCCGCCCGGCTCCAGTACGGCGGTCCGTGCCGCTCGTCGTGGGGTTCGCATCGGGTCACCCTGGCAGACGGCTCCGACGGCGACCAGGGCATTTCCGTTGCACCGCCCACCTCCGGCCCTAACCTGAGCCAATGATCCTCTTCCCCGTCGATCCGCTGACCCCCCGCCGCCCCGATCCGCACTTCCTGCTGGAGGCCCGGCGGGTCACCGAACTCGGCGGCGGCACCGTCCTGTTGGACCACGACGCGCTGCTGGCGGGGGACGTCCGGGAGGCGGTCCGAGCCGTCCCGGCGGGCGGCGGTCCGCTGTGGTACCGGGGGTGGATGGTCCCGACGGCCCGGTACGCCGAGCTCGCGGAGGCGCTCGCCGCACGCGGGCGGCCACTGATGACCAGCGGCGCCTCGTACGCCGACGCCCATGAACTGCCGGGCTGGTACCCGGTCTTCGAGGGCTCGACGCCGGAGAGCGTCTGGCTGCCGAGCGGGCCGGGCCGTGGCGGCGCGGTCGGCGAGGCCGCGCTGGCGGAGGCGGCGCGGAGGTTGGGCGGGCGCGGGCCGGCCGTGGTGAAGGACTACGTGAAGTCGCGCAAGCACGAGTGGGACGAGGCCTGCTACGTGCCGGAGCTGGCCGACCCGGCCGGGCTGCTGCGGGTGGTGCGGCGGTTCGAGGAGCTCCAGGGGGAGTTCCTGGCCGGGGGCGTGGTGCTGCGGCGGTTCGAGGAGTACCGGCGGGGTGCGGACGGCCGGGCGGTGGAGGCCCGGGTGTGGTGGCTGGACGGCGATCCGGTGCTGGTCGGCCCGCATCCGGACCGGCCGGACGCGGTGGTCCGGCCCGAGCTCGGTGGGGTGCAGCCGCTGGTGCGCTCGCTCGGCTGCCGCTTCGTCACCACCGACCTGGCCCAGTCGGAGGCGGACGGGTCCTGGCGGGTGGTGGAGGTGGGTGACGGGCAGGTCAGCGAGCTGCCGCGCGGGGCGGACCTGGGGCGGCTGCTGACGGCACTGCTGTCCCGCACCGGCGGCTGACGGGGCCGGGCAGAACCGAGGACGTCGGCGGACGCTTCGACCGGGAACGTCGGCGGACGCCCCCGGCCGGGAGCGGGCCGAGGCGTGTCCAGGTACTGACGGTGGCTCAGCCGGGCTGAGGGGCCCGAATGGCGGGGGTCCGGTCCGCGGGCAGGCGGTGGCCGCGGGCCAGGAAGACCACGGGCGCGCCGTTCTGCTCCACCACGCGGTCGAGGAGCTCCGCGAGCGCCTCCCGGCCGGCTTCGCCGATCCCGCCCGCCAGAGCGTCGATCCGGCGGCGGGCCTCGGCGTAGAAGAGCTCGGCGAGTCCGGTGCCCTCGGGCGTGAGCGCGACCCGGACGGCCCGGGCGTCGCCCGGGCCCGGCTCCCGGCGGACCAGCCCGCGCTGCGAGGTCCGGTCCACCAGCCCGGTCAGGCTGGACCGGGCCAGGCCGAGCACCCCGCCCAGTTCGCCCATCCCGTGCGGCCGGGCCATGAGGACGCAGAGCAACTGCCCCTGCTGCGGGGTCAGGCCGAGCCCGCGGGCGGACTCGGCGTACACCTCGTTCACCAGGAAGGCGGACCGCACCAGGGTGCTGACCAGGTCCGGGCGCCCACCCGAGGAGGTCTTGGCCATCCGGCCAGGCTAGCACCGGCGACACTGCCACCGGGGTACGAACTACCGTCTGCGTCAACGGAATCCGGGCACCCGGTCAGTGTCCGGCGGCGACCGTCTCCGCCCGGACCGCCGACGGCCGGTGTGCCGACCGCCGGTCTGCCGACCGCTGTGCCGGGACGAACACCCGGGCGGCCGTCGGCGCCGCGCTCCGCCGGGCGACCAGCACCAGCGGGACGCCCACCGCCGCGAGCAGGCCGCCGAGCGCCAGCCCCATGCCCGGGTACCCGGCGGCGGCGGCCAGGGTGGCGCCGACCACCGGCCCGGCCGCCACTCCGAGCGAGGAGCCCGCCCCGGCCAGCACGGCCCAGCGGCCGGCCCGGTCCAATCCGGCGGCCAGCGCGATCAGGTGACTGAGCACCAGCGGGTAGCAGGTGTTCCAGAGCACCTCGCCGACGGCGAACGGCAGCACCGATCCGGCGCCGCCCGCCAGCACCATGCAGAGCGCGATCACCGCGGTGCCGGCTCCGATCGGCAGCGCCCGCCCGAAGCGGGAGCCCACCGCGCTCGCCGCCGTCACCCCGAGCAGGCCGCCGCCGAGCGCGGCGGCGAAGACCAGGCCGAGGGTCCGCTCGTCCAGACCGACCCGGGCGGTGCCGATCTGACCGCTCACGCCCCAGAGGGCGTTCTGCCCCATCGACCAGAGCAGCATTCCGCCGGCCAGTACGCAGCCCACCGCCTTCCGGGGCAGCGCGCCCCCGGCCGGCCTGCGCGAGGCGGTCGGACCCTCCGTCAGCGGACCGACCGTCAGACCGCCCGTGGTCAGCGCGGCCACCAGTGCCCACCCGGCGACGGCCGCGAACGGCAGCCCGTGGCCGCCGCCGAGCCGGGGCAGCGCCAGGAAGAGCGCCGCGGCCACGGCGGAGGTGGTCAGCAGCCCCAGCGCCGAACCGCGCTGCGGGTCGGCGGTGGCGGCGATGCCCGTGGAGGCCACCGCCGTCGCGGTGCCCGCGCCGAGGCCGGTGAGCAGGCAGCCGGCGATCAGCAGCGGCAGGTGGTCGGAGAGCGCGGCTGCGGTGCCGCCGACGGCCAGCAGGCCGGTCCCGGCCCGGGCCAGCCGGACCGGGCCGAGGCGTCGCACCCGACCGGCCAGCAGCAGCCCCGCCGAGGCGGAGGTGAGCAGCAGCGCGCTGCCCACCGCCCCGGCCTGAGGGGTGGTCAGTCCGAAGGAGCCGACCAGCCGGCCGACCACGGTCGGCAGCAGGTAGGCGGGCAGGTACCCGGCCGAGAACAGCACCACCAGCGCGGTGGTCGCCGCCCGGGAGGCGGGGTGGGCGGCGGCGGACCGTGCCTCGCGGGCGCGCGGAACCATGGGCGTGGCCTCTCGACCAGGGCGGACCGGGGTGGTGCTCCCGGCCTCTCGCGCGGTCGCCCGCCCTGTCTACCAGGCCGCACCCGGATGACGGCCCGTCAGAACCGTCCCGCAACCGCCGAGCTGCACAGTTGCGGCCCGCCCGAGATCCCTCCGTGATCGAACGGCCCCGTGCTCCCCGCCCTAGAGCCTGTCTAGACCCGCTCCTTCTCCTGCTCGTCCAGCTCCTCGTCCAGGCGCTCCGCGTGCCCGTGGTGCTCGGCGACGAAGGCGCGCCACAGCCGGGCGTAGGCACCGTCGAGGGCCAGCAGGGAGTCGTGGGTGCCGTCCTCCACCACTCGGCCGCGGTCCAGGACGACCACGCGGTCGGCCCGCTCGGCGGTGGTCAGGCGGTGGGCGATGACCAGGGTGGTGCGGCCGCCAGCCAGCCGGTCGGCGGCGCGGTTGACCGCGGCCTCGGTGGCCAGGTCGAGCGCGGCGGTGGCCTCGTCCAGCAACAGGACGTCCGGGTCGACCAGTTCGGCGCGGGCCAGGGCTATCAGCTGGCGCTGGCCCGCCGAGAGGTTGCGGCCCCGGGAGGTGACCTTGTGGTCGTAGCCGTCGGAGAGGGCGGTGATCATCCGGTGTGCGCCGACCGCCTCGGCCGCCGCCTCCACCTCGGCGGCGGTGGCGTCGGGCCGCCCGTACGCGATGGCCTCGCGCACCGTGCCGGCGAACAGGTACGCCTCCTGCGGGACCACGCCGAGCCGGTGCCGGTACTCGGCCAGGTCGTACGCGGACACGTCGGTGCCGTCCACCAGCACCCGGCCGCCGGTCACGTCGTAGAACCGCGCCACCAGCTTGACCAGCGTGGACTTGCCCGCGCCGGTCTCGCCCACCAGCGCCACGGTCTGCCCGGCGGGGATGTGCAGGTCGATGCCGCTGAGCACGTCCGGCCGGCCCTCGGCGGCGCCGCTGTAGGCGAAGCTGACGTCCTGGAAGGTGATCTCGCCGCGCAGCTTGCCGACCGGCACCGGGTCCTCGGCCGGCGGGGTGCTGGTCGGGGTGCGCAGCAGCTCGCGGATCCGGCCGAGGCCGACGGCGGCCTGCTGGTAGCCGTCGAAGATCTGCGAGAGCTGGTTGACCGGGGCGAAGAAGAGGTCGATGTAGAGCAGGTACGCGACCAGCGCGCCGATGGTCAGGGTGCCCGACTCGACCCGGGCCGCACCCACGATCAGCACCAGCGCGGCGGCGGTGCCGGAGAGGAACTGCACGAACGGGAAGTACAGCGAGATGTAGAACTGCGCGCGGTTGCGCGAGTCCCGGTAGGCGAGACCGCTGGCCTCGAAGCGCTCGGTGTTGACGGTCTGCCGGCGGAACGCCTGGACGATCCGCATGCCCGCGACGTTCTCCTGCAGCTCGGCGTTGACCGTGCTGATCAGCTCGCGGGAGCGCTGGTACTGGGTGCTGGACTTGCGCCGGAAGATCCAGGTCGCGACCGCCAGCAGCGGCAGCACGGCGAACACCACCAGGGCCAGGCCGGCGTCGATCACCAGCAGCGCGGCGAAGATGCCGAAGAAGGTCAGCAGGCTGACCACGGCGGTGACCACGCCGGTCTGCAGGAAGGAGCTGATCGAGTCGACGTCGGTGGTCATCCTGGTCATGATCCGGCCGGACAGCTCGCGCTCGTAGTAGTCCAGGCCGAGCCGGTTGAGGTGGGCGAAGATCTTCAGCCGCAGGCTGTAGAGCATCCGCTCGCCGGTGCGGCCGCTGACCTTGGTCTCGGTGCTCTGCACCAGCCAGTCGAGCAGCACGATCGCCAGCGCGGCGAGCGAGGCGACCGCCACCCCGGACATCGCGGCCTTGCTGACGCCGTCGTCGATGCCGTGCCGGATCAGGACCGGCAGGCTGAGACCGGCGGCCGCGTCCAGCGCGACCAGCAGCAGGGCGAGCAGGAGCGGGCGGCGGAACGGGGCGAGCATCCGGCGCAGGTTGAAGTCCGGGTCACCGGCCTCGGCCTGCTCCACCGGGATCGCGGGGGTGTCGGTGGCGGGGGGCAGCGCGGCGACCTTGGCGAGCAGCTCGGGGTCGGCTCCGGGCTTCTTCTCCGCCTTGGCCGCCTTGGCCCCCGCCTTCTCCCTCGGATCGGCCCCGGTGGCCTCGGCGGCCTCGACGGCCTTCGTGAGGATGGCCGGGGTGGGCTCCGCCGCCAGCGGTCGGGGGGTGTCCAGGACCTCGTCGGGGTTGCTGATCAGTGCCCGGTAGAGGGGACATCGGGCCTCGAGTTCCTCGTGCGTGCCGAGGTCGACCAGGCCGCCGGCGTCCATCACGGCGATCCGGTCGGCGAGTTGGAGGGTGGAGCGGCGGTGCGCGATCAGGAGGGTGGTGCGGCCGGCCGTGACGCCGTGCAGCGCCTGGTGGATCTCGGCCTCGACCTGCGGGTCGACCGCGGAGGTGGCGTCGTCCAGGAGGAGCACGGCCGGGTCGCTGAGGATGGCCCGGGCGAGCGCGATCCGCTGGCGCTGGCCGCCGGAGAGGGTCAGGCCCTGCTCGCCGACCTTGGTGGCGTAGCCCTCGGGCAGCTCGCGGATGAAGCCGTCCGCCTGCGCCGCCCGGGCGGCGGCCTCGATCTCCTCGTCGGTGGCGGCAGGGCGGCCGTAGGCGATGTTGTCCCGGACACTCTCGGAGAAGAGGAAGCTGTCCTCCGGGACGATGCCGACGGTGGCCCGGACGGAGTCGACCGTCAGCTCGCGGACGTCGTGTCCGTAGAGGCGGACGGCGCCCGACGCGGCGTCGTAGAAGCGCGGCACCAACTGCGCGACGGTGGACTTGCCGGAGCCGGAGGCACCGACGAGGGCGAGCGTCTCGCCCTCGGCCAGACGGAAGCTCAGCCCGCGCAGCACGTGGCCGGTCCCGCTGTCCGGCCCCTGGTCCTGGTCCGCGTCCGGCCGGCCGCCGTAGGAGAAGTCGACGCGGTCGAACTCGATGGCGGGAGTCCCCGCCGTCCGGGGCAGCGCGGTGAGGTCGAGGGCGTCCGGGGCCTCCTGGACCTTCGGGCGCAGGTCGACCAGCTCGAGCACCCGCTCGACGCCGGCCCTGGCCTGCTGGCCGACGGTGATCACCATGGTGAGCATCCGGACCGGGCCGGTGAGCTGGGCCAGGTAGGTGGAGAAGGCGACGAAGGTGCCGAGGCTGACCTCGCCCCTGACGGCCAGCCAGCCGCCGAGCGCGAGCACCGCGACCTGGCCGAGGGCCGGGACCGCCTGCATGGCCGGGTTGTAACGGCTGCTCAGCCGGATGGAGCGGAGCCGGGCCGCGAACAGCTTGCGGGAGGCGGCCTCCAACTTGGCCCGCTCCTGGGCCTCCTGGCCGAAGCCCTTGACCACCCGGACGCCGCCGACCGCGCCGTCCACCACTCCGGCCACGGCGGCCGCCTCCTGCTGCGCGGCCCAGGTCGCGGGGAAGAGGCGCTTGCGGCTGAGGGTGGCGGTCCACCACAGGGCCGGCCCCATCAGCAGGGCGATCAGGGTGAGCGGCGGGGAGAGCCAGAGCATGACGCCCAGGGACATGCCGAACATCAGCACGTTCCCCGTCATCATCGGCAGCATGAAGAGCAGGCCGACGACCAGCTGGAGGTCGGAGGTGGCCCGGCCGACCACCTGGCCGGTGTCGAGCTCGTCCTGCCGGTCCCCGTCGAGCCGGGTGAGCGAGCGGAACAGGTCGGCCCGCATGTCGTGCTGGACGTCGATGGCGAGCTGCCCGCCGAAGTACCGGCGGACCTGGGTGCAGAGGAAGACCACCGCGGCGGCCACCAGCAGCAGGACCGCCCACGGGGTGAGCGGGCGGCTGTGCGCGGTGATCACGTCGTCGATGATCACCTTGGTGATCAGCGGGACGGTGGAGGTGACGGCCATGCCGACCAGCGAGGCGCCGAAGGCGAGCAGCACGCCGCGGCGGTGGCGCCAGCTGTAGCCCGACAGGCGGCGCAGCCAGCCGGACGACCGGAGCGCCGCCGGGTCGTTCACCTGGTCTTCGGATGCAGATCCGTGAGTCTCACGCATATTTAGGGATACTAACCATTTCATCGCTCGCCCCCCAGTGCTTATCCGGCGGGCACGTCGATGCGAACAGCCCGGACCCCGGACTGCTTCCCGACACGCCCGGCCCGACCAGCATCGCCCCCGGCGCGGCGCGGCGGACTGGTCTGACGTACTCCGTGCGGACCGCCGTTGGACCTAGGTCAGTGGGCCGACTGCTCGGCCGCGGCCGTGAAGGCCCCCTGGGCCAGGCCGTGCAGCAGCGCGGCCGTGGCCGTGCGGGACAGGCCGGTGCGGTCGGCGCTGTGCGGGGTGGAGTTGAGCAGGCCGAAGACGGCGTGCACCACGGTGCGGGCGGTCGGCTCGGCGGCCGGCTCGGCCAGCGCCGGATGGGTGCGCCGGACGGTGTCCACCCAGAGCTCGACGTAGGAGCGCTGGAGGCGGCGGACCTTGCGGCGGTCCTCCTCCTTGAGGTGCAGCAGCTCCCGGTCGTGCAGGGTGATCAGGTCGCGGTCGTCGAGGGCGAACTCGACGTGGCCGTCGATCAGGGCGTCCAGGGCGCCGTCCGGCGTAGCGGCCTCACCCGCCCGGCGGCGGCCCTCCTCCAGCAGTCGCTCGCTGATGCCGATCAGGAGATCGGCGAGCATCGCGTCCTTGCCGGAGAAGTGGCGGTAGAGCGCGGGGCCGCTGATGCCCACCGCCTTGCCGATCTCGTCCACCCCGACGCCGAGGAAGCCCCGGGCGGCGAACAGCCGGGCCGCCTCGCGGCGGATCTGGTCCCGGCGCGGGACTACGGGGGCTTCGGGGGCCTTCGACATGACACCCATCGTAGACAGTGGGGTTATCCGTGGTTAACCTGAGCCCAGGAGTTAACGCTCATTAACTTGGGGCGGCTCCGGGTCCCGGGCTCACCCGCACCGTCGGCCCGGCCCGTCCGCTCTCCGAGGGCAAGGGAGCTCTGGGGATGGTCCTCTCGACTGCCGGACTGCACGGACCGCAGGGGCTGCGGGCACCGCAGGCCGGCCGGGGCAGCAGTCCGATGCCGGCGTTCGACCCGGCCGCCGCGCCCGCGCCACGGCTGGAGAGCTCGGCCGACCCGGGCTCGGCCGCCTACCGGGCGAACACCGCCGCGCACCAGGCGCTGGTCGCCGAGCTGCGCACGAAGCTCGCGGCGGCGGCCGAGGGCGGTGGCGCCAAGGCCCGCGCCCGGCACACCGCGCGCGGCAAGCTGCTGCCGCGCGAGCGGGTGGACACCCTGCTCGACCCGGGCTCCCCCTTCCTGGAGCTCGCCCCGCTCGCGGCGGACGGCCTCTACGACGGCGCCGCACCGGCGGCCGGCGTGATCGCCGGAATCGGCCGGGTCGCCGGGCGCGAGGTGGTGGTGGTCGCCAACGACGCCACCGTCAAGGGCGGCACCTACTACCCGATGACGGTGAAGAAGCACCTGCGGGCGCAGGAGGTGGCGCTGGAGAACCAGCTCCCCTGCGTCTACCTGGTGGACTCCGGCGGCGCCTTCCTCCCGATGCAGGACGAGGTCTTCCCGGACCGCGACCACTTCGGGCGGATCTTCTACAACCAGGCCCGGCTGTCGGCCGCGGGCATCCCGCAGATCGCGGCGGTGCTCGGCTCCTGCACGGCCGGCGGCGCGTACGTCCCGGCGATGAGCGACCAGGCCGTGATCGTCCGGAACCAGGGCACCATCTTCCTCGGCGGCCCGCCCCTGGTGAAGGCCGCGACCGGCGAGGTCGTCACCGCCGAGGAGCTGGGCGGCGGCGAACTGCACTCCCGCACCTCGGGCGTGACGGACCATCTGGCCGAGGACGACGCCCACGCGCTGGCCGTCGTGCGGACCATCGTCTCGGGCCTCGGCCCGCGCGCCGCCAAGCCCTGGCCGCTCACCCCGGTCGAGCCCCCCGCCGTCGACCCGGCCGGGCTGTACGGCGCGGTGCCGGTGGACCCGCGCACGCCGTACGACGTCCGCGAGGTGATCGCCCGTCTGGTGGACGGCAGCCGCTTCGCCGAGTTCAAGGCGGAGTACGGGACCACCCTGGTCACCGGCTTCGCCCACATCCACGGCCACCCGGTCGGCATCGTCGCCAACAACGGCGTGCTGTTCGCCGAGTCCGCCCTCAAGGGCGCGCACTTCATCGAGCTCTGCGACCAGCGCGGCATCCCGCTGCTCTTCCTGCAGAACATCACCGGCTTCATGGTCGGGCGCCAGTACGAGGCCGGCGGCATCGCCAAGCACGGCGCCAAGATGGTCACGGCCGTGGCCTGCACCCGGGTGCCCAAGCTGACCGTGGTGATCGGCGGCTCGTACGGCGCCGGGAACTACTCGATGTGCGGGCGGGCCTACTCCCCTCGCTTCCTGTGGATGTGGCCGGGCGCGAAGATCTCGGTGATGGGCGGCGAGCAGGCCGCCTCGGTGCTGGCCACCGTGCGCCGCGACCAGTTGGAGGCGCAGGGCGAGGAGTGGCCCGGCGAGGCCGAGGAGGAGTTCAAGCGGCCGGTCCGCGAGCAGTACGAGCGGCAGGGCAACGCCTACTACTCGACCGCCCGGCTCTGGGACGACGGCGTGATCGACCCGATGGACACCCGGGCCGCGCTCGGCCTGGCCCTGACCGCCTGCGCCAACGCCCCGCTCGCCCCGGCCCGGCCGTACGGCGTCTTCCGCATGTGACGCGCCGTCCGGGGGCGCCGGCCCCGTCCGGCGCCCCCGGACCGCCGCTCTTCCGACCCGCTCAGATCCCCGCTCACGATCCCCGCTCACGACCCGGAGGAACGCCTCCCATGTTCGACACAGTTCTGGTCGCCAACCGAGGCGAGATCGCGGTCCGGGTGATCCGCACGCTCCGCCGCCTCGGCGTGCGCTCGGTGGCGGTGTTCAGCGACGCGGACGCCGACGCGCCGCACGTCCGGGAGGCCGACCTGGCCGTCCGGCTCGGCCCGGAGGGGCACAGCGACAGCTCGGCCACCGAGACCTACCTGCGGGGCGACCTGATCCTGGCGGCCGCCCGCCGGACCGGGGCCCAGGCGATCCACCCCGGCTACGGCTTCCTCGCGGAGAACCCGGCCTTCGCCCGGGCCTGCTCCGAGGCCGGTGTCGTCTTCATCGGCCCGCCGCCCGGTGCGGTGGAGCTGATGGGCGACAAGATCAACGCCAAGGAGGCCGTCCGGGCCGCCGGGGTGCCCGTGGTCCCCGGCAGCGTCGGGCGCGGCGACGGGGCGCCGAGCGACGCCGAACTCACCGCCGCCGCAGCCGAGATCGGCTACCCGGTGCTGCTCAAGCCCTCGGCCGGCGGCGGCGGCAAGGGCATGCGGCTGGTCCGTGACCCGGCCGACCTGGCCACCGAGCTGGCAGCCGCCCGCCGGATCGCCCGGACCGCCTTCGGCGACGACACCCTGCTGCTGGAGCGCTGGGTCGACCGGCCGCGCCACATCGAGGTGCAGGTCCTGGCCGACACCCACGGCCGGACGGTGCACCTGGGCGAGCGCGAGTGCAGCCTGCAGCGCCGGCACCAGAAGCTGATCGAGGAGGCTCCCTCCGTCCTGCTGAACCCGGAGACCCGGGCGGCGATGGGCCTGGCGGCCGTCCGCGCGGCCGAGGCCTGCGGTTACACGGGGGCCGGCACGGTCGAGTTCATCGTCCCCGGTCTGGACCCCGACGGGCCCGCGCCCGAGGGCGTCATGGACTTCTTCTTCATGGAGATGAACACCCGGCTCCAGGTCGAGCACCCCGTCACCGAGCTGGCGATCGCGGTGGGGGCCGACACCCCGGCCCCGGCGCGGCTGGACCTGGTCGAGTGGCAGGTGCGGGTCGCCTCCGGTGAGCGGCTGACGTTCGATCAGTCGGACATCTCCTTCCTGGGCCACGCGATCGAGGCCCGGATCTGTGCCGAGGACCCCGAGCGCGACTTCCTGCCGACGGGCGGTCAGGTCCTGCTGCTGGAGGACCCGCAGGGCGAGGGCGTCCGGGTGGACTCCGGCATCCAGCGGGGCACCGAGGTCGGCAGCCTGTACGACCCGATGCTGGCCAAGGTGATCGCCTACGGGCCGGACCGGGCGACCGCCCTGCGCCGTCTGCGGGCGGCCCTTGCCGAGACCCGGGTGCTCGGCGTCACCACCAACGCCGGCTTCCTGCGACGGCTGCTGGCCCACCCGGACGTGGTGGCCGGACGGTTGGACACCGGGCTGGTCGAGCGCACGGTGGAACGGACGCCGGAGCTGCTGGCCTCCTCCTTCTCGGCCGCTCCGGCCGGCTCAGGCCCTCTCGGAGGCTTGGACGCCTCCGACGCCTCCGAGACCACCGACGGATCCGACGGCGTCACCACCCCGGCCGCCCCGCAGCCGGACCGCTCCCCCGCCGAACCCCTCTTCCACGCGGCCGCGCTGGCACGCCAGTTGGGCCTCGCCCCGGCGGTCTCCGACGAGGGCTGGACCGACCCGTTCGCCGAGGCCTCCGGCTGGCGGCTCGGCGGCACCCCCGCCTGGACCGCCCACCGGCTCCGGCTGCCGGGCCAGGACCCGGTGACCGTGCGGCTCCGGCCCGCCACCGCCGCGGGCACGCCCTCCGCCTGGGACGCCACTCTCGACGGCGGCCCGATCCGGACCGTCCGCGCCGCCCTCGCACCCGAGCGGCTCCACCTCACCGTCGACGGTCTGCAGACGACCTTCGCACACACCACCGACAGCACCGCCGCCGGAACGGTCCAGTGGCTCGGCCTGGACGGCGACGCCTGGGGCGTGCACCCGTACGACCCGGTGGCCGACCAGGCCCGCGGCGGCGACGCCCACCACGGCGGTCTGACCGCGCCCATGCCCGGCACCGTCACCGTGGTGAAGACCTCGCCGGGCGAGCAGGTCCGCCGCGGCCAACCCCTGCTCGTCCTGGAGGCGATGAAGATGGAGCACGTGATCACCGCTCCGCACGACGGCACCGTCAGCGAGCTGCGGGCCGCCGCCGGGAGCACCGTCGCGATGGACGAACTGCTGGTCGTGGTCGAGCCCTCCGGCACGGCGGACGCCCTCACCACCGGGGAGGCGTCGTGACCACGGAGCCCGGCCGCACCGCCGACACCTCGACGGCCGACACCTCGACGGCCGCCCCCGCCACGGGTGGGCGCGAGCCCGACGCGCTGGACCTGGGCCTGCCCGCCGTCGCCCCCGCCCCCGGCCTACCCGGTCGGGTCAGTATCCACGAGGTCGGGCCCCGCGACGGTCTCCAGAACGAGAGTTCACTCGTACCGGTGACGGTGAAGGCCGAGTTCATCGCCCGGCTCGCGGCCGCCGGACTCGGCCGGGTCGAGGCCACCAGCTTCGTCCACCCCAAGTGGGTTCCGCAGCTGGCCGACGCCGAGGAATTGATGCCCCGGCTGGCCGGGCTGACCGACCGTCACCCGGGCCTGCGGCTGCCCGTGCTGGTGCCGAACGAGCGCGGCCTGGACCGCGCGCTGGCCCACCACGCCACCGAGGTCGCGGTCTTCGCCAGCGCCACCGAGACCTTCGCCCGGCGCAACCTCAACCGTTCGGCGGCGGAGGCCCTGGAGATGTTCAAGCCGGTGGTCGAGCGC
The DNA here is from genome assembly GCF_053596675.1 of Kitasatospora sp. NPDC001664. Classification (NCBI taxonomy): domain Bacteria; kingdom Bacillati; phylum Actinomycetota; class Actinomycetes; order Kitasatosporales; family Streptomycetaceae; genus Kitasatospora; species Kitasatospora sp. NPDC001664. The sequence continues at coordinate 16,159 of NZ_JBSFGS010000044.1, forward strand.
GCCGCCGCGGCCGGGGTGCCGACCCGCGGCTACCTCTCGATGTGCTTCGGCGACCCCTGGGAGGGCCCGGTGCCGCAGGAGCAGGTCGTCGGGTTCGGCGTCCGGCTGCTGGAGCTCGGCTGCACCGAGCTCAGCCTCGGCGACACCATCGGCGTGGCCACCCCGGGCCAGGTCACCGCGCTGCTCGAGGCGTTCGACCGGGCCGGGGTCGGCCCCGACCGGCTGGCCGTCCACTTCCACGACACCTACGGCCAGGCCCTGGCCAACACCCTCGCCGCGCTGCGCTCCGGCGTCACCACGGTCGACGCCTCGGCCGGCGGCCTGGGCGGCTGCCCGTACGCCAAGAGCGCCACCGGGAACCTCGCGACCGAGGACCTGGTCTGGATGCTGCACGGCCTCGGCATCGAGACCGGCGTGGACCTGCGCTCCCTGGTCGCCACCAGCGCCTGGATGGCGCGCCGGCTCGGCCGGCCGAGCCCCTCCCGGGCCGTCCAGGCCCTGGCCGGCACCACGGACGACGGCTCCGCGGGCACCCCCTCCGCCTGAGTCGCGGTCCCTCCGACCCGCTCGACGGCCGGCCCCTCCCCCGGGGCCGGCCCCTCCCGCTCCCCCACCCCGGGCAGCGGCCCGGCACCGGCCCGGCGTCTTCCCCGGCGCGCGCCACCGGGCCGCCCGGGCCCCGACCGACCCCAACTCCGGGCCCTGCGGCCCCGATCCAGGAGGATCACCATGCTCGACCACCGCTTGGACCGCGAGTACGAGGAACTGCGCCGCACCGTCGAGCAGTTCGCCAACGACGTGGTGGCCCCGAAGATCGGGGACTACTACGAGCAGAACGAGTTCCCGTACGAGATCGTCCGCGAGATGGCCCAGATGGGGCTGTTCGGCCTGCCCTTCCCGGAGGAGTACGGCGGCATGGGCGGCGACTACTTCGCCCTCGGCCTGGCCCTGGAGGAGCTCGCCCGGGTCGACTCCTCGGTGGCGATCACCCTGGAGGCCGCGGTCTCGCTCGGCGCGATGCCGATCTACCGCTTCGGCACCGAGGAGCAGAAGCGGGAGTGGCTGCCCCGGCTGACGTCGGGCGAGCTGCTCGGCGCCTTCGGCCTGACCGAGCCGGAGGGCGGCTCGGACGCCGGGGCGACCCGCACCACGGCCCGCTACGACGCGGAGACGGACGAGTGGGTGATCAACGGCACCAAGTGCTTCATCACCAACTCCGGCACCGAGATGACCGGCCTGGTCACCGTGACCGCACTGACAGAACCGATCGCTCGTTCGAGTGAAGACTCGGCTGACGTCTCGTCAACTCGCGAGATCTCCTCCATCATCGTTCCCACCGGTACCCCTGGGTTCACCGTCTCCCGCAAGTACTCCAAGGTCGGGTGGAACGCATCCGACACCCGTGAACTGTCCTTCACCGACTGCCGAGTTCCCGCGGCCAACCTGCTCGGCACCCGCGGCCGCGGCTACGCCCAGTTCCTGCGCATCCTCGACGAGGGGCGCATCGCCATCGCCGCCCTGGCCACCGGCCTGGCCCAGGGCTGCGTCGACCAGTCCATCGCTTACGCCGGCACCCGCCGCGCCTTCGGGCGGACGATCGGCGCCAACCAGGTCATCCAGTTCAAGCTCGCCGACATGGAGATGCGCGCGCACACCTCCCGCCTGGCCTGGCGGGACGCCGCCTCCCGGCTGCTGCACTCCGAGCCGTTCAAGAAGGAGGCGGCCATCGCGAAGCTGTACTCGTCCGAGGCGGCGGTGGACAACGCCCGGGAGGCCACCCAGATCCACGGCGGCTACGGCTTCATGAACGAGTACCCGGTCGCCCGCATGTGGCGCGACTGCAAGATCCTGGAGATCGGGGAGGGCACCTCCGAGGTCCAGCGGATGCTGATCGCAAGGGAGTTGGGCATCAACTCCTGACCCGTGGCACGGCCGGAGGGGGCGGCCCGCCAGGGCCGCCCCCTCCATCGGCATCCGTCCACACGGACTCCGCGTCCCCGCTCAGGGGATGACGATCACGGGCCGGTTCGCCCGGCGCGCCAGCCGGCCCGAGACCGAACCGAACAGCTTGCCGAGCAGGCCGTGCGTGGTCCCGACCACGATCGCGTCGGCGGCGTACTCCCGGCCGACCTCCTCGATCTCGTGGCAGATGTCCCCGCCGCGCTCGACCAGGATCCACGGCACCCCGTTGAGGTAGTCCGCGCACGCCAGTTCCAGGCCGAGGACCTCCGTGCGGTGGTCGGGCAGGTCCACGAACACGGGCGGCTCGCAGCCTGCCCAGACCGTCGCGGGCAGCCGGTTGGCGACGTGCACGATCACCAGTCCGCACTGTGACCGGCGGGCCATGCCGACCGCGTACGCGAGCGCGCGTTCGCTGGAGAGCGAGCCGTCGAAACCGACCACCACACCGTGCTGGAAGACCGGGTCACAGGTCCGCGCGGGCTGAGCCGCGAGCTCCGCCCCACCGGCCCTCCCCGGAACGGCTCCTGCCGCACCGGTACCGCCCGCGATCGTTCCGTCCGTCATCGCAGCCCCCTCACTGCTTCCACCGCGACCCTCGCCCCGGCGGCCCAGCCACCGCTGGCGCGGCCACAGCCGGCCCCGGCGCACGACGTCCCTGGCCGGGACGGCCACGGCCCGGGGGCCTGCGACCCGTCCGGACCGTTCGGCCCCGGATGTGTCCACTGCGTCCGACGCGCCCGATCCGCCCGACCTGCCGGGCGCACCCGGACCGCCGGCGCGCAACTCCTCCTCGATCCGGGCACCGAGAGCGGCGTCCGCCGGTTCGGGGAGCTCAAAATCGACCATGGCTCAAAGCTCTTCGAGTGGAATGGGCCGACAGAACGGGGCACGAATGCCCGGGCAACAGGTCCACCCGAGCCATCGAGCCGGTCTCCGCCGAGCACCACCGAATGTGACCTGTTCCTCTCAGAGTACGACCGGCCCCGGGCCGCGCCCAGCGGCAGAGCCCTTGAACGGCAAGGAATCCCGCGAACGGAGTCGCGCGTTCCCGGTTCTTCGCGCCCCACCGTCGAGCCCGTGCGCCAGGGCCCTTCGGTGAAGGTTCCCTGGAGCTTCGCCGAGGAAGCCCCTGGACGCAACAGGGCCCCGGTACACCGTGATCCGACTGTCACCGTCCGGTTGGCGCACCGGCACCGCGGCCGGCCCACGGCCTGCGCCCGGCTCTCCTCTATATACGTGCACGTCACGTGCCCCCACCGTTCGGCGTCGGCGGCCGCCGCACGCTTCCACCCCCGCCGCCGGTCAAACCTCTGGCCTCCGCCGATCCCCCACCGGGCAACCGCTTCCGGCCAATTCAAGGCGGCACGGAGGGTAACGCGGCAATTGCCTGCTGCATACTCCGGCCTGCTGGCAGCATGCACCGCATGCCGCTGCTGCTGCTCGACCTCGACAACACCCTGCTGCCCCGGGACGCCGCCTTCCGCGCCTGGGCCCGGGACTTCCTGGCCGAGCACCGGCTACCCGCCGCCGACCTGGGCTGGCTCACGACCATCGACGGCGGCGGCTACGTACCCCGCAGCACCGTACTCGGGGCCGCCAAGCGTCGCTACGGCCTGGACCGCTCGATGGACTCCCTGCTCGGCCACTACCGGCGGGGCATCAACTCCCACATCCACTGCCCGCCCTCCCACCTCTCCGCGCTCAACGCGGCCCGGTCCGCCGGCTGGCTGATCGGCATCGTGAGCAACGGCGGCACCGGCCCCCAGTTGGAGAAGATCCGGCGGGCCGGGCTCAGCGCCCTGGTCGACGGTTGGGTGATCTCCGAGGAGGCCCGCTGCCTCAAGCCCGATCCGCGGATCTTCGAGATCGCCGCCCAGCGCTGCGGCGTGACGCCGGCCGGCGACTGGGCCGACCGGACCTGGATGGTCGGCGACCACGCCCCCGCCGACATCGCCGGCGCCGAGCTCACCGGCCTGCGCAGCGTCTGGCTCCACCACGGTCGCCCGTGGTCGGAACCCGGCTACCGCCCGACCCTCAGTGCGGCCGGCCTCCCGGAGGCCGTCGGGCTGATCCTCTCCGCCCGCTCCGCCCCGACCGGCGCGAGCACCGCGGCCACCGCACGCCGCACCGCCACCTCGGCCCCGCACACCCGGCCGGAGGCCCGGCTCCTCGGCGAACCCCGGGTCCACGGCGAGTCCCGGCTCCACGCCGAGCCTCGGCCGCACGGCGAACCCCGGACCGCCCTTCGGGCAGAGGCCGGCTCCGAACCGCGCCACGACCTCCGGCACAATCACCGAACCGGGGTCGCCGACGTCACCCCCCTCCGCGCACCGAGTGGCCCGGCCACGCCGAGCAGCCCGCCCGCACCGACCGGCCCGGGAACCCCCGTCTCCGCCCCCGTCCCCGCCCCGATGCCGAGCGTCAGCGCCACCAGCGCGTAGCGCCCCGCTCCACGAACCCCAGCTGCCGGTACAGGGGTTCACCGAGCAGGGTGGCCACCAGGGTGAAGACCCGCCCCGGCTGCGCCGCGAGGGCGGTCGTGAGGACGGCCCGTCCCAGGCCCATCGAGCGGTGGGTTGGCAGGGTCGCGACCCAGTAGACGCCCACCGTCTCGCCGTCGTCGTAGGTCATGCAGGCGGCGGCCGGGACGCCCTCGACCCGGCCGAGCCAGGCCCGGTAGCCCGGCTCGGCCAACAGCGTGGCCGGCAGCACCGCACCGGCACGCCACGGCTGGTGCTCCTCCAACGGGAAGCCGTCCACCACCACCCGCTCCAGTTCGGCGAGTTCGGCCACCGAGCCGATCTCCTCCACCGTCACTCCCGGACGCAGCCCTGCCGCGACGGCCGCCTCGGAGGCCTCCGTGGCGGCCGGGGCCTCGGAGGCCTCCGGCTCACGGACCATGACGTTCATCGGTCGGGTCGGCGTGCAGCCACCCGCGGCGAAGTCGAGCCCGCCGTACGGGTCCTCCACCACCATCCGCGTGGTGCCCCACTTCTCGAACAGCTCGGCCAGCTCCGCCTGCAGGGCCGCCGCCCCGGCGGACTGCCCGCCTGACCGCCCGCCTGACTGCCCGTCAGCCGCCGTGTCCGCCCCGTACGGGCGGGTGACCACCACGCGGTGGGTGTCGGTCGCATTCCTGGTGCACCGCACGGCGGCGAAGCCCTCCCGCCGCTCGGACTCCCAACCCTGGGCGCGGGCCTGGGCCAGCCAGAAGCCGGCGGCATTGTCGTTGGCCTGTTCGAGTCGACCGATCTTCGTCATGTTCCGACCATACGATCCCGGCCCGCCGCGCCGCGGCCCAAACGGAAACCCAGGTCACACCCCGCTCGGGGCCGGCTCGGGCGCCCTCCACCCCACCGACACGTCCGAGCCACCCAGCGCCCACCGGCGCACGATTCCCCGACGCGCGCCCCCTTCACGTACCGGCGGTTTTCAGTCAATCTCGTTACCGGCGCGCACCGTTCGGCAAAGCCGCAGACCAGGCCGCTCGACGCGGCACGTTCTCCGGCCTCACTGGGCGGTCGGTCGTGCGGCAACCAGCCATCGAACTCCCCGCCCTCTTCACAGGGGGGTCGACGCCTGCCACGCTTCGTGATCGAATGCATCACGCCAAATTGCCATGTCGACATAGCGTCGGATGGTGAACTTGTCACAACGGCGACGGTCCACCCAGTAGATTCGATCTTGGCGAGCAGGGCCAGCAGGGCGAGTAGTTGGGCACCACGGCACCACCACACCACACCACCGAGGGGGCTGGAGCGCCTTGAGCAGGGTGAGCAGGAGCGATACGGGTCCTGGCGGCGGCCAGCCGTCGGCCGGCTTCACGATCCGCTCGTCGAGAGAGACCGCGCCGCACCAGCCCAGCCCACCGCCCCCGGGTTCGCACCTCGGCCCGCACCCGCAGCACGCCCCGCAGCACGGCTCCCCGCTCGGAGCGCAGTTCGGGCATCCGCACGGACCGCAGTACGGCGCCCACCAGGGCCACTCCCCGGTCCCCCTCGCCGCCCCGAGCCAGTCGGCCCCGCCGTCGCAGCACACCAACTCCGCTGCCCGGCGCTCGCCTTCGCCCCTCGCGTCCCTGTCGGCCGGTCAGTCCCCGCAGGCAGCAGCACAACTGACGCACAACCAGTTCTTGCAGGCCGCCGCCTCCGGGAGTCACGGGGGCCGCGGCAGTCACTCCGGCCACGTCGGCCACAACACCCCGACCGGCGCCGCCGGAACCGCGGTCGCCGTCGAACCGCCCGTCACCGCGTCCGGCAACGGACTGCTCGGCCACAGCAGCGCCGCGCGCAAGCTCTCCGGCCGCCGACGGCGCGAGACGGTCGCCGTCCTGATCTTCGGCGGGGCCCCGATCTTCGAGAGCTCGATCCCGCTCTCGGTCTTCGGCGTGGACCGCCAGGACGCCGGAGTCCCCCGGTACCGCCTGCTGGTCTGCGCCGGTGAGGACGGACCGCTCGCCACCACCGGCGGGCTCACCCTCACCGCCCCGTACGGCCTGGAGGCGCTCGCCCGGGCCGGCACCATCGTCGTCCCGGCCTGGCGCTCGATCTCGCAGCCGCCCCCGCAGGAGGCGATCGCCGCCCTGCGCAAGGCCCACCACGAGGGTGCCCGGATCATCGGCCTCTGCACCGGCGCCTTCGTGCTGGCCGCCGCCGGTCTCCTGGACGGCCGCCCGGCCACCACCCACTGGATGTACGCGCCGACGCTGGCCAAGCGCTACCCGAAGGTCCACGTCGATCCGCGCGAGCTCTTCGTCGACGACGGCGACGTGCTCACCTCCGCCGGGACCGCCGCCGGGATAGACCTCTGCCTGCACGTGGTGCGCAGCGACCACGGCGCCGAGGCGGCCAACGCCCTGGCCCGCCGCCTGGTGGTGCCCAACCGCCGCAGCGGCGGAGGACAGGCCCAGTACATCGATCAGTCTTTACCTGAGGAGATCGGCAACGACCCGCTCGCCGAGGTCGTGACCTGGGCCCTGGAGAACCTCAACCAGCAGTTCGACGTCGAGGTCCTGGCCGCCCGCGCCTACATGAGCCGCCGCACCTTCGACCGGCGGTTCCGCACGCTCACCGGCAGCGCCCCGCTGCAGTGGCTGATCACCCAACGGGTGCTCCAGGCACAGCGGTTGCTGGAGGCGTCCGAGCTCTCGGTGGACGACGTCGCGCGCCGCTGCGGCTTCCGTTCCCCGGTCGCGCTGCGCGGGCACTTCCGTCGGCAGCTCGGGGTCTCCCCCGCCGCGTACCGGACCAGCTACCGGGCCAGGCGTCCGCTCCCGGCCGGGAGCTCCGTGAACGGGGCCTCCCTGGCCGGCGGGGCCGCACCCGGTTCCGCCGGCACCGCACCGGGTCAGACCGCCGTCGCGACGGTCCCCCCGCAGGCCCACCCGGCGGACCGTCCGGCCATGGCACCGCACGGCGCACCGCACCTGACGAACGGTCCGACGCGTCCGCTGGTCCCGTCCCAGGGCGGCCAGGCCCCCCAACACGGCCACCAGCGCCCGGGCGGCGGTGCCGGCGCCCGGCAGCACGCACCGGCCGTCCCCGTCGGCGGTTCCGCGCCGGGCGTCGAGCACGCCCACGCGGCCGCCACCGAGGAGGGCTACGGCCCCGGCCACGGTCAGGGCCCCGGCCAGCCGACGGCCCGTGACCTGGCGCAGGGTCACCGTCCGGACGGCGCACCGCCGTCCGCGCCGCGCTCCGACCGGACGTACCAGGAGCACCCCGAGCAGCACGGCCAACACGCCGAACGCCCCGCCACGGGCAACGGCACCGAACCCGCACCGGGGCGACAACTGTCCGGCTCGAGGGATCGCGCCGTAGGCTGAGGGGCGTGAATGACCGCCTGGTATGGATCGACTGTGAAATGACGGGGCTCGACCTCGACCGGGACGCCCTGGTCGAGGTCGCCGCGTTGGTGACCGACTCCGAACTCAACATCCTCGGCGAGGGCGTGGACGTCATCATCCGTCCGCCCGCCGCCGCGCTCGAGAACATGCCGGACGTGGTGCGCACCATGCACACCTCCTCCGGCCTGCTCGACGAGCTGGAGAACGGCGTGACCCTGGCCGAGGCCGAGGCCATGGTGCTCGCCTACGTCCGCGAGCACGCGCCCGAGGCCGGCAAGACCCCGCTCTGCGGCAACTCCGTGGCCACCGACCGGGGTTTCCTCTCCCGGGACATGCCCGCCCTGGAGGGCCACCTCCACTACCGGATCGTCGACGTGTCCTCGATCAAGGAGCTGGCACGCCGCTGGTTCCCGCGGGCCTACTACAACAGCCCGCAGAAGGGCGGCAACCACCGCGCCCTGGCGGACATCCGGGAGAGCATCGCCGAACTCCGCTACTACCGCGAGGCGGTGTTCGTCCCCCAGCCCGGTCCGGACACCGACGCCGCCCGGACCATCGCCGCCAAGTACCAGCTGCCGACGACCTGACGGACCGCCGGACACCGGCCGGCACCGCCACCGGGGCCCGGCCCGCCCCTCCGACGGGCTGACCAGCGGCCCTCGACCGCCCGTCACCGAAACCCTGGCGCGAGCACCCTCTCCGATCCTGTAGAGTTCTTCCTGTCGGAGCGGGAACGCCCCGGACAGATGGTGGGTGTAGCTCAGTTGGTAGAGCACCTGGTTGTGGTCCAGGTGGCCGCGGGTTCGAGTCCCGTCACTCACCCCATCGCCTTCAGGGCCTGGTCTCAACGGACCAGGCCCTGAAGGCTTTTCGCGTTCCCGCAGACGATCCTCGGGCAGGCACTACCCCCACTTCCTACCGGCTAGTAACATCGCGCCCATGACCATGACCCAGATCGGCCAGCTGCTCGACTCCACCGTCCCCATGGCCCACACCCTCGGCCTGGAGTACCTGGAGACCACCCCCGAGCGCGCCGTGCTCCGCTTCCCGGACCGGCCCGAGTACCGCAACCACGTCGGCGGCCCGCACGCCGGTGCGATGTTCACGCTGGCCGAGACCGCCAGCGGCTGCATCGTCCTGGCCGCCTTCGGCGACCAGCTGGGCCGGGCCGTGCCGCTGGTCGTGAAGACCGAGACCGCCTACCTCAAGCTGGCCAGGGGCCCGCTCACCGCCACCGCGACCCTCGGCCGCCCGGTCGCCGACGTGGTCGCCGAGCTGGACAAGGGCGAGCGCCCGGAGTTCGAGGTCACCGTGGACGTCACGCGCGAGGACGGCGACGTCACCAGCACCATGAAGATCTCCTGGACCCTGCGCCCGAACGCCTGACCGGAGCCTGACCCGACATCAGCCCCGCCCTCGGCCACGGCCCGGGTGAGCCGCATCACACTCACCCGGGCCGAACCCGAGAGCAAGGCACGGAGCCGGGACCGGGGCACGGAGCCGGGGCCGGAGCAGGGACCCAAGGCCCAGGCCGGGGCCCAGGCCGGGTCGAGCGCCCGGACCGGAACCGCCGCCGGAGCACCCCAGCGCCCCGTCAGGCCGAGTCCCGCACCACCAGCTCGGTCGCCAGCACCACCTGCCGCCGCGCCCGCCCCCGCTCCGCGATCTCGTCGAGCAGCAGCCGCGCCATCGTCCGCCCCATCTCCTCGATCGGCTGCCGCACGCTGGTCATGGCCGGCTCCGTGTGCCGGGCCACGATCGAGTCGTCGAAGCCGATCACCGCCACGTCGTCCGGCACCCGCCGCCCCGCGGCCCGGAGCACCTGCATCGCCCCCGCCGCCATCACGTCCGAGGCGCAGAACACCCCGTCCACCTCCGGACGGCGCGTCAGCAGCTCGCGCATCGCCAGCCGCCCGCCCTCCTCGGTGAAGTCGCCGAGCACCACCAGCTCCTCCCGGTACGGGCGCCCGGCCTCCTCCAGCGCCCCCCGGTACCCGGCCAGCCGGGCCCTGGCCACCTCCATGTCCATCGGCCCGGTGATGGTGGCGACCTGCTCGCAGCCGCGCCGCAACAGGTGCCGGACGGCCATCCTGGCCCCGCCCGCGTTGTCGGCGTGGACGTAGCTGAGCGGCTCCAGGTCGCCCCGGCGCCCGGCGAGCACCGAGGGGATCTCCAGGCTCTCCAGCAGGGCCGGCAGCGGGTCGTCCTGATGCACCGACACCACCAGTACGCCGTCCACCCGTTGCGCGGTCAGATAGGCCGAAAGTCGTTCCCGCTCGCGCTGGTTGCGGACCAGGATCAGCAGCAGCTGCATGTCGGTCTCGGCGAGCTCCGCCGAGACCCCGCTGATGATGTCGGAGAAGTACGGCTCCGAGAACAGTCTGGTCTCCGCCTCCGGCACCACCAGGGCGATCGAGTCGGTGCGCGAGGTGACCAGGGTGCGGGCGGCCCGGTTGGGGACGTAACCGAGCTCGGCGATGGCGGCGTTGACGGCCTCGCGGGCCTTGTCGCTCACCCGCGGGGAGCCGTTGACCACCCGGGAGACGGTGCCCCGGCCGACGCCGGCGAGGGCCGCGACCTCCTCCAGGGTGGGGCGGGCCGTGGTCCGGCCGGCCCCCGGTTCCCCCCGGGGCCCCGTCGGGCGCTGTGCGGCGGTCTGGCTCATCGCTCACCTCGTGGGACGCGTACGTGATCGGGCACGTGATCGGGCTGTTCGCTGCTCATTGTGGCCGGTGCGAGCGCCGGCGCACCGACCCCGGACCCGACGGGCGGACACCGACCCACTCTCCGATCCACCGGCCGGTCGCCGGACCGGCCCGACGGTCGAACCGGAAACGATCCGGCAACTGCTCTTGACACCCACCCCCGCCAGCCAGCAACCTTCCGGCAGGCACCCATGGGAGCGCTCCCACACTCTCATACCTTCCCACCCGGACCAAGGAGAACGCCATGCGCCGCAGCACCGCCCTCCCCCACAGAGCCGCCGCCCTCGCCACCGCCGCCCTCGTACTGACGGGCTGCTCCAGCGCCGCCGGAGGCTCCGCGGGCGACTCCGCGGGCGGCAAGATCACCCTCACCGTCGGCGACTTCGGCACCTTCGGCTACCAGGAAGCAGGCCTCTACCAGGAGTACATGGCGGCCCACCCGAACATCACCGTCAAGTACGAGACCGCCCAGGACGGCCAGAAGTACTGGGACGCGCTCACCACCCGCCTCGCGGCCGGCAGCGGCCTGGCCGACGTGCAGGCCGTCGAGGTGGGCTACATCGCCCAGGCCACCGGCAAGTTGGCGGACAAGTTCGTCGACCTCGGCAAGACCGAGGGCGTCAGCGCCGGGGCCTGGCTGCCCTGGAAGTCGCAGCAGGCGACCACCGCGCAGGGCGCGCTGATCGGCCTCGGCACCGACATCGGCCCGATGGCGATCTGCTACCGCAAGGACCTGTTCCAGCAGGCCGGGCTGCCCACCGACCGGGAGGCGGTCGGCGCGCTCTGGGCCGGGGACTGGTCGAAGTTCGTCGACAAGGGCAAGGAGTACCAGGCCAAGGCCCCGGCCGGGACCTTCTTCACCGACTCGGCCAGCGGCCTGTTCAACGCGGTGATCTCCAGCGACGCCCAGCAGTACTCGGACGCCTCCGGGAAGCTGGACGTCAAGGGCAGCGCCAGCGTGCAGAAGGCCTGGTCCCTCTCGGTGGCCGCCTCGCAGGCGAAGATCAGCGCCGGGCTGCGGCAGTTCCAGAAGCCCTGGGAGTCCGCGTTCGCCAACGCCAAGTTCGCCACCGTGGTCTGCCCGTCCTGGATGACCGGCATCGTCAGCAAGCAGTCCGGCGAGGCCGGCAAGGGCAAGTGGGACATCGCCGCGGCACCGGTCGCCGCCAACTGGGGCGGGGCCTTCCTGACCGTGCCGAAGGCCGGCAAGCACACCAAGGAGGCCGCCGAGCTGGCCGCCTGGCTGACCGCGCCGGAGCAGCAGGCCAAGGTCTTCACCAAGGTCGGCAACCTGCCCTCGACCGCCGCCGGACTCAAGCTCCCGGCCGTGCAGTCGGCGACGCTGGACTACTTCGGCGACACCCCGACCGGCAAGATCTACGCCGCCGCGGCCGGTTCGATCCAGCCCGCGAAGATCGGCCCGGACGACGGCACCGCCAAGACCATCATCACCGACAACGGGATCCTCGACATCGAGGAGCACGGCACCGACCCGGCCAAGGCCTGGCAGAACGTGCTGAAGACGATCGACGACAAGATCACCAACTGACGCCCGACGCCCACCAGTTCCGAGCCGCCGCCCCGGCCGCGAGCCCCTGACGGCCCGTCGGCCGGGGTGGTGCCCCACCACCCCGGGAGGACGCCCCGTGGCCACCCCCGCCCCACCCCGCACCGAACGCGCCGAACGTCCCGAACGCACCGGCCACCGTCCGGCGGTACCGTCGAGCTGGCGCTCCCGCCTGTACCGGCTCGACCTCAAGGCCGCGCCCTACGCCTACGTCGCCCCGTTCTTCCTCTGCTTCGCCGCCTTCGGCCTCGTCCCGCTGATCTGGACCGGCTGGCTCTCCCTGCACCAGGTGGACCTGCTCACCCCGGACGTCATGGAGTGGCGCGGCCTCGGCAACTACACCCGGCTGTGGGGGAGCGAGCAGTTCTGGACGGCGCTGCGGAACACCTTCACCATCGGCGTCCTGTCCACCGTCCCGCAGCTGCTGATGGCCCTCGGCCTGGCGCACCTGCTCAACTACCGCCTGCGCGGCCGGGGTTTCCTCCGGGTGGCGGTGCTCGCCCCGTACGCGACCTCGATCGCGGCGGCCACCCTGGTCTTCGTCCAGCTGTTCAACCCGGACTACGGCATCGTCAACTGGGCGCTCTCCGCACTGGGTTTCGACCGCACCGACTGGTTCGCCGACACCTGGCCCTCGCAGATCGCCATCGCCACCATCGTGACCTGGCGCTGGACGGGCTACAACGCGCTGATCTACCTGGCCGCGATGCAGGCCGTGCCGAAGGACCTGTACGAGGCGGCCGCCCTCGACGGGGCGTCCCGTTGGCAGCAGTTCACCCGGATCACCATCCCCTCGATCCGGCCGACCATCCTTTTCACGGTGATCGTCTCGACCATCGGCGCCACCCAGCTGTTCGGCGAGCCGATGCTGTTCGGCGGCGGTGTCGGGGTGAGCGGCGGCTCCGCTCACCAGTTCCAGACCCTGAGCCTCTATCTGTACGAACTCGGCTGGCCCAACCGCCAGTTGGGCCGCGCCTCGGCGGTGGCCTGGACGATGCTGCTGATCCTGCTGCTGGTCGGTGCGGTCAACCTGCTGATCGCCCGGCGCCGCCGCCGCACCGAGCTGGGAGCCTGAGCGATGAGCACCCTGAGCACCCCCACCACGCCCTCCGGACCCACCACGACGCCCGGCCCCACCGCCGCCCGGCCGGCGCCCGCCACCAGGCGGCGGTTCCGGGCCGGGGCCGGCGACCAGGACAAGGCGGGCCCGGTCAGCTACCTGCTGCTCGGCCTGGCCGCCGTGGTCTCCCTCTTCCCGCTCTACTGGACCTTCGTGGCCGCCACCCACACCGGTGAGCGGGTCGCCCAGTCCCCGCCGCCGCTGCTGCCGGGCGGCTCGCTCTGGGCCAACGTCTCCACCGTCTGGGAGCAGGCCGCGATGGGGAAGGCGCTGCTCAACTCCACCATCGTGGCCGGCCTGGTCTCGCTCTCCACCGTGGCCTTCTCCACCCTGGCCGGCTTCGCCTTCGCCAAACTGCCGTTCCGGGGCCGCAACGCCCTGCTCACCGTGGTGGTGGCGACCATGACCATCCCGCCCCAGCTGAGCGTGATCCCGCTCTACCGGATCATCACCGACCTGGAGTGGGGCAACCAGCTGCAGTCGGTGGTCCTGCCCTCCCTGGTGGCCGCCTTCGGGGTCTTCTTCATGCGCCAGTTCCTGGCCGAGGCCCTGCCGGTGGAGCTGGTCGAGGCGGCCCGGATGGACGGTGCGCACAGCCTGCGGATCGTCTGGCACGTGGTCTTCCCGATCGCCCGGCCGGCCATGGCGGTGCTGGGCATGCTGGTGTTCGTGCAGTCCTGGAACGACTTCTTCTGGCCCTTCGTGGTGCTCACCCAGCAGAACCCGACGGTACAGGTCGCGCTCTCCGCGATCGGCGGCGGCAGCGCGTACGACATCAACCAGGCGGTCATCATGACCGGCGCCCTGGTCGGCACCCTGCCGCTGCTGCTGATCTTCGCCGTCCTGGGCAAGCACATCGTCGGCGGCATCACCGCCGGTGCCGTCAAGAGCTGACCGCGCGTCAGCCCCTCTACCTTGGGAGCGCTCCCGTTATGACCGTGACCGACCCCGGCCCGCTCGGCACCGAGGCGACCCTCCGCCCGGCCTTCCCGCCCGGCTTCGCCTGGGGCGCCGCCACCGCCGCGTACCAGATCGAGGGCGCCGCCGCCGAGGGCGGCCGCACCCCCTCGATCTGGGACACCTTCAGCCACACCCCGGGCAAGGTGGCCGGCGGGGACACCGGCGACACCGCCGTGGACCACTACCACCGCTTCCGCGAGGACGTCCGGCTGATGGCCGAACTCGGCCTCACCGCCTACCGGTTCTCGCTCTCCTGGCCCCGCATCCAGCCCACCGGCCGCGGCCCCGCCGTCGAGCACGGCCTGGACTTCTACCGCGCCCTGTGCGACGAACTGCTGGCCCACGGCATCGCCCCCGTCGCCACCCTCTACCACTGGGACCTCCCCCAGCACCTGGAGGACACCGGCGGCTGGCCCGCCCGGGAGACCGCGTACCGCTTCGCCGAGTACGCCGCCCTGGCGGCGGAGGCGCTCGGCGACCGGGTCTCCACCTGGACCACCCTCAACGAGCCCTGGTGCAGCGCCTTCCTCGGCTACGGCTCCGGCGTGCACGCCCCCGGCCGCACAGACCCGGCCGACGCCCTGCGCGCCGCCCACCACCTCAACCTCGGCCACGGCCTCGCCGTCGGCGCCCTGCGCGCCGCGCTCCCCCGCACCGCGCAGCTCGCCGTCTCCCTCAACCTGCACCAGGTCCGCCCGCTCACCGGGGACCCGGCCGACCTGGACGCGGCCCGCCGGATCGACGCCGTCGGCAACCGGATCTTCACCGGCCCGATGCTCGACGGCGCCTACCCCGCCGACCTGCTCGCCGACACCGCCCATCTGGTCGACTGGGACGCCCTGGTGCGGCCGGGGGACCTCGCCGAGACCTCCCGCCCGATCGACCTGCTGGGCATCAACTACTACACCCCGACCGTGGTTTCGAGCGCCGCCAGCGCCGCCCACCTGCCCCGCCACGACGGCCACGGCGCCAGTGCGCACTCCCCCTGGCCGGGCGCCGACGAGGTGGCCTTCCACCTCGCCCCCGGCGAGGTGACCGCGATGGGCTGGCCGATCGACCCGAGCGGCCTGACCGACCTGCTGCTCGCGGTCCACCGCGACCACCCCGGCCTGCCGATGCTGGTCACCGAGAACGGCGCCGCCTTCGAGGACCGGGTGGGCCCCGACGGCACGGTGGACGACCAGGACCGGATCGCCTACCTGCACGGCCACTTGGCCGCCCTGGCCCGGGCGGTGGAGCTCGGCGCCGACGTGCGCGGGTACTACCTCTGGTCCCTGCTGGACAACTTCGAGTGGGCGTACGGGTACGCGAAGCGCTTCGGCGCCGTGCACGTGGACTACGAGACGCTGGCCCGCACCCCGAAGGCCAGCGCGCACTGGTACGCCGAGGTGATCCGTACCGGAACGCTCCCCGCGCACGCCCCCCGCCGAACCGACGGGGCGTGACCTTCGCGGGTGGGGTTTCGTTCTCTGTTGACGTGCGAGCAAACCACGTGGCGCAGCCGCGAGTCGAGGGACCGGACGGCGAGTGTACGGACTCCGCGGCGGAGGCCGTAGCGGGTGCCGGGGCGAGTGTCGGGGCACGTGTCGGGGCGGGCGCCGTCCCGGTCACCGCCGCCGACGCCGGCGCGGATGCCGGCGCCGGGCGGGGGCGGCTGCCCCGGCCGCGCACCAGGACGCTGGCGGCCGGCGGGGCGGTGCTCGCCCACGTCTGGGGCCTCGGGCTCGGAGTGGGGGTCGCGTACGCCGCGGACGGTTCGGCGGTGGCCGGGCTGCTCGGGCCCGACCTGGTCCAACGGGCTGACGCCCCGGCCCTGTTGGGCCAGCTGACCGGGGTCGCGACCCCGGTGCTGGAGCAGCAGACCGCCTCGGTGGCCAAGGCCCTCCAGGAGCGGATCAAGACCGACGGGCTCCCGCTGCCCGGCCAGGCCACCACCGTGCCGGACGCCTTCGCCATCGCGGCGGTGCTGCTCCCCTCGGTGCCGCCGCAGCCGCGCGGCGACGGGCCGCGGGCCTCCCGCTCGACCCCAGAGGACGAGCCGGGGGTTCCCGGGCCCGGCGCCCGGCCGAGGATCGAACCCCCCGTCTCCGCACCGGCCCCCGCGGTCGGGCCGGCACGGATCCCCACCGACGGTGGCGGCCCGGCGGCAGCCGCTGTCCGGACCGCCACCGTGCAGCTGCCGCAGGGCACTTGGTCGCTCGCCGCACCGGAGGAGGACGTGGCACTGGCCGCCGCCAGCCCGGTGGAGATCGAGGGCGAGCTCACCGCCGTGCTGGTGCCGATCGCGGCCGGGATGCTGCTCACCGGGGCGGCGATGTACAAGCACAAGGGCCTGCCGCGCGGGCACTGAGCTCCGCGACCCGGCGGTCCCACGGCTCGGCGGGCTTACGGCTCAGCGGGCTTACGGCTCAGCGGGCTTACGGCTCGGCGTTCCCACGGCTCAGCGGAAGACACCGGGCGGCGGGGTCGGGGACGGCGCCGCCGTGGCGTCGGTGGCCGGGAGCGCCCCGGCCGTGAAGTCGGCCAGCCCCCGGCCGTGCTCGATCCGGCCGAGGTAGGAGTCGGAGGCCACCCGGCGGCCCAACTCGTCGAGCGGGAGCGCCTGCTGAGCGGCCGCCAGGATCAGATTGCCGAAGCGCTTGCCGCGCAGCACCGCCGGATCGGCGATCAGGCAGACCTCGGGGAAGACCGCCAGAAGGGTGGCCACCTGGGAGCGGGCGAAGGGCAGGGCACCGCCGTCGGCGATGTTCGCCGCGTACCGCCCGCCGGGGGCCAGCGCCCGGGCGGCCAGGGCGGCGAACTCCACGGTGGCGCAGTGCGCCGGGGTCCGGGCCCCGGAGAAGACGTCGGCGATCACCAGGTCCACCGATCCCTCCGGAGTGCGTTCCAGCACCGCACGGGCGTCCGCACCGCGCACCTTGATCTGCCATCCGCGCTCCAACGGCAGTTCGGCGCGCACCAGTTCGGTCAGCTCGGGGTCGATCTCGGCGACCTGCTGACGGGACCTCGGGCGGGTGGCGGCGGTGTAGCGGGCCAGGGTGAGCGCCCCGCCGCCGAGGTGGAGCACGGTGACCGGACGGCCGGGCGGGGCGGCCAGGTCGATCAGGTGACCCAGGCGGCGCTGGTACTCGAAGCCGAGGTGGGTCGGGTCCGCCAGGTCCACCAGGGACTGCGGGGCGCCGTCCAGCAGCAGCGTCCAGGCCCGGGCACGGTCCCGGTCGGGAACCAGCTCGGCCAGGCCGGAGGCGACCTTCCGGGCCAGCGGACCCTGGGCGTGGATACGGCCCTCGGCGCCGGTGGCGGACGCGGCAGAGGTGGCGGCTGCGGCGCCGGCGTCCGGCTCGGTCTCGGTGCGAGCCCGACCGGCCCGGTTGCGTCCCATGGCAGCCATTATCGCCGGACGGCAGCCCCGGGCACGGCACGGAGCCGCAGGTCAGCGGGGCGGGGCGGGGCACGACACGGAGCCACAGGCCGGGCCGGCGGACCGGGCCGGGCCGACCTCGGAGCCGACGGGCCCTCAGCACGCGGAAGCGGGGCGGGCGGGGAGCGCGAGGCGGAGAGGACGGGCCGGAGAAGGCGGGGCGGCGAAGGCGGGCGGCGGCCGGGGCGGGAGGCGGCGGCTCGGCTCAGAACGGCCCGAGGCCCCCGGCGGCCAGGGTGCAGGCGGCCTCGCAGAGGCCGGAGCGGAGCACCCAGGGGTCGGTCGGCCGGGCCAGCGCACCGGGGCCGGACGGCGGCATCACCCAGCGCGGGTCGGTGGCGGGGAGCAGCCGGGCCCCCGGCGTACAGGAGGTGCCGGGCAGGTGCCACTGCCCGGCCACCCCTGCGGGGACGAGGAACGCGATGGCGGTGCCGCCGTCGCTCTGCAGGACCGTGCCGCAGGCGCGGCGCAGGCGCAGGATGTCCACCGTCTCCAGGCCGTGCCGGACCGCCACCGTGACGGTGTCGAAGCCGGCCGGGGAGGAGGGCAGGACGGGCGCGAGCGGCGCCGCCGCGAGCAGGGGCCGGACGGGCCTGGGGGTGACCGGGACGGTGATGTGACGGTACTGCGGAAGTCCGGCGGCCATGGGCCCTCCTGTCTCCTCGTCAACTCGGCGGCCCGGCCGCT
This sequence comes from Kitasatospora sp. NPDC001664, assembly GCF_053596675.1. Lineage (NCBI taxonomy): Bacteria > Bacillati > Actinomycetota > Actinomycetes > Kitasatosporales > Streptomycetaceae > Kitasatospora > Kitasatospora sp. NPDC001664. The sequence continues at coordinate 34,426 of NZ_JBSFGS010000044.1, forward strand.
CGTCCGGGTGCGCCGGACGGCGTGGGGTCGGCCAGGGGCCGCCATGTATCAGGACAACGCGAAAGGGTGCCGAAAGGCCACGGGCTGACGTACAGCAACCCATGGCACTTCATGGCATTTCAGCGCAACTCTGTCCCTTTTATGGGCAATTGACCGTACCTCAGCCCACAACCGGACGTGTCCGGTCCGTGACAGTCGGTACTCTCTGCGCTGGATCGAGACCCCCGACTCGGAGCGCAGCACCATGGCAGCCACGAGACCACCCGTCCCCAACGCCGCCATGCGAGCGCTCCGGGGTGACCTCTCCCCCGGCGAGTTCGCGCTCGCGATCCGACGCGCCGCCCGGGAGATCGGCGAGCACGTCTCCTGCGACGCGCGCTACGTCGGCCGGGTGGAGTCCGGCGAGATCCGCTGTCCCAACTACGCGTACGAGCGGGTGTTCCGGCACATGTGGCCCGACCGCTCGCCGGCCGAGCTCGGGTTCACCCCGCGTACGGCGGTCCGCCGCCGCGCGGCCGACCCGCCGTCAGTCCCGGGTCCGAGGCTTCGTCCCGGCGGGCTGCCGCCGCTCGACGCCCCGTACCTTCCCGACGAGGAGCACGACGACTTGCGTCGCCGAACCTTCCTGACCGGCGGACCGGCCACCGTGGTGGCCCCCACCTCGCTGGCCGCCGCCCTCGGCCTGGACCGTCCCGCCATGGCCGCTCCCCGCTCCACCGCCCCCGGGCACACCGTGCCGCCCCCGCGCCGGGTCGGCTCCGCCGAGGTGCGCGGCGTCGAACAGGCCGTCCGCGACATCCGCTTGCTGGACGACGTGCACGGCGCCGACACCCTGTTCGAGCTGGCCGGGCAGTCCCTGCGCAGTGCCTACGTGCTGCTCAACGACGGTGACTACGGCGCCGCGACCGAGCGCCGACTCCAGTCCGGCGCCGGCGAGTTGGCCATCTCGGTGGGCTGGCTGGCGCACGACTCGGACCGCACCGTGGAGGCCCGTTCCTTCTACGCCGAGGCGCTGGCCACCGCCCGGATGGCCAACGACCCGGCCCTGGAGGCGCACGTCTTCTGCAACAGCGCCTTCCTGGCCCGGGACACCGGCCGGGCCCGTGAGGCCCTGCGGGCCGCCCAGGCCGGGCAGTCCGCCGCCCGCCGGCTCGACTCCGCCCGGTTGCTCTCGCTGCTCGCCATGCGGGAGGCCGGGGCATGGGCGCTGCTGCGCGACCGGGGGGCGTGCGAGCGGGCGCTCGGGCGGGCGTACACGCTCTTCGACCAGGGCGAGGCGGAGGCCGACCCGGAGTGGATGACCTTCTTCGGCGAGGCCGAGATCGCCGGGCTGGAGTCCCAGTGCTGGTCCGCCCTGGAGGTCTGGGACCGGGCCGGGGTGCTGGCCCGCCAGGCGGTTGACCTCCAGGAGCCGCACTTCGTCCGCAACCGGGTGCTCTACACCGCCGAGTTGGCCCACGACCGGCTCGGGCTCGGGGACCTGGCCGGGGCCGCCGTGCTCGCCTCCGAGGCGACGGCGCTGCTGGGCGAGGTCCGTTCGGCCCGGATCCGGGCCATGCTCTCCGGGACGGCGCGGCAGCTGCGGGCGCACCGTGCCGTCCCGGAGGTGGCGGCCTTCCTGGCCGCGCACGAGGCCGCCTGAGCCCGGCGGCGGGGTCGGGTCCGGCTACTTGCCGAGGTGGGACTGGTCGTTCCAGAGTTCGACCGCCGGGGCCCCGTACTCCCAGGAGAGGACGGAGAGGGCGGCCGTGCCCAGCTTGAACCGCTGCGCGAACTCGGGCGGCAGGCCCAGCCAACGGGCCGTCAGGATGCGCAGCAGGTGCCCGTGGGCGAAGACCACCACGTCGTGGTCGGCGCAGTGCATGGTGGTGGTGTCCGGCTCCGGGGTGCCGTGCTCCTCGTGCAGGCCGGCCAGGAAGGCGTCCACCCGGGCCGCCACCTCGGAGAGCTCCTCGCCGCCGGGCACGCCGTCCCGCCAGATCAGCCAGCCGGGCTGGTCGGTGGCCCGGATGTCCGGACCGGTCCGGCCCTCGTACTGGCCGTAGTCCCACTCCAGCAACTCCTCGCGGTCCACCGCGCGGGCGCCGAAACCGGCCAGCTCACAGGTCTCCCGGGCCCGGGAGAGCGGGCTGGTGTACACGGTCGCCTCCGGCAGGCCGTGCCACGGCGCGCCGGCCAGCCGGACCCCGAGGGCACGGGCCATCTCGCGGCCCTCCTCGGTGAGCGGCACGTCGGTGCGGCCGGTGTGCTGGCCGGTGACGGACCAGGCGGTCTCACCGTGGCGGACGAGCACGATACGGGCGGGCATGAGCGGCTCCTCACAACTCGTTGGCAGTTCCTCCCCGGCCAAGACGGGCACCGGCCAGCCTCGCCATCGAGTCGCCGACACCCCCATGATCCCCCACCGCCGGAGCCGGCACGGCCGCCGGGCCCTCCACCACCCGCTCAGGCCCGGCCCGGCTGGACCATCTTCCGGCCGGCCGTGCTGCCGCCGTCCACCGCGACGGAGGCTCCCGTCATGTAGGGGAAGTCGTCGGAGGCGAGCCCGAGCACGGCGCGCGCGATCTCCTCGGCCTCGGCCATCCGCTCCAGTCCGTCGATGTTGAGCGGACCGAACGCCCGCTTGTACGCGGCCCACGCCTCGTCGGGGATGCCGGGCGGGCGGACGAAGGGGGTGTCGGTGGTGCCCGGCAGGAGCGCGTTGACCCGGATGCCCCGGGGACCGTAGGCGAGCGCGGCGGCCTTCACGATGCCCTGCACGGCCCGCTTGCTCGCGGTGTACGCGGCGCTGGTCGGCCGGGCCTGTTCGGCCGCCGAGGAGGAGGTGCAGATGATGACGCCGCGCCCGGCCGTGAGCATGTACGGGACCTCGTACTTGACGGCGAGGAAGACGCCCCTGGCGTTGGTGGCCTGGACGTCCTCCCACTCCTCGACGCTCAGCTCGTGCGGCGCCTTGGCACTGCCGATGCCCGCGTTGTTGAACGCCACGTCGATCCCGCCGTACCGGCTCGCGATCCGGTCCACGAACTCCTGCACCTGCCCGGCCTCCCGCACGTCGGCCCGCACGTACGTGGCCTCGCCGCCCGCGTCCCGGATCTCCCGCTCCACCTGGCGTCCCAACTCGGCCCGCCTGCCGCAGAATCCGACGTGGGCGCCGGCCGCCGCGAAGGCCCGGGCGGTGGCCCTGCCGATGCCCGAGGTACCGCCGGTGATGAGCACCGACCTGCCCTGGAACCGTCCTTCCCCGCCCCGCCGCCCCGCCGGGGCGGCGCTCGCCGTCCGGGCACCCGCGCCGAGCAGGGCGCCCGCCGCGCCGACGGCGGCCGCGCCACCGAGCAGGGCCCGCCGCCCCGGCCCGGCCGCCTTCGGGCCGCCGTTCGCGCAGTCGTCCACGTTGTCGTTCCCGTTCGTGTCGCCGTTCGCGTTCGTCTCCATGGCGACCACGCTCGCAGTCCGGGCCGGGGCTCCGGCTCGGCCGACGGGCCGGACCTCGCGGCCCGTGGGAGGAGGCGCCCTCCTCCCACGGCAGGACCCGGGGCGAGCGGACACCCGCCTATCGTGAGGCGCGTGAACCGATCAGGCATGGAGCTGGCGTTCGACCAACGGTTCGCCGCCCTGCGGACGGTGGCGCTGGTCGGCGTCCTGGTCGGTGACCTCCTCCTGGTGCACCGGCCCTCCGGCGTCCGGGACGTGGCCCTCGCGGCGGCCGGGACCGCCCTGTGCGCGATCGCGGCCAGGTGGACGTTCGGCGCGGTGCTGCTGCTGTCCGGCCTGCTCGTCGCCGCGCACGCGCTCGGCTCGGACATCGTCCCCGCGTTGAAGGTGCTCGCGGCCGTCACCGTCTTCGAGCTGGCCGTCCGGGAGCACGGCCGCCGTCCGGTGGCCGGCTCGGTGGTGCTGGCCCTGGCCGTCGCGGCGAACCGCCTCGCCGACCTCCCCGGCGAACTCCCCTCCGTGCTCTACAAGATGGGCATCGTGGCCGGGCTGCCGCTGCTCCTGGGCGCGTACCTGCGGACCACCCGCGACGCCGCCCGCGACGCCCGCGCGCACGCGGCCCGGGAGGCGGCCGGCGCCGGAGAGCGGGTGCTGGCCGCCCGCGCCGCCGAACGCACCGCCATCGCACGCGAGTTGCACGACCTGGTGGCCCATCACGTCTCGTCGATGGTGCTGCGCGTCGGCATCGCCCGGCACGTCCTCCCCGCCGCCACCGTCGACCCGCGGGTGACCGAGGTCTTCGACGACCTGCACTCCAGCGGCAGCGAGGCACTCGCCGACCTGCGCCGCCTGGTGGCCGTGCTGCGCGATCCGGACGGCGTCGCGGGCCCCGGTGCGGCCTCCGCCCTGGTCACGCCCGGGGCACTGCCGGACGCTCTGGAGTCCGTCCTGGAGGGCGGCCGCCGCACCGGTCTGACGGTCACCGCCGTCGTGGACCCGGCCCTCGCGCACCTCGACGCGGTCCGCGGCCTCGCCGTGCTCCGCCTGGCCCAGGAGGGCCTCGCGAACACCGCCCGGCACGCCGGCAGCGGCACCCGGGCCGAGCTGACCGTCCGGATGGCCGAGGACGACACCGTGCACCTGACGCTCCGAGACGACGGCGCGGGTCGTCCCGGCTGGCCCGCCCCGGCCCCGGCCCCGGCCCGAGGCACGTCCGGGCACGGGCTGGTCGGCATGCACGAACGCGTCGACCTGCTCGGCGGCCGCCTGGAGGCGGGCCCGACCCCGCGGGGCTGGTCGCTCACCGCCGAACTGCCCGCCTCTCCCGCACCCGTACGACTCCCGGAGCAGACACCGTGATCCACGTCCTGGTGGCCGACGACCAGCAGCTGGTCCGGATGGGCCTGCGCATGCTCTTCGAGCAGGCCCCCGACATCGAGGTGGTCGGCGAGGCGGAGAACGGCGCGGAGGCGGTGCGGCTGGCCCAACGCCTCCGTCCGGAGGTGGTCCTGATGGACCTTCGGATGCCCGTGCTGGACGGCGTCACCGCGACCCGCCGGATCCTGGCGGCCCGCCCCGCCACCCGCGTCGTCGCGCTCACCACCTTCGACGACGACGACCACCTCTACCCGGCGCTCGCCGCCGGGGCCTGCGGCTTCCTGGTGAAGGACACCCCACCGGCCGACCTGGTCGACGCCGTGCGCCGGGCCGCGGACGGCGAGGCCCCGTTCAGCCGGGCCGCTCTCGACCGGCTGGTCGGCCACGCCGTCGACGCCCGGGCCGCCAAGGCTCCCGACCCCGGCTCCGGCTCCGACCGCCCGGCGGTGCCCGACATCACCCCGCGCGAGCGGGAGGTGCTCGGCCTGGTCGGCGGAGGGCTGTCCAACCGGGAGATCGCCGACCGCCTGCACCTGGGCGTCACCACGGTCAAGACGCACGTCGCGAACCTGATGGCGAAGACCGGCCGGGACAACCGGATCCGCCTCGCCGTCCTCGCGGTCGCCACGGGCATCACCACCGACCAGGGGCCGCCGGCAGCGCCCGGGTCGCCCGGAGCGTCCCGGGTCGGGCCGTCCTGACCCGAAGTGTCGGTGGTGGGTGCGAGACTGGGCCGCACCATGAACGTCTCGATCCAAGGGCAGGCGGAGCCGGTCGCGCGGCGGCTCCGCGAACTGCGCGGCCCGGCGCCGCAGCGCAGCCTCGACGCCCGGGCGCTGGCCGCCCTCGCGGCCAATCCGGGGTGCCGGCGGCGGGCAGTGCTCGATGCGGCCGGGGTGGACAAGCGCGCGGTGGCGGAGCGGTTGGGGCGGCCCGCGCCGTTCGGGCAGTCGCCGTTCGCGATCACCCGGGGGAACGTCTTCGAGGCCCGTCTCAAGGACGACGGCTACGCCGCCCTGCTGGCCCCGCTCCGGGCCAGGCTCGGACTCCCGCCCGAGGGAAGCCCCCTGACGGTCCCCGACCTGCTGCCGCGCTCCGCCCCGGCCACCCGGGCGGACCGGACCCGCCAGGTGCTGGCCGAGGCGGCGGCCGACCTCGACGGCTGGACGCTGCTGGACCACCCGATGCTCCGCCTCACGGTGGCCGGCACCCCCGCCTACCTGGAGCCGGACGCGGTGCTGGTGCACGGCGGCCGCTGCACGGTGGTGGAGATCAAGTCCTTCCCGGTGATCGACGGCTCCGCCGATCCGGCCAAGGTCGGCGCGGCCGCCCGGCAGGCGGCGGTGTACGTGCTGGCGCTCCAGCAGGCCGCCGCCGAGCTGGCGGGCGTGACGGTGGACCAGTCGCCGTACGGACAGCAGCAGTTGCCCGGCTCGCCCGAGCTGAGCGTGCTGCTGGTCTGCCCGAAGGACTTCTCCAACCGGCCGACCGCGAGCAGCGTGGACGTCCGCCGCGAGCTCTCGGTGACCAGGCGTCAGCTGGCCCGGCTGACCAGGATCGAGGAGCTGCTGGAGGCCCTGCCGTCCGGCACCAGCTTCGACCTGGCGCCGGACCAGGCGGGGGTGCCGACCAGGCCGGTGGCCGAGTTGGGCAGCGCGGTGGAGGCGGTGCCGGCCAGCTACGGCCCGGACTGCCTGGCCGCCTGCGAGTTGGGCTTCCTCTGCCGGTCACAGGCCCGCACCTCGGGTGCGGTGGAGCAGCTCGGCCGGGGCGTACGGGGCGAGTTGGGCACCCTGCGGACGGTGGAGGAGGCGCTGGCCGCCGCCGAGAAGGGCAGCCCGGACGGCACCGACGAGGCGGCCGTGCGGCTGGCCCACGCCGCCGCACTCCGCACCGAGGCGCTGTGCGCGGCAGGCTCCGCGGGCGCGGCCGGTGCGACCGGTACGACCGGTACCGGCACCCGGGAGGCGGCCCGGTGAGCCTGCTGGACACGCTGGCCCGGCTGGAGGCCGTCCGCAGCGGGCACGCCGAGCCGCTCGCCACCGTCCGGCACCGGCACCTGTCGGAGCGTCCGATGGTGCTGGTGCCGCTGGCCGCCGCCGGCGAGGCGGGGGCCCCGCTGGCGGTGCTGCTGGGCACCGACCGGGAGCACCCCCGGCTGCTGCTGGTGCCGCAGCCGCTCAACCGGGACATGCGCTTCGGCTTCCTGGCCGAGTTCGCCGCCGAGCTGCTGCCGTACCTGGAGTCCTACGCCGGCGAGGTGGAGCTGGTCGAGCGGTCCGAGAAGGATCCGGAGACCGGCGAGAAGACCCAGACCTTCCGTGAACTCTGTGCCGATGCCCCGCAGTTGATCGTTCCGAACGCGGGCGCGGTGCAGCACCTGGCGCTGATCGGCCGCTCCACCCGGTTCCGCCGGACGGCCTCCGACCCCGACCCGGGGCCGTACCCGGCGCCGACCCAGGTGCCGCTGCTGGGCCGCTGGCTGACGCACTTCACCGAGCGGGCCCAGGTGCCTGGCTCCTCCCTGCTGCTGTCGGTGACCCAGCTACTGGCCCGGCACTGGGCGACCGGCCAGAGCCTGCTGGAGGACCAGCACCTCGGCGCCCGGCTGGCCTGGCACCGGCCGCCGGCCGGGACGTCCGGCGCCGAGCTGGCCGAGCGGGTGGAGACCGAGCGGGACGCCCGGGGCGTGCCGGTGCACCCGCCGGCCGGGCCGGCCACCGATCCGGTCTTCGACGCCAAGGTGCTCGCCCCGGCGATCACCCGGCACGACCAGGCGCTCACCGCGCTGGCCCACCGGGGCGACCCCCAGGCGCAGTCGGCGGTGAAGCGCGCCGCCGAGGAGCTGCGCGCGGTGCTGCTCGGGGCCACCCTCCCCACCTGGCACGACGTCTGGCGCGGCCTGGACCTGCTGCGCGAACTGCCGCCCGCCGCCCACCTGGCCGACCGCTGGGAGGGCGACCGCTGGTCCTTCACCAACCACCGGGACAGGCTGGCGGCCGGCGAGCCGCCGCAGCCGAAGCAGGACGACGCCGTGACCGCCGCGCGCAAGCTGGCCCAGCGCGAGCGCGAGCAGGCCAAGGTGGACGTGCAGGAGGCACTGGACGACCCGCTGGCGATGGCCGGGCACCGGCTCTCGGGCGAGGCGTTCAGCGGCGAGGTGGTGGAGGTGGTGCCGGAGTACGACACCACCGGCCGCTCCCCCAAGCCCCGCCCGCTGCTGGTGCTGCGCACCGCCGACCGCCCGCACGCCGACGCGGGCCGCGAGGTGCACCGGGCGAACGGGCCCTCGGCCCAGAAGGCGGAGATCGTGGCGGCGGCCGGGGGCACCGTCACCGTCCGGGTGCTGAACGGCATGGGCCGCAAGAAGGAGCCCGAGCCGGGCAGCCTGCCCGAGCCCGGCGAGCAGGTCACCTTCACGCTCTTCGAGCTGACCGCCCGTCAGTCCGCCCCGCTCCCCGAGCCGGAGGACACGCCGTGGACGCACGGCGGCCCGCCCGGCGGCAGCACCGATCCCTCGCCTACCGCAAGCGAAGAGTGGGAATGACCACCGGCATGACCATCGACCCTCCGGCCCCGGAGGCCCCCGCGGCTCCTGAGGCCCCCGAGGTGGCGAACCCGGGCGCCGCCGCCGACTCCGCCGTGGCCGCGATCCTGGCCGCCACCGTCAGCCCCGCCCCCGGGGGACCGCGGGGCGTGGTGGTCGACTCCCCGCCCGGCGCGGGGAAGTCGACGCTCGTGGTGAGGGCCGCCAAGGAGCTGGTCGCCGGCGGCGAGCGCCTGATGATCGTGGCCCAGACGAACGGTCAGGTGGACGACCTGGTCGGCCGGTTGGCCGAGAGGGGTCCGGAGCTGACGATCGGCCGGCTGCACGCGAGCGACGCCAAGCCGGGCCCGGAGCTGGCCGCGCTGGCGAACGTGACGGCCTCCTCCAAGGTGGCGGAGCTGCTGGAGCAGGACGTGGTCATCTCCACCGCCGCCAAGTGGCAGTGGGTGAAGGCCGAGCAGCCCTGGCGGCACGCGATCGTGGACGAGGCGTACCAGATGCGCTCGGACGCACTGCTGGCCGTCGCCGGGCTGTTCGAGCGGGCGCTGTTCGTCGGTGACCCGGGCCAGCTGGACCCGTTCACGGTGGTCGGCACCGACCAGTGGGCCGGCCTGTCGTACGACCCGTCGAGCAGTGCGGTGGTCACCCTGCTGGCGCACAACCCGGCGATCCGCCCGCACCGGCTGCCGGTCTCCTGGCGGCTGCCGTACTCGGCGGCTCCGCTGATCTCGCAGGCGTTCTACCCGTACACCCCGTTCCGCTCGGGCACCGGCCCGGACGACCGGCGGCTGACCGCCGCCACCGCCGGGGACGGCTCGGCACTGGACGCGGCCGTGGACGAGGCGGCCGAGCACGGCTGGGCGCTGCTGGAGCTGCCCGCCCGGCACACCGTGCGGACCGACCCGCAGGCGGTGCAGGCCACCGCCGCAGTGGTGCAGCGCCTGCTGGCCAGGGGCCTGACGGCGCACTCGGAGCAGGGTTCGGCCCCGCTCACCCCCGACCGGATCGCGGTCGGCACCGCGCACCGGGACCAGGCGGCGGCGGTGCGGGCCGCCCTGGTGAAGCTCGGCGTGCCGGTGGACCACGCGGCCGGCCCGGCCGTCACCGTGGACACCGCCAACCGGCTGCAGGGCCGGGAGTACGACGTCACGGTGGTGCTGCACCCGCTCTCCGGCCGCCCGGACGCCACCGCCTTCCACCTGGAGACGGGCCGGCTCTGCGTGCTCGCCTCGCGGCACCGGCACGCCTGCATCGTGGTGGCCCGGGCCGGCATCCCGGAGCTGCTGGACGAGCACCCGTCCACCGAGCCGGTGCAGCTGGGCGTCACGATGAAGTTCCCGGACGGCTGGGAGGCCAACCACGCGGTGCTGGCCCTGCTGGGCGAGCACCGGGTCCGGCTGCGCTGAGCACGGCGGACGCGGCACGAACACCGGCGGAGGCAGCACCAAGGGGGCGCACGGGAGGGGAATAGCGACCGCACGCGCACCGTTCCGTTACCGGCCGTCCCCGCGCGACAATGGGACGGCAGCCACCCACCACACCCCGGAGGTGTCCCACCATGCCCGACGCCGGTGCTTCCCGCCCCGACGCTGCCGACCTCGTCGCACCGGACGCCCCGTCAGCCGTGCCCGCGCCCGCCCGTCGGCTGCGCCCGGCCCAGCTGCTCTTCGAGCCGCAGGCCGACGAGCCCGAGGCGGAACGGTTCTTCGACCTGGAGTCCATCGCCGACCCGGCCGAACTGCTGCGCCGCTCCACGGAGTTGACGCTGGCGTTCCGGGCCGCCGCCGAGCGGGCCGCCGATTTCCAGGCCATCGCCGCGGCCCAGCTGGCGGACACCCGCCGCTTCGACGCGCTCTCCCCCGCCGAGATCGCGGACCGGGCCGACTGGACCCCGGACTACGCGGCCAAGATGGTCGAGTACGGCGGTTCGCTGCTCCGCCGCCGGGCCTCCGGCGAGCACTGAGCCGAGCGGGGCAGGCGGGGGCGCAGCCGGCCGGCAGGCCATTGGCATATGCGGCCGGGAAGGGTACGCCCCCACCCCACCCGCTGTCCGGCGAACGCCGCTTTCCCTGCGTGCGGCGCCCGCCCCGCGCCACCCTGCTGTGCGTGGACATCTGGACGTATCAATCCGTGGAGTACGTCACGGCCGCCGGCGAGGCCTGGCTGGCCACGGCGAGCGAGTACCCGCGCAGCATGCGTGCCCTGTGGGAGTCCCGCCCCTGGGCCCCGACGGTGCTGCCCTGCGGCCGCGCCTTCGACGTGATCAGCATGCCGGCCCTGTTCGGGCGGGCCGTGCTGGACGAACTCTGGGCCTCCGGGCCGGGCTGCGGCCCGGTGGCCTCGTACCGGGGCCGGACCCTGCTGTTCGTGCAGCCGGGCGCCGCGGCCCGGCTGCGCACCCTGCTGGCCTGGGAGGAGTGGGCCCGCGAGGTGCCGCCACTGCTCTGCCACGGCCTGGGGGACGCGGTGACGGTGCCGCCGATCCAGCGGATGCTGGACGCCCCGGCCTCACCCGGACAGGGGTCGGGCCGGTGGATCGTGGCGCCGGACTCCCGGGAGCCGTGGCTGCCGGGGGCGGCCACCGTGCTCTGGGCCTGCGTCCGGGCGTCGCGGGGGTGAATTGGATTTTGGTTCCGCCCGAACACGCTGCTAAAGTCTTCCACGTCAGCAGGCGCCGCTAGCTCAGTTGGTTAGAGCAGCTGACTCTTAATCAGCGGGTCCGGGGTTCGAGTCCCTGGCGGCGCACAGACAGCAGAAGGCCTTCCATCTCCGGATGGGAGGCCTTCTTGCGTTGCCCGCACCGGATGGTGATCCCGGGGGCGCGGGGAACTGCGCGAACCGGAAGGCGGCTCACCTGCGACTGACCCACCGTCGGCCAGTTGCAGGTGCTGCCTTTCCAGCCCGCGCAGTTCCTCGCGCCCCTGGGGCCTTCGGCCCTCGGGGCGCTGCCCGGGCGAGCGTCAGCGGCCGCGCAGGGTGCGGTACTTGGCGACCAAGGCGGCGGTGGAGCTGTCCAGCTGGTCGGTGCCCTCGCCGGTCAGCAGGACCGGCTCGATCTTCTTGGCGAGCACCTTGCCGAGCTCGACGCCCCACTGGTCGAAGGAGTCGATGTTCCACACCGCGCCCTGGACGAACACCTTGTGCTCGTACAGCGCGACCAGCTGGCCGAGCACCGAGGGGGTCAGCTCGCCGGCCAGGAGGGTGGTGGTCGGGTGGTTGCCCCGGAAGGTCTTGTGCGGCACCAGCTCGGCGGGGACGCCCTCCGCGGCGACCTCCTCCGGGGTCTTGCCGAAGGCCAGCGCCTGGGTCTGGGCGAAGAAGTTGGCCATCAGCAGGTCGTGCTGGGCGGCCGTCGCGGCATCCAGCTCGGCGACCGGGCGGGCGAAGCCGATGAAGTCGGCCGGGATCACCTTGGTGCCCTGGTGCAGCAGCTGGTAGTAGGCGTGCTGGCCGTTGGTGCCGGGGGTGCCCCAGACCACCGGGCCGGTCTGCCAGTTCACCGGGTTGCCCTCGCGGTCCACCGACTTGCCGTTGGACTCCATGTCGAGCTGCTGGAGGTAGGCGGTGAAGCGGGAGAGGTAGTGCGAGTAGGGCAGCACCGCGTGCGCCTGGGCATCGAAGAACGCGCCGTACCAGACGCCCAGCAGGCCGAGCAGCAACGGGACGTTCTCGGCCGCGGGCGCGGTGCGGAAGTGCTCGTCGACCAGGTGGAAGCCGTCCAGCATCTGCCGGAAGTTCTCCGGGCCGATGGCGATCATCAGCGAGAGGCCGATGGCCGAGTCGTAGGAGTAGCGGCCGCCGACCCAGTCCCAGAACTCGAACATGTTCTCCACGTCGATGCCGAAGTCGGCGACGCCGGCGGCGTTGGTGGAGAGCGCCACGAAGTGCTTGGCCACGGCCTCCTGGCCGGCGCCGAGCTGCTCCAGCAGCCAGCCGCGGGCGGAGGTGGCGTTGGTGACGGTCTCGATCGTGGTGAAGGTCTTGGAGGCCACGATGAAGAGGGTCTCGGCGGCGTCCAGGTCGCGGACCGCCTCGTGCAGGTCCGCGCCGTCCACGTTGGAGACGAAACGGACCGTCAGGTCGCGCTGGGTGAACGGGCGGAGCACCTCGTACGCCATCGCCGGGCCGAGGTCGGAGCCGCCGATGCCGACGTTGACCACGTTCTTGATCCGCTTGCCGGTGTGGCCGGTCCACTCCCCGGAGCGGACCTTGTCGGAGAAGGCGGCCATCTTGTCGAGCACCGCGTGCACGGCCGGGACCACGTTCTCGCCGTCGACCAGGACCTCCGCGCCGCGCGGGGCCCGCAGCGCGGTGTGCAGGACGGCCCGGTCCTCGGTGGTGTTGATCTTCTCGCCGCGGAACATCGCGTCGCGCAGCTCGGCCACGCCGGTGGCCGCGGCCAGCTCCCGCAGCAGCTCCAGGGTCCGGTCGTTCACCAGCTGCTTCGAGTAGTCCACCAGCAGGTCGCCGACGGCCAGGGTGTAGCCCGAGCCGCGCTCCGGGTCGGCGGCGAACAGCTCGCGCAGGTGCGTCTGACCGAACTCCTCCCGGTGCTTGGCCAGCGCCGTCCACTGCGGCAGCCGGTCCAGGGGGGTGCGGTTCTGCGCCGTCATCGCTTTGCTCCTTGAGTATCCGGATTTCGGTTACCGGCAGGTCCCTGCGAGAGGGTGGCGCGAGGTCCGGCGGTAGCTCTGTGGTGCGCCGACTCCGTTGACGGCCTGCCCGGGTCAGCCTACTTCGCGCGACGGTCCGTCAGGTGACGCGCCACTGGCCACCGGGCGTACTCCGCCACCTCCTCCCGTGCACCTACTTCCGCCGGGAGCGCAGGTCCAGACGGCGCATCACCTGGTCGGCGATCTCCGGATCGCCTCCCGGCTCGCCGCGGGCGACCAGGACCTCGCGGCGGGAGGCGGCGATCATCTCCTGTTCGAGGTCGGCGGCGGAGCGCAGCTGCTCCCAGCGCTCGCGGGCCTCGACCGCCTCCTCCTCGGCGTAGCGCTCGGGGCAGAGCCGGGCCAGCCGGTCGTGCTGGCGCTCCCTGAGGACCTCGACCACCTCGGGCTGGAGGTCGCGCTCCTCCTCCAGCTCCCCGAGCCGGACCAGGCCGGCCTTGGCGGCCCGCCACCACATGTGCTTGACCGCCTCCTCGTGCTCGTCGGTGCCGCCGCCGAGGCCGAGCACCTTGACCACCAGAGGGAGCGTCAGACCCTGGACCAGCAGGGTGAAGAGGACCACCGCGAAGGCGCAGATGACGATCTCGTTGCGCCCGGGGAAGTCGCGCGGGATGGCGAGCGCGAGGGCCACGGTGGCCACCCCGCGCATCCCGGACCACCAGAGCACCACCGTCTCGCCGACGCTGACCGGGGTGTCCTCGTCGGCGTTGCTGACCCGCTTGGAGATCCAGGCGGCGGGCAGCAGCCAGGCCAGCCGGACCAGCACCACGGCGGCGATCACCCAGGCGGCGTCGCCGAGCATGCCACGCCAGGCGCCGCCGACCTCGTCCAGCAGCGGGGCCAGCTCCAGGCCGATCAGGCCGAAGGCCACACCGGTGACCAGGATCTCGACGATCTGCCAGAAGGCGTTGCCGACCAGCCGGTACGCCACGTCGTCGGCGTCCTGGGCGCGGTCGGCCAGGTAGAGGGCGCAGACCACCACGGAGAGCACGCCGGAGCCGTGCAGCTCCTCTGCCAGCACGTAGGCGGCGAACGGCACCAGCAGGTTGAGCGCGACCTGCTGGGTGGGGTCGTCGAGCATTCCGGCCAGCCTGGCGTTGAGCCAGCCGAGGCCCGCGCCGACCACCACCGCGACCACGGCCGAGAGCACGAACCGCAGGGCGATCCCCTCCGCGGACAGGTGCCCCTCGGTGACCGCCTCGATCGCCAGCGAGTAGATGACGATCGCGGTGACGTCGTTGAACAGGCCCTCGCTCTCCAGCACCGCGACCAGCCGCCGGGGCAGCCCGACGCTGCCGGCCACCGCGACCGCGGCCACCGGGTCGGGCGGGGAGACCAGCGCGCCGAGCGCGATGGCGGCGGCCACCGGGAGGGCGGGCAGCAGCCAGTGGAAGGTGCCGGCGACCACCGTGGTGGTGACCACCACCAGGCCGACCGCGAGCAGCAGGATGGAGCGGGCGTTGGCCTTGAAGTACCGGACCGAGGAGCGCCGGGCGACGGCGAAGATCAGCGGCGGCAGCACCAGCGGGAGGATCAGTTCGGGGTTGACCTCGATGTCCGGGACCTGCGGCACCAGGGCGAGCACCAGGCCGATGGCGGTCATCAGCACCGGCTGCGGCACCCGGGTGATCCGGGCGACCGGGATGGTCACCACCGAGGCGAGCAGCACCAGGAAGAGCAGGCTGAGCTGTCCCACGGGGGTCGGCGTCCTCTCGGTGGGCGACGGGTCGCCGATCAGCATAAATCTGACAGTGCGACAGACGCGCGCGGCGCGCTCCGGCCGGGCCTTGACTTCAAGCGCGCTTCATCTTCGAGAGTGGTGACGATCAGTCCGACCGAAGGGGAGACAGGCAGATGCTGGCGACGCTGTTCCGGGAGCCCGGTGGGCCCGAGGTGCTGGAAGTGACCGAGCTGCCGGTGCCGGAGCCCGGGCCGGGCGAGGTGCTGGTGCGGGTGATGGCCGCCGGCATCCAGCCGGCCGACACCGCGATCCGCTCCGGCTGGGCGCCGCGCGGTGTGACGGTGGAGTACCCGGCCACGCCGGGCAACGAGTTCGCGGGGGTGGTCGTCTCCCTCGGCGAGGGCGTCTCGGGCTGGGCGCCCGGCGACGAGGTGCTGGGCTTCCGGCTGCTGGGCGCCCACGCCCGGTACGTGGCGGCACCGGCCGACCAGCTGGTGGCCAAGCCCGCCGGGATGGGCTGGGCCGAGGCCGGATCGCTCTCCGCCTCCGGCCAGACCGCGCACGTGGCGCTGTCCGGGCTCGGGGTCTCGGCGGGTGACACCGTCCTGGTCCACGCCGCGGCCGGCGGGGTCGGCACGGTCGCCGTCCAGCTGGCCCGGGCCTGGGGCGCCACGGTGATCGGCACCGCCAGCGAGGCCAACCACGACTACCTCCGCTCCCTCGGCGCGACCCCGGTCACCTACGGCGAGGGCCTGGCCGACCGGGTCCGCGCGCTCGCCCCCGACGGGGTGGACGCGGCCTTCGACGCAGCCGGGCGCGGCGCCCTGGAACCGTCCCTCGAACTGGTCGCCGACCGCTCCCGGATCGGCACCATCGCCGACCCGGCCGCCGAGGGCCTCGGCATCCGCTGGCTCTACGGCCCCCGCTCCGCCGCCCGCCTCGCCGAGCTCACCGCCCTCTGGGAGCAGGGCCGCCTGCGCCTCACCGTCTCCGCCTCCTTCCCGCTCTCCCGCGCGGCCGAGGCCCACCGCCTGGTGGAGGCCGGCCACGTCCGCGGCAAGGCCGTGATCCTCCCCTGGGAGGAGTGAATTTCCGATCCGGGCTGCTGACCGGGTAATGTTCTCTTCGTCAGCAGGCGCCGCTAGCTCAGTTGGTTAGAGCAGCTGACTCTTAATCAGCGGGTCCGGGGTTCGAGTCCCTGGCGGCGCACAGACAGCCGGAAGGCCCCTCACTCAGGTGAGGGGCCTTCGGTCGTTCTACGGCCAGTAGCTGTCGAAGTTCTTGGAGAACTCGCGGGTGCCGTTGTACTGGTCCCAGTTGATGGACCAGGTCATCAGGCCGCGCAGGTCGGGCTGGGGGCCGCTGCGGGGGACGTAGGTGCCGCAGTTGGTGGCCTTGGTGAGGCAGTCGAGGGCCTTGTTGACCTCGGCCGGGGAGACGTAGCCGTTGCCGGCGTAGGTGGTGGCGGGCATGCCGATGGCGACCTGGGAGGGGGCCAGCGGCGGGAAGACGTTGTTGGTGTTGCCGGCCACCGGGAAGCCCTTGAGCAGCATGTCGGTCATCGCGACGTGGAAGTCGGCGCCGCCCATCGAGTGGTACTGGTTGTCCAGGCCCATGATCGAGCCCGAGTTGTAGTCCTGGACGTGCAGCAGGGTGAGGTCGTTCCGCATCGCGTGGATGACGGGGAGGTAGGCGCCGGCGCGCGGGTCCTGACCGCCCCAGGGGCCGGAGCCGTAGTACTGGTAGCCGAGCTGGACGAAGAAGGTCTCCGGGGCCATGGTCAGCACGAAGTCCTTGCCGTACTTGGCCTTGAGGGTCTTCAGCGCGGAGATCAGGTTCACCACGACCGGGGTGGTCGGGTTCTTGAAGTCGTTGTCGCCGGTGGCCAGCGAGAGCGAGTGGCCCTCGAAGTCGATGTCGAGGCCGTTCAGGCCCCACCTGTCGATGATGGCCGAGACCGAGTTGACGAAGGCGTCGCGGGCGGCGGTGGTGGTGAGCTGGACCTGGCCGTTCTGGCCGCCGATCGAGATCAGCACCTTCTTGCCCTTGGCCTGCTTGGCGGCGATGGCCGCCTTGAAGTCGGCGTCCGACTCGACCGACGGGCACTCGGTGACCGGGCAGCGGTTGAACCGGATGTCGCCGGAGGTCACCGAGGTGGGCTCGCCGAAGGACAGGTTGATGACGTCCCAGGAGTCCGGGATGTCGGCGACCTTGGTGTAGCCGGCGCCGTTGGCGAAGCTGGCGTGCAGGTAGCCGACCAGGGCGTGCTTGGGCAGGCCGCCGGGCGGCGGGGCGGTCGGCGAGGAGGAGGTGGACGGGGAGGGGGAGGGCGAGGTGCTGGTGGAGGGGGACGGCGACGGCGAGGCCGAGGTGCTGGTGGACGGCGAGGGCGAGACGGAGACGGAGGGACTCGGGCTCGGGGCGCCGGGGCCGTCCAGCGAGAGGTCGTCCGCGTAGTAGGTGCCCTGGCCGTACCAGCCGTGGGTGTAGACGGTGGCGCTGGTCTGGCTCGCGCCGGTGGTGAAGCTCACCGAGAGCTTCTGGTAGGCGCCGCCGGTGCCCGGGGTCCAGGTGGAGGCGGTGCTGCCGCCCTCCACGCCGAGGTAGACGTAGGAGCCCTTGACCCAGCCGGAGAGCTGGTACGTGGTGTTCGGTGCGACCTGGACGGTCTGCACGCACTTGGCGATGTCACCGGCCGAGGCCGCGCCGGCCAGGGCCGAACTGCCGGTCCGGGCCTGGCTGCTGACGCTGCCGAGACCGCCCGAGCAGCTCCAGGGCGAGAGGCTGCCGGACTCGAAGCCGCCGTTCGCCAGGAACTCGCCCGCGCTCGCGGACGGTGCCAGGGAGAAGGTGAGGGCGACGGCACCGGCCGCCGCGGTGGCCCAGGCGGTCGCTCCGGCGACCAGCCTTCTGGTGGTACGGGGAGTGCGCATGTGGGGGACGCTCCTGCCTCGTTCTGTGGGGGTGTCCAACTCGGTGCAGGGGAGCCAAAATTGGACTGGACCACTGAAGCGTCTCGGGCCGTCGGGTGTCAATGGCTCCGGGAACGAGGTGATGTCTTTGGGGGCGCGGGGAACTGCGCGGAGCGGAAGGCGGCCCACCTGCGACTGAGGGCACGTCAGCCAGTTGCACGTGCTGCCGTTCCCCGGCGCGCAGTTCCCCGCGCCCCTGGGCCGCTGCCCTGCCGAGCCTCCGATGCCAGGTTGCGGGCCCGTGGAAGCGCACGTTGCATGGAGGGCGTGACCGTCCCTGGCTACCTCCGGTTCCCGCACCTGCGCGGCGGGCTGCTCACGTTCACCGCCGAGGACGACGTCTGGGCCGCCCCGCTCGCCGCGGACGGCGGGGTCGGCCGGGCCTGGCGGGTCAGCTGCGACCGGACCAGGGTGAGCAACCCGCGGCTCTCGCCGGACGGCGGGACCGTCGCCTGGACCAGCTGGCTGACCCTCACTCCCGAGGTGTGGAGCGCCCCTTCGGCCGGCGGCGAGCCGGCCGTCCGGCTGACGCACTGGGCCAGTCAGGACACCCGGCTGCGCGGGTGGCTGCCGGACGGCGAACTGCTCGCGGTGACCTCGTACCACGAGCCCTTCGCGCACTACACCTGGGCGTGGGCGCTCCCGCCGGACGGCTCCCCCGGGCGCCGGATGCCCTGGGGTCCGGTCGGCGACGCGCAGCAGGACGGCGAGCACACCGTGCTGCTGACGGCCACCGCCCCGCACGAGCCGGCGGCGTGGAAGCGGTACCGGGGCGGCGCCACCGGGCGGCTCTGGCTGGGGAACCGTCAGCTGCTGCCCGAGCTCCCGGGCCACCTGGCCTCCCCGATGCCGATGGGCGACCGGATCGCCTTCCTCTCCGACCACGAGGGCGTGGGCAACCTCTACTCCTGCCGCACCGACGGCACCGACCTGCGCCGGCACACCGACCACGCCTGCTACTACGCCCGCGAGGCGGCCACCGACGGGACCAGGATCGTCTACCAGCACGCCGGTGACCTCTGGCTGTTGGAGGGCCTGGAGGCGCCGCACCCGCGCCGGCTGGAGGTGCCGCTCGGCGGTTCGCGGACCGGCCGCCGCCCGTACCAGGTACCGACGGCGGGTCAGGTCAAGGACCTCGCCTGCGACGCCACCGGGCGGGCCGGCGTGCTCACGGTCCGGGGCAGCCTGTACTGGCTGGCGCACCGGGACGGCCCGGCCCGGGTGCTGGCCGACACCCCCGGCGTGCGGGCCCGGCTGCCGGTGGTGCTCGGTGCGGAGGGGCGGATCGCCTGGATCACCGACGCGGAGGGCGCCGACGCGGTGGAGATCGCCCCCGCGCCGGGCCGGGGCGGCGCGGAGGGCCCGAACCGGCGGCTGGCGGCGGGGCGGCTGGGCCGGGTGGTGGAGCTGACCGGTTCGCCGGACGGCCGCACCCTGGCGGTGGTCGCCACCGACGGGCGGCTGCTGCTGGTCTCGGTGGCGGACGGCACCGTCACCGAGGTGGCCGCCTCCCGGCACGGCCCGGTGGGCACGCCCGCGTTCTCCCCCGACTCGCAGTGGCTGGCCTGGGCGCAGCCGGTGGCGGGCCGTTCGCTGCGCTCGATCCAGCTGGCCAGGGTGGCGGACCCCTCGCACACCGTGGACGTGACCGGCGGGCGGTTCGAGGACGAGCACCCGGTCTTCACCCGGGACGGCCGCTTCCTGGTCTTCCTCTCCTGGCGCGGCTTCGACCCGGTGCACGACGTGCACACCGGGGACCTCTCCTTCCCGCTCGGCTGCCGCCCGTACCTGGTGCCGCTGGCGGCGGACACCCCGTCACCCTTCGCCGCCCCGGCCGAGGGCCGCCCGCCGGTGGGGCTGGACCCGGAGCAGAGCAGCGGCGACGGCACGGTGACGGTGGACCGGGAGGGCCTGTCCACCCGGCTGGTGCCGTTCCCGGTGACGGCCTCCAAGTACTCCGCCACCGCCTCGGCCCGGGGCGGGGTGCTCTGGCTGCGCTGGCCGATCGCGGGGGCGCTGGGGCAGACCTTCGCCAATCCGGCCGACACCTCGGGCCGCCCGGTGCTGGAGTACTTCGACCTGGCGCACGGCACCCGGACCACGGTGGCCGAGCACGTCGAGGGGTACTCGGTCGCCGGGGACGGCCGGTCGGTGCTGGTGTTCTCCAACGCCACCCTGCGGCTGCTCCAACTCCCCTCCGGCAGCCAGCCCCTGACGGTCGACCTGCGCCGGATCACGCACACCGTGCACCCGGCCGAGGAGTGGCGTCAGTCCTTCCGGGAGGCGGCCCGGATCGTGCCGGACCAGTTCTGGGACGAGGGCATGTGCGGGCTCGACTGGCCCGGACTGGTCGAGCAGTACGCCCCGTTGGTGGAACGGGTGGCCTCCCCCGACGACTTCGCCGATCTGCTCAGGGAGCTGCTCGGCGAGCTCGGCACCTCGCACGCCTACGTCACCGCCGCCCGCCGCAGCGAGGGCGCCACCCTCGCCCAGCAGCCGATGGGCCTGCTCGGCGCGGACATCCGCCGGGCCGCGGACGGCCGCTGGCTGGTGCACCGGATCCTGCCCGGCGAGTCCTCCGACCCACGCGCCCGGGCCCCGCTGGCCGGCTACGGGCTGCGCGACGGCGACGAGTTCACCGCCGTCGGCGGCCGCCCGCCGGACCCGGTGCGCGGCCCCGCCCCACTGCTGGCCGGGGCCGGGAACACCACGGTGGAGCTGACCTTCCGCGCCGCTTCCGACGGCTCCGAGCGCCGGATCGCGGTCACCCCGCTGACCGACGAGCGGCCGATCCGCTACCAGGACTGGGTGACCAAACGGCGCCAGCTGGTACGGGAGTTGAGCGACGGACGGTGCGGGTACCTGCACATCCCTGACCTCGGCGGCTCCGGCTGGGCCCAGTTCAACCGCGACCTGCGGCGCGAACTCGACCACCCCGCCCTGGTGTTGGACGTGCGGGGGAACGCCGGCGGGAACGTCTCGGAGCTGGTGCTGGAGAAGCTCAACCGCCGGGTGCTGGCCTGGGACCACGCCCGGGGGCGGCTGCCGGTCCGCTACCCGCGGGACGCGCCGCGCGGGCCGCTGGTGGCGCTGGCCGACCACGCGACCAGCTCGGACGGGGACGTCATCATCGCCGCGATCCGGCTGCTGGGGCTCGGGCCGGTGGTCGGGACGAGGACCTGGGGCGGGGTGGTCGGCATGACCGGACGTCACACGCTCGGGGACGGGACGCAGATCTCCGTGCCGAAGAACGCCTCGTGGTTCACGGGCAGCATCGGGTGGTCGGTGGAGAACCACGGGGTGGCGCCGGACGTCACGGTGGTGCGGGGGCCGCACGAGTGGGCGGCGCACCTGCACACGGAGCTGGAGACCGCCGTCCGGCTGGCCCTGGACCTGCTGGCCGAACACCCGGCCGCCGCTCCCCCGCCCCCCGACACCCCCCGGCCCGACCTCCGCCGCCCGCCCCTGCCGCCCAGGTGACGCCAGGCGCGAGGACGTACGTGGTCACACCGGTGCGCGAGGACGTACGTGGTCACACCGGTGCGCGAGGACGTACGTGGTCACACCGCGGCGCGAGGACGTACGTGGTTACACCGGGGGCGCGGGGAACTGCGCGAAGGGGGACGGCAGCACGTGCAACTGGCTGACGGAGCCTCAGTTGCAGGTGAGCCGCCTTCCGGTTCGCGCAGTTCCC
>NZ_JBSFGS010000045.1:0-55314 GCF_053596675.1 Kitasatospora sp. NPDC001664
GCCGTCATCTCCGGAGCCGGCCCCACGGTGCTGGCGCTGGCGGACGAGGCCGGAGCCGAGAAGCTGCTCTCCTTCGCGGCTCCGGGCACGGGGCCGCTCTCCGGGGTCAGAGGTCGGCGAGCGGACGGTAGGCGGCGGTGAGGTCGGGGCCGGGCGCGCGGACGACGCGCAGCCCGGCGGCGTCCAGCTCCTGCGCGAGCTCGGCGGGTGTGGCCGGCCACAGGTCGAACCGCTCGCTCGCCTCGCGCAGCGACCTGCCCTCCCGTTCGACCCGGTAGGTGAACTCGACCCGCTCCACGCCCCGGTGGGGGCAGCGGGTGACGGTGGCGCTGTACTGGTCCGGCCCCACTCGCACCGGGCCCAGCGACCCCAACTCCTCCAACCCTTCGGGCAGCGCGGTCGGCGGCGAGTCGAAGAGCAGCAGCCCGCCCGGTACCAGGGCCGCCGCGATGTCCCGCCAGGCGGCCCGCCGGGTGGCGGGGCCCAGGCAGGCGATGACGTTGGAGGCTATGGCCAGGTCCACCGCCTCTCTCAGTCCCGCGCGCACGAGCGGTTCGGCGTGCACGGTCACCCGGGCCCGCCTGTCGGCCCCCAGGGCAGCCAGGCGCGACAGCAGCGCGGCCCGCATGGCCGGAGCGGGTTCAACGGCGTGAACCGGGGCGCCGGAGGCGTCCAGCAGGACTTCGGTGACGATGCCCGTGCCGGCGCCGACATCCAGGATCGCCCGCCGGGCCCGGGCCGCCGCCCGGGCGAACCGCCGCTCGGCCAGCCGACGGTCGGTCTCGGCCTGGAGCAGGTCGTAGAACTCGACCGAGACCCGGTAGTCGTCCGCACCGTTCATGACGGCGCGGACACGGGGTGGGGCGCTGTCACGTGCGGCCCGCCGTTCCGTTCCGGCCCTCGGTTTCGTGCGGGTGTCCCTGCTCGGACTGCTCCGCGACAGGCGCTCCGGCCCGCACCGTCTTCACGGTCGACTCGGGCGCCTCCTGGGCGTGATCGTGCTTCTTCGTGGCAGCGGCCCGGTCCGGATCGGGCTCCTGGTGGCGGCCGGGTGCTCCGCCGGCACCACCCTGCGGGGTGTCGTCCATGGTCTCCTCCTCACCCTCGGGCCACGGCGTCGGCCGCCACCCGCTACGCGGAACTCCCCGAGCGCTCGGAGGGCCCCGAGGAGCGAGTCCTGGTGGGCTCGTCGACGGCGTCTACCCCGATGCCCCGGGCTGACACCATCCGCCTCACCTGCCTGCGGCCCGGAGGCGGGGCCGGCGCCACAGAACGGTGACCGATCAGCAGGAGCGGAAGCAGGGACACGGTGAGCCGGCGCCGAGCCGGGTAGACGCCCGGTCGCCGCCCGCCCCGGCGGCGACCGCACTCGTGAAGGGACGGGCAGACCCATGAGCGTGACGACCGATCACATCACCGGAACACCCGACGGACACCACGACCTGCTCTGGTACACCCAGACCTGCCTGGACAACGTCCCGCGCCTCGACGCCTGCATCCAGCACGCACAGGAGGCCGGCGACGGCGAGGCGGCCGAGCTCTTCGCCAAGGCCCAGCATGACAGCCGCAAGGGAGCCGAGATCGGCAAGCGCCTCCTCGCCTCCCGCCTCGCGCCCTTGACCGGCGACCCCGTGGAGCTCCGTTCTGACGACCCGCCGTCCGGGGTCCCCGGAACCGGTGAGGTGCACGCACCCGATGTCCGAGGCGAAAGCCCGCCCGAACCCGACCCCTCGGATGCACCGCTCCCCCAGGATCCGCAGAAACCCTGATCCGATGTAGAGCGTCCTATCGAGTCCGCGGCCCGTTGGCGGGGGCTCCGGCGGTGTGCAGCGGCGTGGGGACGGTGCCGGGGCGCAGGTGGACGGTGCCGGGGTGGCCGTCGCCGCCGGGGGTGACCAGGGCGATGTCGGGCCAGGCGATCCAGCTCGCCCGGCGGGTCATCCGCCGGGCGAGGGCGGCGAGCGGTGCGGGGCGGTCGACGGGCCGGTGGTCCAGGCAGAGCAGCCGGGCCAGGCGGCCCGAGCTTGCGACCACGCCGGTCACCCTCAACCCCGGCATCCTGCTGGGGAGTTCGGCTTCGGCCAGGCCGAGGTCGGTGATCCGGCCCAGCGGTGCGCCGCCCGCGTCCAGAAGGGTGGCGCCGATCAGGTCGGCGGTGCGCAGCCCATCTGCGCGGCTGGGCTCAGCGGTTGGCATGGCCGGCTCCCGGGATGCGGTCGATCAGGTGGGCGCGGGTCCAGTCCTCCAGGGCGTGGAGGCGGTCGGGCCCAGGGGTGCAGACCAGGGCGGAGCCGATGTGGGTGATCCGCTCAAGCGGCAGGCGTCCTGGGCCGGGGGTGCCGGAGAGCGAGAGCCGGGCGGCGATGGCGGTGCACCAGCGGCCGATCCGCCCGCCCAGTCGCGGGCCGAGCGCCTGCGGGCCGACCAGGACGGCGGTGGCGTACAGGTGGCCGTCGGTTCCGGGGGTGAGTTCGAGGTCGTCCACCTTGCACACCGAGGTGCCGTCGGGGTGGACGACCTGACGGTCCAGCAGGTGGTAGCGGGCGCTGTAGTGCCGGCCGGGGGTGCGGGGTCCGTCGTGGTCCTGGGTGTCGGTCATCGTGCCGCGCTCCTCACAGTCCTGCCTTGGTGGCGAACAGCAACGGGATCGCGGCCAGCGCCGCGAGCAGGATGACGCCGAGGAAGAAGGTGCCGAGGACATTGGCCAGGCGCCCGTTCACGTGTTCTCCCATGAAGTCGCGGTCCCCGGCGACCACCAGGATCGGCAGGTAGGTGAGCGGCAGGGCGACGGCGGCGAAGATCAGCGAGTACTCGGTGACCTTCACCGGGTCGACCGCGGTGAGGACCAGGGCGGCGGCCGCGAACAGCGCGGTGAGGACCACCGCGTGGAAGCGCGAGGCGCGCTGGGGCGCGGCGCTCTTCCCCCAGGACCAGCCGAAGTACTGGCCGACGGTGTAGCCGCAGGACAGGGCGGTCTCCAGGGCGGCGCCGAAGGTGGCGGCGAAGATGCCCAGCAGGGCCAGCGCCAGTCCGACCTTTCCGAGCGCGAGACCGGCCGGCAGTGCCACCTGGGAGAGGTGGTCCACGTCGATCGCCTGCCCTTGGAAGACCAGTGCGGCGCAGGCGGTGATGCCGAGCGCGAGCAGGCCGCCGAGCGGGAAGCCGATCATCACGTTGAGCCGGGACAGGCCCAACTGCCGTTTCGTCCACCGTTCTTCCGCCCCTCCGGAGGAGAAGAAGAACACCTCGTAGGGGGTCATGGCGCTCGCGAACAGGGCGATGGCGTAGTAGAAGTACGTCGGGTGGCCCTCCCCGGAGGGCACGGTGGGGTGGGTGATCTGGTGGCCGATGTCCGCCCACTGCGGGTCGAGCCGGAAGAACGCCACCAGGAAGACCACCAGGGCCAGGCCGAGCAGGCCGAAGACCCGCTCCATGGTCTCGAACCTCACCCGCCAGATGACCACCCAGACCGCGAAGGCCACGGCCGGCACCCACAGCAGGTAGCTGACCGAGGAGAGCAGCTCCACCGCCAGTGCCACACCGGCGAGTTCGGCCGCCAGGGTGAGGCCGGTGACCAGCAGCGAAGCGGCGAGGTTGCCCAACGCCATCCGCGGGCCCAGCCGTTGGCGCACCAGGTCGAAGGTCGGACGGCCGGTGACCGCGACCACCCGGCCGGCCATCTCGGCGTAGACGCAGATCCCCACCACGCCGAGCAGCAGCACCCAGACCAGGCCGAAGCCGAAGCGCGAGCCGACCACCGCGGAGGCGACCAGGTCGCCCATGTCGACGAAGCCGCCGATCGCGGTGAGGATGCCGAGGGTCACCCGGAGCAGGTTCTTCACCGCAGCGCCTCCTGCTCCTGCTCCATCCGGTCCGCCACGTCCGCGAGCGGGGCCGTCGGGGCGCTCTCGCCGCGCTGGGTCGCGATCCGCAGCTCGGCCGCCCGCTGTTCGGCCCGGTGCAGCAACTCGTCCACCCGGGAGCGGACTTCGTCCGCCTGCGCCGAGGGCGGCTGGCGCGAGCGGAAGGAGTCGGCGGCCGCCGTCAGGTCCTCGTCCGCCTCCCGCACCAGGACCGAGGTGAAAGCTGACGTCAGGTCACCAGCCGCGGCCCCGTCCACGCCGGTGGTGATGGTCCGGGCGGCGGCGACGGCCGAGCCGAGGGTGTGGGCGGCCTTGTGCCGGTAGTCGTCGTCGGTGCGTGAGGACCCGGCGCAGGCTGCCGAGGCGGCCAGCAGCAGCGCGGCCAGCAGCGCGGCACCGGCCCGGCGCCTCATCGCGGCCGCCGCAGCACGAAGAACAGCAACACGGCGGCCAGCACGCCCATCTGCGCCCAGGCCGCCAGCAGCACCAGGCCCTGGTCCATGTCCTCGCGCCTCCCTGGACGGGGTCGGGTGAGCGTCTGCCCCGGATCACCGCAGGCACACGCGTGGCTGCGGGGTCCGGCGCACCGCGTCGCAGGCCACCCGATCGGCGGCCCGGAGCGACTGCCCCGGGGTCGGCCGTTCGGGCCGCACCGGCCCGGGTCCGATCAGCGTGTCGCCCGGCGCTGCTTCATCTCCGCTTCGGCGATGTGGTCCCTTCCCCGCGCCAGTGCCTCGCGCACCAGCCGCTCCACCTCGGTGAAGTGGTGGAAGTAGCCCTCGTCGTACGCGGTGACGATCTGGAAGGTCCACTGGCCCGGCAGCACATCGGCCCCCCGTACCCGTTGCTCGACGAGATCCGCCTGCTCGTGATGGCCGGCCTCGCGCAGTGCGTGCACCGCCGCGCCGAGGGTCCTGTCCGCACCGCCGGTCAGTTGGTGGAAGTCGTACAGGCGGCCCCTGGCACGCTGGGTCGTCTCCAGCGCCTCGGAGAGCAGTCCGAGCGCTTCGACGGTCGCGTCGTCCATGCCCTCGGGGCGGGAGTGCCGGTCGGCGTCCTTGTTCTCGGTCATGAGCGTCCTCACACAGGTCGCGGGCCGCGCACGGTGCTCCGGCAGAGTAGGGGGCGCCGCTGCGACGGGTCAGGGACGGTGCCCATGGGTTCGTGGCCGAGGATGTCGCCGGGATCCAGGAACGGGCCGAGGACTTCGTAGAGGTGGAGGTCGGAGCCGCACAGCCCGGTGCTGGTCACCTCGACGATGACGTCGGTGGGCTGCTGGATCACCGGGTCGGGGACGGATTCGACGCGCACGTCGCGTCTGCCGCGCCAGGTCAGAGCCTTCATCGTCACTCCTCAAGAGTGCTCGGGCCCGGGCGCGTGCCCGCGAGCGCGGGCTCCAAACGGGAAAGAACCGCAGGCCGGGGCCAGCCCGGGTACTCCGCCACCGCCCGCGGGTGCCGACGGGCGCAGCACTCCCGGCGAGCGCAGATCCTGGACCGACGCTGGTGGCTGATCGCGCGACTGCCGGGGTAGACGCCGTACATCAAGCCGGAGCGCGCACGAGAGCAGCTGTCGCCCCAGTCACCAGTTGCGGCGGCAGGCGCCGGCTGATCAGCCGAAGGGAATCGCCATGAGCGCCCCGTCAGAGCCCCGGCCCCGGTACGACCTGGCCGACGAGCTCCAGATCACCGAGGGCAGTGGGCAGTTGGAGGCAGTGGTCCTCCATGTCGCGGGTGCCGCCCACCACGACACCCGGCACCAGCTCGAGACGAGCCTGGCCAAAGCCGTCGCTCAGGCGCCCACCATGCTGATCGTCGACCTCACCTCACTGACCTTCTGCGACTCCGCCGCGCTGAACGTCCTGCTGCACGCTCATGACGACGCCGAGGCCGGCGGCACGTGGATGGTCCTCGTCGGCGCCGGTCCCCAGCCACTGCACCTGCTGTCCCTCACCGGCACGGACCAGCTCTTCACCATCCGCCCCCACATGCGGGCCGTGCGCCCACCGGTCCCGTCCGCGAGCCGCCGGTGAGGCAGCGGTGCCGGCCGGCCCGTCCGTCGTCGGCACAGGCCGTTCGACGATGCCACCTGCTCCGCGCTCGCGGCCATGGCAGCTCTCGCCGCCAAAGGTGTGGTCACGGGCGTGTCAGGTGCGGCCACAGGGGCAGACGCCCAGCCATGAGGCTGCTGAACCCACCCGGTGTGTACCGGGTCCAAGAAGACACCGACCTGCTGGTCGAGTGCCTCGGCCGTGAGCCCATCGGGGCCGGCGACTCGGTGCTGGACCTGGGGACCGGCACCGGGGCGGTGGCACTCGCGGCCGCCGGCACCGGCGCCCGGGTCACCGCCATCGACATCTCCTGGCGGGCACTGGGTACCGCACGGCTCAACAGCCTGCTCAACCGGCGGTGGATCCGGCTGCGCCACGGCGACCTCCTGGAACCGGTCCGTGGCCGCCGATTCGACCTGGTGATCTCCAATCCGCCCTACGTCCCGGCGGCGGAAGGGGGCGGGCCGCCCCGGGGCATAGCCCGGGCCTGGGACGCCGGACGGGACGGCCGCGCGCTGGTGGACCGGATCTGCCGCCAGGCTCCCACCGTCCTGGCGAAGGGCGGCACCCTGCTGATGGTCCACTCCTCCCTCTGCGGAGTCGCGCAGACCCGCGCCCAGTTGCAACGGCAGGGCCTGGCAGCCGAGGTGGTCGCACGCCGCACGATTCCCTTCGGGCCGGTGATGACCGGGCGGGCCCGCTGGCTGGAGGAGCGCGGGCTGGTCGGATTCGGTCAGCGGGTGGAGGAGCTGGTGGTGATCCGTGGTGTCCGGACGCCTTGACCGCCCCGCGGTGAGGGTGACCATGCCCCAGGCCGTCGGGCCCGTTCTGGTCGAGGGACCCCTCGAAGTCGCCCTGCCGGACGGCACGGTGGTGAGGAGCGGGCGTCCGGTGGTCGCCCTGTGCGTGTGCCGGCGCAGCCGCCGCTACCCCTTCTGCGACACCAGCCACCGTCGCCGCTCCCGGCCGCCCGTCGAACACCCCGCCGCCGACGAGCAGGCCTGATCTCCACCGGTTCAGGAGGAGGGTCTCACCGCGTCGCCCAGCGGGGAGTGCAGTGAACTGCGCTGCCGGCGCCAGCTGCTGACGAGGTGTCGGGCGAGGCGTTCCTCCACCAGTGAGGACGCCGCGAGGCCGAACGCGATGTCCTGCTCGGTCTGCGGTTCGTCGCGGACCAGGGCATCGATGACGCCGTGGCGCACCAGTTGCTCGTGGACGGCGTCGGCCTCCACGTGCTCCCGGTAGAAGGCGGTGCCCGCCGGACCCGCGCCGAGCCGCTCGAACGCCTCGGCCAGGCGCGCGGACCCCGGGGAGGAGGTGATCTCCACACCCGCGAACTGCCCCACCAGCGCTCCCCGGTGACGGCGGTGCAGCGCGAACAGCGACATCAGGTTCACCACCGCCAGCGCCGGCGCGGGCACCGCGTCGAGGTAGTGCCCGTAGCCGGGGTCGAGCCCGAAGTCGGCCATCATGTCCGCGAACAGACGGGAGTGGACCCGCTCCGGGCGCCCCGCCCCGTACTCGTCGAACTCGATCGCCACCACTGCCGCCTGGGCCCCACCGTGCAGGCGTGGGATCACCCACGCCTGCGGATCGGCCTCCTTGAGGTGGTAGAGGGAGCGGTGCACCAGGTACTCCCGGGCCTGCCAGGGTCGGCCCTCGCGCAGCAGGAAGTGCGAGACGCCGTCCCCGTCGGCCGGCTCCACCAGCAACGCCTCCAGCTGCTCCGCCAACGGCGGCACCACCCCGATGTCGGCGCGTACGGCATCGAGGAACCGCTCCTCCAGACGGTGTCGCAGGCGCAGCAGGCCGGGGTCCCACTCCCAGTCGTCGTCCACTCCGGCGAAGCCTCGGTAGTGCAGTTCGTAGCAGAGGTAGAGGGCGAGCTGCGTGTCCTCGTCCCAGCCTGTCGTGGCGGCATCGTCCCGCGGCAGAGGTGCCCCGGTCATCGGGGTGCCCGCGCGGAGCAGGTCGGTCAGGGCGGCGCTGAGCGGCCCCCGGGGCCTCGGCAGGTTCGGGAGCAGACCGGTCGCGATGACGCCCATCGGTGTGTCCTTCCTCCTCGGCGGACGCTGACGGCCCGCCTGCGTACCTGGTCCGGAGCCAACGGGAGCCGCTGCGCGGGCTGACCCCGCCGGGCGCGGTGACGGCGCCTCAGCCGGCCAGGGCGGGGAGCACGCTCTGGTGGTAGGCGTCGAAGAACGCCTCGTTGTCGGGGCCGATCTGGCCGACGTAGACCTCGTCGAACCCGGCCTCGACGTAGGCGCGCAAGGTCTCGATGTGCTGCTCGGGGTCGTCGCCGCAGGTCACGTGGTCGCTGATCATGGCGGGGGTGACGAGTTCGGCGGCCTGCTCGAAGTGGGCCGGGGTGGGCAGCACTTGGGCGAGTTCGCCCGGGAGCATTTCGGTGGGCCACAGGCGGTGCACCAGATCGACGGCCCGGTCCCGGTCCGGGTGCCAGCAGACCTTGACCCCGCCGATCACGGGCTTTCCGGCACCGCCGCCCTGACGGAACTCCCCCACCAGGTCGCGGTCGGGGGTCATGGTGACGAAGCCGTCGCCGATCCGCCCGGCCAACGCGGCCGCCGCGGGCCCGAACCCGGACACGTGGACGGGCGGTGGCTCGGCCGGCACGGTGTAGAGGCGGGCGTTCTCGACCGTGTAGTGCCGGCCGTGGTGGGTGACCCGGTGTCCGGTGAACAGCCGGCGCATCACCTCGACGGCCTCCTCCAGCATCTGGGCCCGCTCGGTGAAGGGGGGCCAGCGATCGCCCAGGACGTGTTCGTTCAGTGCTTCGCCGGTGCCCACGCCCAGGGCGAAGCGGCCGTTCAGGAGAACGGCGGAGGTCGCGGCCGCCTGCGCGGTGACGGCTGGGTGCAGGCGCACGGTGGGGCAGGTCACCAGCGTGGTCACCGGCAGGTCGACGGCCTGCGAGAGCGCGCCGATCACCGACCACACGAAGGGGCTGTTGCCCTGCGCCTCGTTCCAGGGGTGGTAGTGATCGGAGATCGCCAGGCGGGTGAAGCCCGCCTCGGCGGCCCGCCGGGCCTGGGCGAGGAGTTGCGCAGGGGTGAACTCCTCGCAGGAGAGGAAGTAGCCGAATTCGGGCATGGCCTCGGTGGTTCCTTCCGTGCGTGAGGGGCCGCCTGCGCGGCCCCTCGGTGCGGGCTGCTGCCGGGGAGCGGCTCAGTGCCCGAAGTGCAGGCGGTGCTTGCGGCGGGCAGACGTCGGGCCGGCCACCGGCTCGCCGGTCTCCGACGTCAGCGGTGCCGCGTCGGGACGGGCAGCCGCAGCGGTGAGGGCAGCCCGTTCGCGCGCTCGGCGGCGCGACCGGGCCCCAGCCCCGAGAAGCAGCATCAGCGCGAACCCGAACAGCAGGGTCAGGGCTATCCCCGCGAGAAAGATCGACGAACTGTTCATCGTGGCGAGGTCATTGCCGAGCACCATCACCGTGTAGTCGGGGCCGCCGTCGAGATTGTCGGCGATCAGCAGCCCGGTGAAGGCAACGACCGCGCCCAGCAGGAGCAGTGCGAGGAGAACCATGGCTTCCTCTCCCATCGGTTGGCGTACAGCTGCGCCTGCCCCGCGACAGCCCGCCCAATCCGCGTGTCACTCGCGGGCGCTGGGGACCTTGAGGGGGTTGCGCGGGGCGTCGGCCTTGGCGGCCTGGAGCCGTTCTCCGAGCTCGGTGAGCTTGTTGCGGCCCATGGCCTTGCGGACTTCGGGGAACCAGTCCTTCTCCTCCTCCTTCACGTGGTGGCGCACGTTCTCCATCAGCACCGTCATCTTGGCGTCGAACCGCTCGTCGGCCGGGTCCAGGCCGGCGAGTTCGGAGAGCATCCACAGCACGACGTGGTGCTCCTCGACGCTCTCCAGCACGTGGTCGGTCGTCTCCGGGGCGGCCTCGCGGGCGGCGGGGTAGAAGACCTGCTCCTCGATCCAGGCGTGGACGGTGAGTTCTTCGATCACCTTGTCCGCGATGTCCCGCTTGCGCTTGTGCGCACCGTCGCCGGCCTTCTCGAACTCCTTGAACAGGGCCTCGACCGTCTTGTGGTCGTCCTTCAGCAGCACGATGCCGTCCATCGGGTCGTTCTCCTTCGCCTTGCAGGTGAGGGGTCGTCAGATAGGGGGTCAGGATGCGGGCTCGGGCCAGGGGCGTCCGGTCAGCGCGGAGGCGACGTGGTGGAGGTTGGCGGCCATGGTGCGCCCGGTGCGGTGGGACCACTCGTGTCCCTTCTCCGCCTCCAGGTAGTCGGGGCCGGGTCCGGGACCGAGGTGCCAGTACGTCCAGGCCTGCGCGGGGATGGTGTAGCCGATGTCGACCAGGCCACCGCTGATCTCGCTGATCACGTGGTGGGCGCCGTCCTCGTTGCCGGTCACCACCACCCCGGCGACCTTGCCGTACGCCAACGGCACGCCGCTGTCGTCGGTCTCGGAGATCATCGCGTCCATCCGCTCCAGCACCCGCTGCGCGACGGAGGAGGGGCGGCCGACCCAGGTCGGGGAGGCGACGACGAGGATGTCGGCGTCCACCAGCTGCTGGTGGACCCCGGGCCACTCGTCGCCCTCGCCCTGGTCGGTCTTCACGCCGGGCAGCAGGTTCAGGTCGACGGCCCGGACGGTGGCGACCTGGACGCCTCGTGAGGTCAGCTCGGCGCCGACCACGGCGGCCAGCGCGTCGGTGTTCGACGGTTCGGGGGACGGCTTCAGGGTGCAGTTGACGATGAGAGCTCGCATGGACGCCCGCCTACCCGGCAATCAGGGATCAACTCACCCAAAGCGCACGTAGTGAAGACGGCGGGATCCGCGGCCGGCCCTTCCTCGCGGGAATGACAGCCCGGTGGTGTCCGCTCACACCGGCCAGGTCCCCTATTGGAGCGGGCACTCGACGAAGCCCTAGGCACCAGCCTGCTCGCACTCTTGGTCGGCCTCGCGGCCAACACCTTCATCGACTCCTGCGGCCTCAACGCCCTGCTGCGCGCCCGGGGCCGTGCCGGTCGTCAGGGCCCACCGTACGCCTGGAGCGTTCGGTTCCTGTCACGATCGGCGCTGCGGGGCGCTCACGCCTGTTCGGGCCGGACCAGCAGGCGGGTCAGGCATTCGTCGACGTCGAGGTGCTCGCCCTCGGCACCCTGCGGGACCAAGGCGTAGGCGTCGTCGAGGAAGGCGCCGACCTGCTCCGCCGACAGGCCGAGGACGGCGCTCCCGGCAGGCCCGCGCAACTCCACCAGGACCGTGCCGCCGGGGCCGGGAGCGACCAGGACGTCCCCCTGTCCCGCCGGGCGACGCAGGCCTTGGTCGAGCAGGTCCCGGCCGAAGGTCCAACACACCGGCGGCTCGCCGTCCGCGAACGGCCTCGCCCCCGAGATCCCGAGGTGGACGCCGTAGGGCAGGGCGGTGTCGAAGGCGAGACGGCACGCGAGCACGAGGTCGGGGTGCGGTCCGTTGAGGATCCGTACGGCGAGGCAGTGCAGGGTGCTCCTGGAGGTGGTCAACGCTGTTCCCCTCGTAGCGGGCCGACCGGCGGGGCAAGTGGCCCGCCCTTCGTCCTGGCGCGGCTGCCCCGCCTGGCGCGGGACACTCCGGCGGGCGCACGACCTTCACAGGGTGTCCGGCCGGCGGTCATGAGCTGCCGCCTCACGGCAGGGCCGGCCGGGTCCCGTCCGGTGATCAGTCGGGCGGCTCCGCAGGACCGGGCTCGGGAAGAGGCGGTCCGGGGGCCGGGCGGGGCGGCTCAGCCGGAGGGGTGGGCGAGCCGGGCGGGGCGGGGTGGTCCGGGGGTACGGGCGGCGCGACCGGCTCCGGCGGTCCCGGAGGCGCGGGCGGGGCGGGCGGCGGCACCGGGACGACGTCGGGATCGGACGGTACGGGGACGGTTCCCATGGGACTGAACTCCTTCGATGCGGGTGGCTGCCACGTCGCGGGGCGGACGCGACCGGGAGGTGCTGGCCGGGGCGGGAGACGTTCAGGATGCGGCCTGCCCGATCCTGAACAGTCGCAGCAGGGCCGGGTGTGGGCCCCACCCCGACTCGTGGCCTCCTACCGGCCGTCACGCTCACTCGGGCGGCCTGCGGGGGCCTTGGGCTCGGCGTCCTCGTCCTGGGCCGGGGGTGGTGCTCCTTCTCCGGTCATCCGGGACTCGGGGGTCTCATCGCGTACCGGCGGCTCCGCCTTCCGGGCCCGTTCCTTCTCGTCATCGCCACTCATGGGCTCACACTCCTCCTCGGCTGTCGGCGAGCCGGTTCACGCCGCGCACTCGCGCCTGCCCCCGTGCGGCGGTTCCAACCGCAGCTCCTGCGCACCGCCGTGGTCGATCGGCCGAGGGCGGGCACCACGAGCTCGCAGTAGACGTCGAAGAAGACGTCCTGGGTCAACTCGGTCCGCCCGACGTTCACCACGTCGAATCCGGCCCGTGGGTGGGCGCCTACCGCCTCCACGTCGCCGCCTCGGCCGCGCCCCGGGGGGGCGGGGCAGGCGCCCGGCCCACGGTGTTGCACGTGTTCCGTAGCCGCCGACGCATCGTCAACCAGTCGGTGAAGCCGCCGAATTCGAGGACGGCCTCGTCGTACTCGACCAGGATCGCCGATCCGGAGGCGCACCGTGGTGCCGGCGGCCCTGAGTACGGGCAACACCGTGGGCCCGCTGGTGTGCCGGTCCTGATCGTCGCCGTCAACCAGCTCCCCGCCTCCCATCGCCACCTGCCCTGACCGTCCCACCCCTGTTCCCACCGCCCCGCCTCCCA
Source organism: Kitasatospora sp. NPDC001664 (assembly GCF_053596675.1). Lineage (NCBI taxonomy): Bacteria > Bacillati > Actinomycetota > Actinomycetes > Kitasatosporales > Streptomycetaceae > Kitasatospora > Kitasatospora sp. NPDC001664. The sequence goes on from NZ_JBSFGS010000045.1 coordinate 12,656, forward strand.
TCGCACCGCGCCGCACGGGGCGGGGTTGCCCATCCGTCGCCGGACACTGATCAGGGGCCCGGTCAGGCCTGCCCGGTTCCGGCCGGAACCGCTGGCCGCCCCGGTCGGATCCGGTCCCGCTCGAGCCGGTAGGTCCGGGACGGAAAATGCGTTGCCCTGCTTCGCGGGTCTGCCGCAGAGTAGGGGCATCAGCCCGGCAGCACCGCCACGGAGAGGAACGCACGCCATGAGCAACAGCCAGTCGTATCAGCGTTCTTCGAGCTCGCAGCAGAGCCAGGGGCATCCCTCCACGCGGTAGAGACCGGCACCGTCACGTGCCAGGCCGCCCGAGGGGGAGACCCCGTCCGGGCGGCCTTCGCGTTGTGCCGCCGCCCCGCAGTGCCGGATGGTGCAACTGGCAGCACGCCTGACTCTGGATCAGGAGGTTCGAGGTTCGAATCCTCGTCCGGCAGCGCAGCACCAGGAGAGTTGGCCGAGTGGTAAGGCAGCGGCTTGCTAAGCCGTAGTCGGGTGAAAGCCCGCGCGCGTTCGATCCGCGCACTCTCCGCGCAGCACACAGCAGTTCACGTTCACGGAGGAGCCAGCCGACAGGTGGCGCCGGCCGCGGTCTTGAAAACCGTCGGGGTGCGCGAGCACCCGTGTGGGTTCGACCCCCACCTCCTCCGCTTCTCCATCAAGGGCGAGCTGGGCACTGGAGAGCCCAAGGGCCTGTAAAGCCCCCGCTTCGGCTGTGCCGGTTCGACTCCGGCCTCGCCCACCCTTCCCCACCCCGAGCCCCGTCGGACCACGGTCCGTCGGGGCTCGCCCCTTGAGGGGGCGTCAGGCCGGGACGGCTTCGACGACCGAGAGGTACCCGAACGCGGCCGGGCGCCAGACCGAGGAGTCCGGCTTCGCCACGCAGGACAAGGCCAAGACCCGGCTCGCCGAGGTCTACCAGGAGCGCACGCACAACCCGCACGACCAGCGGAGGGCCGAGCGGATCCAGAAGTACGGCCCGATGCAGTCGCACGAGTACCTGACGGAGTGGCGGGCCTCCCAGCGGCACCTGAGCCCGGCCCCTGTCCGGCACCTCGACTCGCTGATCGAGCACCACCTGCTGCCGGCCTTCGCGAGCCGGCGGGTTGGGACCTTCGACTTCGAGGTCGTCGACGCCTTCATCGTGACCATGGAACGCAACGGCGTCGGCCTCGCCACCCAGTCGAACGCCTTCGACAAGCTGTGGGCCGTCCTGCTCGACGCACACCGCCTCTGCCTCTACGACGAGAACCCGCTGGAGGGCGTCGTCGCCCCGCGGTACGACCCGGAGCGCGCCGTGATCCCGTCGCCGGACCAGCTCCGCGACCTGCGCGTCGCGGGCGACGAGGTGCTGCAGCTCGTCGCCGACCTCATGAGCGGCTGCGGACTGCATCGTTGCTGACGACGTCTACCGGACTACCGAGCAGGTCAACCAGACCACTCAGGACTACGCGCCGCTGAAGCATCGCGAGGAGGGCGACTACCGGAACGTGCCGCTCCCCGCACGCGTCAAGCAGGGCATCGAGCCCCCGACCGGCTCGCGTTTCTGATCGGCTCGGTGGGTGCCGACGGTGCCGCGCTGCCCGCGGCGACCCCAGCGTGAGCTCGGCGAGCAGCTCCCCGGGCTGCGGGCGGCGAGGGCCGACCCAATTGGTTCAGGGAGCGGGCGTCCGTGCGGCGGAGTCCAGAAGAGCGCGGATGCGGGCGGCGGACGCGGGGGCGGCGGGGGCCTGGAAGATCCAGTCCCAGCTCTCGGGCTCGGTCGCCGGGGCCTGCGCGTAGGGGACGGCCTGAACCGCGGTGCCGGGCTCGGTGCGCCAGCTGTCCGCGAGGGTGCCGAAGGGGACGCCGTCGTAGCCGAGCACGTCGAGCAGCGCGACGGTCGCGGCAACGGCCGACGGGTCGTCGCCTGCGACAGGCAGCGCGCTGCGATCGGGCGCTCCGGCCGGGCGGGCGAGGACGGCCAAGTGCGCGAAGAAAACGTTGTTGAGCGCCTTGACCACGTGCGCGCCGGGGAGGTGGTGCTGGACCAGTTCGCTGGAGGTGAGCTCTCCGGACTCCAGTGGGAGGAGGCCACCGTCCCGCTCGGGGTAGTGGTTCATGGCGTCGATGACGGTCTTCCCGGCGAGGGCATCGGCGGGCAGCTGCCCGATCGCGCCGAGCGGGACGGCGGCCACGACCAGGTCGGCGGCGCGGGCGGCCTCGGCGGGGGTGGCTGCCCGGGCCTGCGGGCCGAGGTCGGCAACCTGGGCCTGCAAGGTGCGCGGGCCACGGGAGTTGCTGATGACGACGTCGAGGCCGGCGGTGACGGCCAGGCGGGCGATGGTGCTGCCGATCATGCCGCTGCCGATGATGCCGAGGGTCTTGGTCATGGCGGTGCTCCTGCGTTCGCGGCGGCGGGTGGGGGCCTTGGGCCATCCCGTCCGCTGCTCGTCGGTCGTTGCTCGTGGGATGGGGAGTCCCCGTCGCTTCAGTGAAGCAACAATCCCTTTATGGGCCATTCGGTCATTCATGACACTCAGTTCCACATCCGTTCCTTTGTACCATTACCGAGAGGCGGAGGCGAACGGAAGCGGGGATCGGGCAGTGAGCACGACACAGGGCACGGGCAGCAGGGGCATCGCCCGCGCCGCCGTACGGGCGCAGCTGGCGCAGGTCTCGTTCGACCTGTTCCGGGAGCGCGGGTTCGAAAAGGTCACGATCGACGACCTGGCCCATGCGGCCGGCGTGTCGCGCAGCACGTTCCTGCGGTACTTCCGCAGCAAGGAGGAGGCCGCCCTGGAGGCGTTCGACGCCCAGGGCGAGCAGCTCGCGGGGGCACTGCGCGCGCGCCCGGCGGCCGAGGACGACTGGACCGCACTGCGGCGGGCCATGGACACCGCCATCGCCCCCTACCTCCGCGACCCCGAGCACGCCCTCGCCCTGCTGGCGCTGGTCGCGGAGACCTCGCTGCTTTGCGCACGGCGACTGGAGAAGCAGGACGGCTGGCGCACCCTCTTGGCCCGAGCCCTCGCCACCCGCACCGGGACGGACCGGTCGGCGACGCTCGCCCAGTCGGTGCGCGCCGCCGCAGCTCTGGACTGCCTCAACATCGCCCTGGAGCAGTGGAGCGCCGACGGCGCACGTGGCGATCTGGGCCACCTCGTCGACGAGACCTTCGCCGTCCTCACCCCGCCCGCCCCCCGCCAGTCAGCCTGACCAGGCGGAGTACGCCCCGGCGGGACATGCGCGCCGGCGCTGCCCCTCGCGGCTCCTCGCAGTCGCCGACCACCAGGGCCCAGGCCGCAATGATGCGGACCGGGTTGCGGCGCACGAAGCAGCGTCGAGGCTCGGCAATCACGGGGTCCAAGGCCAGGTCGAACACGGAGAGGTCCAGGGACCACCGGTCCCGCAGGGGCGGCCCGAACGGCCCTGTGTGCGGGAACGGCGCGGGCCGAAGCTGGTCTCTCGGCCCGGTGCGCCGTGCCCCGGGCCGGAGGACACGAGGAGGGGGTCCGCCATGAACCGAACACTGTTGGTCGGTGTCGACGGCTCGCCCGAGAGCCGGGCCGCGGTCACCTGGGCAGCGGCGGAGGCCGCGCGCCGTGGGACGGAGCTGCGGATCAGCCACGTCCAGACCTGGTCGGACGACGCCCGCTCCGCCCCCGGAGCGCCGGGTGGCGTGCGGGGGTTGACGGAGCAGCTGCTGGACGAAACGGCGGCGGAGGTCCGTCGGGCGCACCCTGGTCTGACGGTCAGGGCCGAGCTGCTGGTCGGTGGTGACCCGGCGGACCTGTTGGTGAGGAGCGCCGAGCAGGCCGGGGCGCTGGTGCTGGGCTCGCGCGGCCTGGGTGGCTTCGCCGGTCTGGTGGTCGGCTCGGTCGGCCTCGCGGTGGCGGCCCGCTGCGAGCGGCCCACCGTCCTGGTGCGCGCTTCGTCCTCCGAGACCACCGGCGGCCACCAGAAGGGCGAGGTGGTGGTCGGTGTGGACAGCCACGCCCCGTCGTCGGTGACGCTCGAGTTCGCCTTCCGGCAGGCCGACCTGCTCGGTGCCAAGCTCCGTGCGGTGCACGGTTGGGAGCTGCCGGCCGCCTGGAGCTACTCGGGTTGGGTGCCGCCGCACGAGACCTGGGAGAAGCTCGGCAACATCGAGCTCGAGCGACTCGACACGGCCGTCAACCCCGTGCGCGACCGTTATCCGGATGTACCCGTCATTCTGGACGCCCGCGCTGGCACGGCCGCCGGTGCGGTGGTGGAGGCGTCCAGGGACGCCGCCGCACTGGTGGTGGTCGGGCGGCGCCGCCGGCCACACCCGGTGGGGATGCGGCTGGGCCCGGCCGCCCACGCCGTACTGCACCACGCCTACGCTCCGGTCGCGGTCGTCCCGCACGACTGATGCCCAGCCCGCTGACGGTGCGTCAGCCCGCGACGAGGCCGGACCACCCCGTTGCGGCCCGGCCCGTCGGCCGGCGGACGGACCTGCCGACAGCGGGCGCCGGGCGCCGCCACGGCGCTCGCCCACGCCCATGCCCGGGGCCGCCGGTGGAGCTGGATCGGGCTCGTCAGTGATGGCCAAGTCCGCGACGCGTACCTCGAGTTCGCTCCCGGGCCCTCGTCCCAACACGTGCAGGCCCCTCCCGGACGGCGCCTGACGCCGCCGTGACGGAGCGTCGGACTGAGCCGTCAGCGCACGAGTACCCGCTCGCCGGGCCGGGGGACGACGGCGGTCCAGCCGAGCTCCCGGTCGATCCGGTCCCGTAGCGCCCGGGAGCCTTCGGGTTCGCCGTGCACCAGGTAGGTGGCACTGGGCGGCGGGGCCTGGCGCAGCCAGTCGATGATCTCGGCGGCGTCGGCGTGGGCGGAGAAGGCGGGCACGTTGACCACCTCGGCACGGACCGGGACGTAGCCGCCGTACATCTTCAACACCCTTGCGCCGTCGACCAGATCGCGGGCGCGGGTGCCGGCGGCGGCGTAGCCGACCACGATGACGGTGTTGCGGGGGTCGGGGAGCAGTCGGCCGAGGTGGTGGACGACGCGGCCGCCGGTGGCCATCCCAGAGGCGGAGACCAGGACCGACGGTGCGTCGGAGTCCGCCAGGGCGAGGGACTCCTGGAGGGAGCGGATCAGGGTGAACGGCTCGGGGCTCAGCGCTCGCTCGCCCGCCGCCAGCGCCTCGGGGCGCAGCTGGGGCGAGCGGGTGGTGAAGGCCTCGCGGTAGATCTCCAGGGCGGCCAGGGCCATCGGGCTGTCGACGTACACCGGGATGTGGGCGGGCAGGCGGCCGGATGCGCGCAGTTCGGCGAGCTGGTGCAGGACCACCTCGGTGCGGTCGACGGCGAAGGAGGGGATGACGACGGTGCCGCGGCGGGCGAGGGTGCGTTCGATCGCGGTGGCGAAGCGCTCGCGGGCGGCGGTCTCCTCGTGCTGACGGTTGCCGTAGGTGGACTCCATCAGCAGCACGTCGGCGCCGGTGAACGGCTCGGGCGGGCGCAGGAGTGGGTGGACGGGGCGGCCGAGGTCGCCGCTGACGGCCAGGGTGTGGCCGTCCTCCAGGGTGAGGTGGACCCAGGCGGAGCCGAGGATGTGGCCGCCGTGGTGCAGGCGCAGCACCGTGCCGCCGGTGATCTCGACATCGGTGTCCAGGGCGACCGGGTCGAGCATGGCGATGGCGCGTTCGGCGTCCTGCTCGTCGTAGAGGGGGACGGCGGGGCGGTGCTTGGACCAGCCGCCCCGGTTGGCGCGGTCGGCGTCCTCCTGCTGGAGGTGGGCGCTGTCGCGGAGGACCAGTTCGGCCAGGCGGGCGGTGTCCCGGGTGGTGAGCACCGGGCCGCGGAAGCCGTCCTTGACCAGCCGGGGCAGGTAGCCGCAGTGGTCCAGGTGGGCGTGGGTGAGCACGACGGCGTCGATGTCGGCCGCATCCAGCGGCAACGGGCGGCGGTTGCGGCGGCGCAGGTCGGCCAGGCCCTGGTAGAGGCCGCAGTCGATCATCACCCGCGAGCGGTCGGTCTCCAGCAGGAACTTGCTGCCGGTCACCGTGCCGACCCCGCCGAGGAACGTCAACAGCCCTGGACGAGCTGTGGATTGAGGAGCGTTCGAGTCCATGTCCGTCCTCCTGCCGTGTCCCCCGCCCTCTCATCGTGCGCCCTGCCGTTGCCGGGTGTCCTGGGCCGTTCCGGCCCGCTGGGCAGGTCCGAACGGCCCTGTCCCGGGCCGCGCTCACGGGGCCACTCTGAGGACACCGACCCGAGGAGTTGAGGACAATGCAGCACCGCACCGTCGGCGACGTGATGACCCGTGAGGTCGTCACCGCCGGGCCGGACACCCCGTTCAAGGAGGTCGCGGGCCTGTTCCACCGCAACGACATCACGGCGGTCCCGGTCCTCGACGACCAGGACCGGCCGCTCGGCATGGTCTCCGAGGCGGACCTGCTCCGCAAGGAGGCCGTACTCCCCGACCCCGACGGGCACTCGCCCGGCCGCTGGCTGAACCCCGGCGACCGCGCCCGGGCCGAGGCCGAGACCGCCGGCGGACTGATGACCAGCCCCGCCGTCACCGCCCGCCCCGGCTGGTCGGTGCCCGAGGCCGCCCGCGCCATGGACAAGTACCGCATCAAGCGCCTGCCGGTGGTGGACGAGGCCGGCCGGCTGATCGGCATCGTCAGCCGACGCGACCTGCTCCAGGTCTTCCTGCGCCACGACGCCGCCATCCGCGAGGAGATCAACCACGACGTCCTGGGCGCCACCCTGTGGCTGGCCGCCGACGCGGTCCGAGCCGACGTCACCGACGGCGTGGTCACCCTGACCGGACGCCTCCCCCGCCGCAGCCTGATCCCGGTCGCCGAACGGCTCTGCCGCGCGGTGGACGGCGTCGTCGCGGTCCACCACACGCTCGACTGGGCCGAGGACGACACGGGTCAGCGGTTCGAGCAGCCGCGGGCCTACCGTCCGCGTGCCTGATCCCCCGGGGCCGGCACTGCCGGGCCTACCGCGCGCCAGGGCGTAGGCCCGGCCGTCGACGCCGCCACCTGGTCGGGGAGCGCCACGGCATCGCTTCCCGACCGGGCGCTGATCGGTCGTCAGGAGAAGATGACGGAGCGCAGCTTGAGTCGGCTTCCGAGCTTCTTGCCGGGGTTCATGACGTAGTAGGTGTCGCCGCCGCAGTCGGAGTCGAGGAAGACGGTGGCCGTGGCGTCGGTGAAGTTCCTCGGGGAGTGGGCGGGGCTCTCCTCGGTGGCGCCGTCGAGGTTGAGGCAGATGCCGCTGGTGGGGTCGGGGAGCACCGCCCCGACTCCGGCGGCGGTCTTGTACTCGAAGTCGCCGGAGGCGGCGTTCGCGGGCGACGGGGCGGACAACAGCAGGGCGAAGACGCCCACGGTGGTGACGGCGGCCTGACGAAGGCGCATGGGACTGACCCCTCGGGGTGCAGGTACCTTCCGGTACCGGATGTGCAGTGCGTGATCACCCTAGAAGGATCAAAACCGGAGAAACGTTACCCTTCGGTCATCCCGTCGTGTCGCACCACGGGCCGGCCGTAGCTCACCGCGCCGACGGGACGGTCACCACGGGACTGGTCGCACGGTGGAGCAGCCCGTGCGGGACGGAGCCCAGACGCATGCCGGTGAAGCCGCCCCGGCCGCGGCGGCCGACCACGACGGCGAGCGCGTGTTCGGCTTCCTTGGCGAGTTCCTCGACCGGGTGGCCGACCAGCACCTCGTGGACCACCCGGACGTCCGGGTGGGTGGCGGACAGGCCGGCGGTGCTCTCGTGCAGCAGCCGTCGCCCCTCGCGGAGCGAGAACTCCTCGGCCGCCAGGGCCACGAAGGGAGGCTGCCAGACCCAGATCGCGTGCAGCTCCGCGCCGCGCAGGGCCGCCGCCTGGTAGGCATGCTCCACGGCAGCCACCGACGAGGGGCTGGCGTCCACCCCGACCACCAGGTACGGCGGATCCTGGGTGACGTGCTCGGGTGAACCCACCACCGCGACCGGGCAGTCGGCCTGGGCGCTCACCGGTACGGTGACCGACCGGGCGCTGAGGACCTCCTCGACCCGGGAGAGGTGGCGGGAGCCGAGCACGATCAGCTCGGCGTCGGCGGACTCCCGGCAGAGCAGGTGGGAGGCCGTCCCCTCGCCGAGGGCGATCGAGGTCTCGAGCCCCGGGTGCCTGGCCCGGGCGGTGGCCTCCGCCTTCTCCAGTGCCTCGGCGCCCTGTTCGCGCAGCGCCTGCTGGTACCTGGCCTGCTCGAACGGGCGGTGCAGGGCGGGCTCGGACGGCACCGCGTGCACCAGCCGCAGGGGCAGCCCTCGCCGGCCGGCCTCGTCGGCCGCCCACGCGACGGCCATCGGGGACGGCCGGAGGGAGTCCACGCCCAGGACGACCGGTCGGCGTTCACTGGCGGATGTCATGGCTCCTCCACCGGTCCGGTGGCCGCGCCCTCGGCGGCCCTGTCCTCACGGTAGGCGGGCCCGCGCCGATCCAGCAGGGCCGAGTGGCCCCGGTGCTCCGGGCCGCTCGGCCGGATCCTCCTGGTGGCCACGGCCCGGAGGCTGGCCGCCGCGAAGCCGGTCAGACCCACTGCCGCCGCCACCGCGAGTTCCGCCGTCCCCAGCGGGACGGTGCCCAACAGTCCGTTGAGGAACGGCAGGTAGAGGGCGGCTGCGGCGAGTGCCGCCGAGGCGGCCACCGCCGCCGGGAGGAACGGGTTCTCCCGGGTGAGGACGCGCTCCCTCAGGCCCAGCACCATGCCGAGCTGCGCCGTCAGCAGAGCCAGGAACAGCACGCTCTGCCAGGGCCGTCCGGCCTCCACGGCCCACAGAGCGGCGGCCAGGGAAGCCGCCGTCACCACCGTGCCGAGCAGCAGCACGCCCTGCCACAGGCCGGCCCCGAGCACCTGCTGGCCCGGCGGCCGGGGCGGGCGCCGCATCGCCGCTGGGGAGACCGGTTCGGCACCGGTGGCCACGCCGGTGAGGCCGTGGGTGAGCAGGTTGACCCAGAGGATCTGACCGGCCGTCAGCGGGATCGTCAGGCCGAACAGCGGACCGAGCAGCATCAGCAGGATCTCGGCCGTGCCGCCCGCGAGTCCGTACAGCAGGAAGCGCCGGATGTTGTCGTAGACCCGGCGTCCCTCCTCGACCGCGGCCACCACGGTCGCGAGTTGGTCGTCGGCCAGTACCAGGTCGGCGGCCTGCCGGGCGACCTCGGTGCCGCGCCCGCCCATCGCCACGCCGATGTCGGCCTGCCGCAGCGCGGGGCCGTCGTTGACGCCGTCCCCGGTCATCGCGGTCACCTCTCCGCGGTCCTGCCGGGCCCGCACGATGGCGAGCTTCTGCTCGGGACCGGTGCGGGCGAACACCCGCACCGCGGTCACGTCCGTGACCTCGCCGTCCGCCAACTGCTGCCCGGTCACCACCTCGTGGCCCTCCGCATCGGGCGGCAGCAGGCCGACCCGGACCGCGATGGCGCGAGCGGTGGCCGGATGGTCGCCGGTGATCATCACAGGGACGATCCCCGCCCGGCGGCAGGCGGCCAGGGTCTCGGCCGCTGCCGCCTTCGGCGGGTCGCTGACCGCCACCAGGCCGAGCAGGCACAGCCCGGTCTCCGCGTCGGCCGGGTGGGTGGGGAGCCCGCTGCGCTGCCCGTCGGCGACCGCCAGGACGCGGTAGCCCTCGGCGGCCAGCCCGGCCGCCTCGGCCCGGGCCCGGGCGAGCAGGTCCAGCGGTTCGTCCAGCACCGCCGGGTCCAGGACGGCCTCCGGTGCGCCCTTCAGGCAGACCAGGACAGCGTGCGGATCGAGGTGGTGAAGGGTCGTCATGCGCCTGCGCAGGCTGTCGAACGGCACCTCGCCAGTACGCGGGTGGGTCCTGACCAGGGCGTCCGGGTCGCAGCCCGCCCGGTGGGCTGCCACCAGCAGGGCCGCCTCGGTCGGGTCGCCGAGGGCGGTCCACTCCGCGCCACCCGGGTCGGGCGGGCGCAGCGCGGCGTCGTTGCACAGGGCCGCCGAGCGCAGCAACCGGCGCACCGGGGAGAGCAGTTCGGTTCCGACCGGACTCCCCTGCGCGAGCACCTCGCCGGACGGCCGGTAGCCGTCGCCGTGGATCTCGACCTGTCCGGCCGGGGTCCAGACCCGTTCGGCCACCATCCGACCCTCCGTCAGGGTGCCGGTCTTGTCGGTCGCCAGGACGGTGACCGAGCCGAGGGTCTCGACGGCCGCGAGCCGGCGCACCACGGCCTGCCGGGCGGCCATCCGGCGGGCGCCGAGCGCCAGGGCCAGGGTGACCACGGCGGGCAGCGACTCCGGGACGGCGGCGACCGCGAGGCTGATCGCGGTCACGCCCATCACCTCGGGCGGCTCGCCCCGGGCCAGGCCCAGCGCGAAGACCAGCAGGCACAGCCCGGTGGCCACCGCGGCGATCACCCGGCCCAGTCCGGCGAGCCGCCGCTGGAGCGGGGTGGGCTCCGACCGCGGGTGCAGCAGGGCCGCGATCCGGCCGAGCGCACCCGCCGCGCCGGTCGCGGTGACCACGGCCCGGGCCCGGCCGCGCAGCACCACGGTGCCGGCCTGCAGGACGTCCGATCCGGGCCGGGCCTCCTTCTCCACCGGGACGGACTCACCGGTCAGCATCGACTCGTCCACCAGCAGGGCCGAGGCCTGGACGAGTGCCGCGTCGGCGGGCACGATGTCGCCCTCGCCGAGCACCAGGACGTCGCCCGGGACGACGGTCTCCGGCGGCACCTCGCGCTGTTCGCCCTCGCGCAGCACCCGGGCGGTCGGGGCGGAGAGTGCGGTGAGGGCGGAGACGGCGTGGTCGGCGCGGATCTCCTGGACGACGCCGACCACCGTGTTCACCACGATCACCAGGGCGATGACGGTCGCGTCGGCGTGGTCGCCGATGGCGACGGTCAGGGCCACGGCCGCGAGCAGGACGGTGATCAACGGGTCCCTGAGCTGCGCGGCCACCCGGGCCCACCAGGGCGTCCGTGGAGCGGCCTCGACGCTGTTCGGGCCGAACTCGGCGAGCCGGCGGCGTGCCTGATCCTCGGTCAGGCCACGGGGCACCGGATCGACGGTGGTGGTGACAGGCACGGTGATTCGTCTCCCATCTCGGCGCGCGGGCCACGAGTCGGCGTCGGTGGCGCAGCCGGTCCGCGTAGAGGTTCGGGTCGGGCTCCTCGGTCGTGCGGCGAGCTCCCCCGTGCTCCAGCACAGCCGGTCGGTCACGTTCCGGGCCAGTGCCGAGTGGCCCTGTCCGGTGGGCCGGGCGGCTCTCGCCCGGGCGGCGAGGCCGGAAGCAGAGTGGGTGCTGCCCGGACGGGTATCCCGTCAGCACGACGCCACCGCCGTGCCGGGATCCGCGACCCACCAGGAGGTGCCCGATGACAGGCCCGGCTCCCGCGATCGAACTCGGGGCGCTGACCAAGCACTACGGCCGCACGGTGGGCATCGAGCACCTCGACGTCACGGTCGCGACCGGTGAGGTGTTCGGACTGCTCGGCCCGAACGGGGCCGGCAAGACCACCGTGCTGCGCTGCCTGACCGGGCTGCTGCGGCCCTCCGGGGGCCGGGTACGGGCGCTCGGCCTCGACCCGGTCGCCGACCACCGCCGGCTGGCTCCCTCCCTCGGCTACCTGCCCGGTGAGCTCCGGCTCTACCCCGAGCTGACCGGCCGTCAGACCCTCGACCTGCTGGCCGACCTGCAGCGCGCGCCGACGCCCAGGAGGGCGGAGCTGTGCGAACGGCTCGGGCTCTCCGGGACGGTGCTGGCACGGGCGGTGCGGGAGTACTCCCGGGGCATGAAGCAGAAGATCGGCCTGGTCCAGGCGTTCCAGCACGACCCCGAACTGGTGGTGCTGGACGAGCCGACCGAGGGCCTGGACCCACTGGTCCAGGAGACCTTCTTCGAGCTGCTCGCCGAGGCCCGGGCCGCCGGGCGCACCGTCCTGCTCTCCAGCCACGTCCTGCCGGAGGTCCAACGGGCCTGCGGACGGGTGGCGATCGTCCGGGCGGGCCGGCTCGTCACGGTGCGCGGCGTCGCCGAACTGCGCGAAGCCCGGGCCCGCCGGGTCCGGCTGCTCTTCGCCGACGGGCTGGGCGCGCGGCCGCTCGGCGCGGCCGACCGCTGGCAGCCCGACTGGCAGGGGGACCGGGTCGAGCTGCTGGTGCCACCGTCGGAGGTACCGGACGCGCTGCGCGGCCTGCTGGCCCTGCCGGTGGCCGACCTGACGGTCGAGGAGGCCGGGCTGGACGAGGCCTTCCTCGACCTCTACCGCGAGCCGACCACGCCCGAGGAGGGGTCATGAGAACGCGCCTACCGCTGCTGTGGCTGGCGCTGCACCGGCGCCGTCGGATGCTGGTCGCCCTGGCGCTGGGCATGGTGCTGTTCGAGGCGCTGATCGTGGTGATCACCGGCACCCTCTCCCCGATGCAGCTCTTCGCCGGGGGTGGCAAGACCCCGCCGGGCGCGTTCAAGGCGTTCAGCGGCTCGGCCGGCGAGGTCTCGATCGCCAGCTACCCCGGACTGCTCGGTGCCGGGCTGGTCCACCCGTTCTGGATCGCCATGCAGCTCACCGCGATCGGCTCGCTGGCCGCCGCGGTGGCGGCCGACGTGGAGTCGGGCACCCTGGAACTGCTGATGGTCCGTCCGGTCTCCCGGGCCCGGCTGCTGGGCGAACGGACGGCCGCGCTGCTGCTGGTCACCCTGGCGCTGAACCTGGCGGCCACCCTGACGGTGGCGGCCGGAGTGGCCCTCTCACCGGACCTGCACCGGGAGGTGCCGGTCACCGGGGTGTTCGTGGCCGGGCTGCTGGGTTTCGGCTTCTCCCTCTGCATGACCGGCCCGGCCCTGGCCGTCTCGGCCGTCGCCCGGGGCAGGGCCCAGGTGATCGGCACCGTCATCGCCTTCGGCGCGATCGGCTTCGCCCTCAACTTCGTCGCCCTCGCCTGGTCCCCGGCCTCACCGTTGCGCTACGCCAGTCCGTTCCACTACTACACCCCGGGCGACGCACTCGCCGACGGCACCGTCCCGTGGGCCTCGCTCGCCCTGCTGTGCCTGATCGGCGCGGTCGGGATCGGCGCGGCGTTCGCCCTGCTCGCCCGCCGCGACCTGGCCCGCTGAGGAGGAGGTTCGCGCGAACGGGCAGCGGATGACCGGCGGCTCATCCGAAGGGCGACGTCGAGTCGTCCAGCAGGAGCCTCGGCGAGCCGGTCGGGGGCGACCTCGCGCAGCCGCACGTCGGCGAGCGCTTCCGGCCTGTCGACGTGGACGATCCGCTGGTGCGGCATGGTGTCGGGGCGGCCGTCGACGAGCAGCGCCCCTGGGCCAGGCCGCGATCGGCGGCGGCACGCTGAGCGGGGAGCGGCTGGACCTGCCGACCGTTTCACGGGCGTGGGCCGCCAGGGCCAGGCCGGTCTTCCCGTCAGAACGGTCCACCGCCCACGAGGCGTCGCCCGGGTACACCCGTGGGCGCCGATCACTCGATCGGGGTGAGCCGGGACCCCTGCCCTTCTACTGCGGTCGGCCGGTTCCGTGCCTCCTTCGCGAGGATGTGGGCGCCGAACTGCCAGATCGGGCGCATCCCGGTGTGGAACTCCTCGAACGAGACGCACCCGTCGCCGTCGTCGTACAGCCGCAGGTAGCGGTCGACCTCACCGTCCGGCAGACCCCATCCGAGCAGGAGCAGGCGCAGCTCGAAGGCATCGACGGAGCCGCTCCCATCGAGGTCGAGGCGGTCGAACACCCGGCGGGCGGCACGTTCTGACGAGAGGTCGGGCTTCGCCCGCCTGTCTCCGGACCCCCCGTCCATGCCGTGGGCGCGGTACAGGTGCCGGTAGAACACCTCAAAGGAGACCTCTCCCGCCGCGCCGTAGCGCTCGACGAAGGCGGCCAGGAACGGGCCGGGCCACCGGCTCGTCAGCGCGTCGATCTCGTCCAGGGTGAGCGATCCGCTGCGGTCGGTGCCGAGGGCGTCGAAGAGCGCTCGTGCCCGTCGCCGCTCCGCGCCGTCGCCGTCGTCCGCCTGCGCCTCGTCGGCGGCGATCGAGGCCCAGGCCTGGCGGACCCGCTGGTCGATGAGGGTCTCCCGCCCCTTCTCGCTCACGTACTCGGCGAACTCGGCCGGGGACGGCTTCATGACCGCCCGGTACAGGAGGACGTGCGCGAACACGAAGACGACGAGCAGCAGGTTGCCCGCGAATCCGACCACCGCCGGGATCATCAGGAGGCCGGAGAACATGATCGCGACGGAGTACGCGGACTCCTGGAACAGGCCGAGGAAGTTGAAGAGCCCGATGAACACCCGGCACCAGACGTAGATGTTGAGCACCAGGAAGGTGTTGACCAGCCAGAAGGTCGAGCGCGGTTCGGCGAGTAGGTGCACCGCGCAGAACGCGTGCAGCACGACGACGAACACGTACCCCGGCACCATCACCGCCTTGGCGCCGAAGACCACGGTGATCTGGTAGGCGGCCGTGGGGACGTGCAGGACGAGACCCGCGAGCGCCATCACGACGGCCGGCACCGTGGGGTCGGCGACGAAGTAGGCGGTGACGCCCGCGACCAGCTCCACCACGCCGCCGACCGCGTGGGTGCGGATGGCCAGCCTGCGCCGACGGAGCATCAGGAACTTGGGGTGCGGAGGATGCGTCAGGTGGTAGAGCAGGACGAACACGTTGAAGAAGGCGGCCGCGGCGCACAGGGCGATCCGCTGTCCCTCCTGCGCCGCCCCTCCGTGGAAGTCGAGCAGAACGAGGACCGCCACCGCGGCAGCGACCAGGGGGAACAGGACGAACGCCGCGTACTCGGCGCGCCGGGCCGGCCCCCGAGCGGGTCGGAAGGCTGCTTCGTGGGGTTCGCCGGACGGGGTGGCGATCTGTTCCTGACGCACGCGAACCGCCGATCTACCGAAACGGGCGGCCCGGGGGTCCCGATCGGCGTGGAAGGAGTCACGTCATCGTCCGGCCGGGCGCACGGGCCGGGCAAACCGTCCAAGGTCATTCGAGTGAGGCCCAGGGCCGGCCGGCCCCCGGGGCCGCCGCCCTCCCGGCCCTGTCCGGCGAACCGAGGCACGGAGAAGCTGGAGATGACCGCGCCCGTGGCCCCGTGCCGAGGAGGTGTGCCTGCGCGGCCCAGCCGTCCCGGAATTCCTCGGTCCGGACCACCGGAACGGCGGCGCCCGACCGGTGGACCCGTGTGCGGGCGGCCAGCGTCAGGCGGAGCCCCGAACCGGCGGTGGCCACCTCCAGCCGGAGCAGGCCGTCCCGGTCCGTTCCCTGTCCCACGGCGGCCCAGTGACGGCTGGTCAGCCTCCGGTACCGGGCGACACCGGTCGGCGGCGAACTCCCGCGCGATGGCCGCGCCGATGCCCCGCGCTCCACCGGTCACGACTGCGGATCTCCCGTCCATACGTCCCGTCACACTCTCCTCACCTCCGGGGGGGACTGGTGGTTCCGGCGGTCCCGGGGTGAGTGCTGCCTCCCCGCTGCGACGGGCGGGGCGAAGCTGCTGCGTCAGACCAGGTGGCGGCCCCAGTCCCTGGCCCGGTCCAGTTCGCCGTCGCGCAACGGGCCGACGGAGCCGTGGACCACGAACCCCTCGGGTTCGGCCACCAGGTCGAAGCGGTGGTGTGCCAGGCGGCGGGCGATCCCGCCGGCCGCGCCGCCGCCCCGGGCTTCGCCTCTGGTGTCGAAGGCGGCGGCACGGGAGTCGGGGCCGGCCTCGGGCAGCGCGTGGAACCAGCTGCGCAGGCCGGCGGTCGCGGCCTCCCGGGTGGGGCGGCTGCCCGACGGCGACTGCGGGTCGTGGTCCTTCCGGGCCCCGGGGCTCGTGGCCAGCCTGTGGCTGAGGCCCGAGGACAGGCCGCGCATGTGGGTGGGCCCACCGACGACCAGGAGGTCCGCGGCGCGGGTCACCTCGGGGCTCGCCTCGGAGACCCCCAGGCACCGGACGTCGGCGTCCGGCACCGCCTCGTGGACCCCCTCGGCCACGGCCTCGGCGATCCGGCGGGTGTTGCCGTACATGCTCTCGTAGACGATCACTGCGTGCATGGTCGCTCACCTCTCTGGTGTGCGGCCCGGCCGTTGCCGTGCCGGGCCTGTCGGTCCGTCAGCCGTCCGGGACGACCGCGACCGGGCAGGGCGCGTGGTGGACGGCGGCCTGGGCCACCGAACCGAGGTGGGTCCCGACGGGCACCCGCCGGCTGTGGCGGCCGATCACCAGCAGGTCCGCACCGGAGGCGGCGTCCAGCAGGGTGAGTGCCACCGTGCCCAGCCGTGCCTCCCCCGTGATCGCGAGCTGGGGGTAGCGGCGGTGCCACGGTTGCAGGGCGTCCTCGACCAGGTGCTGCTCGGCCTCTGCGAGTTCCCTTTCCGAGTTTCCGATGGCGGCGAACGCGAGGTAGTCGCTGCCGCTCGGCGGGCTCCAGACGTGGACCACCCGCAGCGGGGCGGACCGTGCTGCGGCGGCCTCGCACGCGAACTCCATCGTCCGCTCGGAAGGGTGACGCACCCTCAGTCCGACCACGACCTCCCGCAAGTCCCGGGCGGCCGGAAGTCCGCTCCCACCGGCCGGCGAGCTGTCGTCCGCCCGGACCAGGACCACGGGGCAGTCGGCCCGGCCGAGGACCTGCCTGCCCACCGAGCCGGTCAGGAAGCCCCGCAGCGCGCCGAGCGCCCGCGAGCCGAGAACCAGCATCGCGGCACCCTGGCCCGCCACCGCCAGGACGGTGACCGGATCGCCCTGGACGTGCCTGTCCGTCACGTCGACCCCGGCGATCCGGCCGCGCAACCCGGCCGCCTCGGCGGCCAGCCGCCGCCTGGCCCACCGGACCGCGTCGTCGCTGCCCAGCACATGACCGCCGTGCCACGGCCAGACCTGGACCAGCTCCACCGGCTGCTGCCGGCGCAGCCCCTCCCGGACGGCCCAGTCGGCCGCTGCCACGCTCTCGGGCGATCCGTCGAATCCGACGACGATCGGTACGTCCATCGGGTACTCCTCGTGTGCTGTCCCGCGCCGCACTCAGCTGTTCGGCAGGCCTCGGGCGCGGATGCGGCGGCCGGTGATCGTGTTCGGTTTGATCCGCAGCCACGTCTCCCGGCTCCCGGCCGGCCAGGGGCGCGGGTCGGCGTGCAGGCCGAGCCACCCCAGGGCCTCCGGTTCGGTCACCTGCTCCGCCCTGCCGGTCAGCAGCACGCTCCAGCCCTGGAGTAGCGCCTCGTCCAGCCGGTCCACCTCGAAGGCGACCCGGCTGCCCGCTGCCCGGGCCAGGACGCTGCCGGCCGCCGTGCGGTAGAGCAGAGTGCCGTCCAGGACGCGGTAGTTGACCGGCAGTGCCAGCGGGCCGTCCGGCGTGGTCAGAGCGAGTCTGCCGACCCCCCGCGGCGAGATCTTGGCCCAGCACTCCCAGGCCGCCAGCTCCTCCAGTACGGGCTCGGCACCCCGCCGAGCCGAACCAGGCGGCGCGGCAGCACTACCGAGCAGGTGACCGACCGAGGTCTCGAGCGCTCCCGCGAGCCTCGTGAGGGCTTCGACCTCGATCGCGGCCGGGCTCGTCTCCAGGTAGTCGAGGTGGTTCACCTCCATGCCGGCCCGCTCCGCCACCCGCTCCCGGCTCATCCCGAGCTGCTCGCGCCTGTGCGCGGCCCTGCGGCCGAGGTCGCCGGGGTGCACCGGCCGGGCCCCGGCCTGCTCTCCGTCCGCCGTGCTCATGGACATCTCCGCCTCCGGTTGCCTGCCCCCGATAGCGGCGTCCCAGCCTCCCCACGCCCTTGATCACCTTCATCGTGCGGCCCGGGCCGTGCCGACGGGAGGGCCGGTCGGCCCCGGCCGCGCAGCCGGTGGGCCCTGTCGCGGAAACCGGATCGGACCCACGGTGGAGACGAGGCCGCGCAAGCCGACGAGAGGAACAGGCGATGTCCACCGCCCCGTACCCGCCCGCCACCACCGAGGCACTGCTGGCCGACGGCAGGACCGCGGTCATCCGTCCGCTCGGCCCGAGCGACCACGACGCCGTGCTGGACCTGCACTCCGTACGGATGTCCGAGGCCAGCCGCCGGATGCGGTTCTTCGGCGCCAGCCGCAACGCCCCCCGACTCGCCACCGACCGGCTGTGCGGTCCGCCCCGGCCCGGCTTCCTGGCCCTGGGGGCCTGGGTGGACGGCGAACTGGCCGGCGAGGCCGACTACGAGAGCGTCGACACCGGCCGGGCCGAGCTCGCCGTGGCCGTCGCCGACACCTGGCAGCACCAAGGGGTCGCCACCCTGCTGATCGAGCACCTGCTGCACGCGGCCCGGGCATCCGGCATCCGCACGATCGAGGCCGACACGATGGCGGGCAACCTGGCCGTCCACCGCGTCCTCTCCGATCTCGGCCTGCCCGTCCACCGGCACGCCGAAGAGGGCGAGATCAAGGTCAGCTTCCCACTCGACGAGAGCGACGAGCACTACCGCACGGCCGTCGACGAGCGCGGCCGGGCCGCGGACGTGGCCAGCCTGACCGCACTGTTGCGCCCCCGCTCGGTCGCCGTCCTCGGCGCCTCGCGCCGGCCCGGCTCGGTCGGCCGCACGGTCCTGCTGAAGATCCGTCAGAGCGGCTTCACCGGCCCGGTCTGGGCGGTCAACCCGCGCGCCGAGGAGGTCGCGGGCGAGCCCGCGTACCCCTCCGTCACCGCCCTGCCGCAGACCCCCGACCTCGCCGTGCTGGCCGTACCGCCCGAGGCGGTGCCGGGCGTGGCCGAGGACTGCGGGCGCGCCGGTGTACGGGCACTGGTGGTGCTCGCCTCCGGACTGGACGCCACACAGGCCCGGCGACTGCTGCACAGCTGCCGCCGGCACTCGATGCGGCTGGTCGGCCCCAACAGCCTGGGCATCGCCCAGACCGACCCTGCGGTGCGGCTCGACGCCGAGTTCGGCGGCGCGTTCCCGGTGCCCGGCAGCGCCGGGGTCGCCGCGCAGTCGGGTGGTGTGGGCATCGCCCTGCTGGAGCGGCTGGCCTGGCTCGGGATCGGGGTCTCCAGCTTCGTCTCGCTCGGCGACAAGTACGACGTCAGCGGCAACGACCTGCTGCAGTGGTGGGAGGACGACCAGCGCACCGACCTGGCACTGCTGCACCTGGAGTCCTTCGGCAACCCCCGCGCCTTCGCCCGCACCGCCCGCCGCGTCACCCGGACGATTCCCGTCCTCACCGTGGACGCCGGCCGCTCGGCGGCCGGGCGGCGCGGCGCCGCCTCGCACACGGCGGCCGCCGCCACCCCGACCGTCACGCGCGAGGCACTGTTCCGGCAGGCCGGCGTCACCGCCACCCGCGGCATCTCCGAACTGGTCGACACCGCAGCCCTGTTGCACTCCCAGCCGCTGCCCGGGCCACGCGGGGCGGTCGCCGTCGTCTCCAACGCGGGCGGCATCGGCATCCTGGCCGCCGACGCCTGCGTCGAAGCGGGACTCAGCGTGCCCCCGCTCCCGGACGACGTCACCGCCGAGCTGGCCGCCCTGCTGCCACCGGCCGCCGGCACCGCCAACCCGGTGGACACCACCGCCGCCATCGGCCCCGCCGAACTCCTGGCGTGCGTCGAGCTGTTGACCCGCAGTCAGGCCGTGGACGCCCTGCTGGTGTGCCTGGTGCCGACCGCTCTCACGCCCGGGGCGGACCAGGACCTGCTGCGGACCCTGCTGGACGGCCCGGCCCGGCGGCGCGTCCCGGTGACAGCCGTCATGCTCAGCCAGGAGATCCCCACCCGCTGCCGTCCCTGCGCGGACGGCGGGCAGCTCCCGTCCTACGCCGATCCGACGGCCGCCGCCCGGGCTCTCGCCCACGCCCTCGACCGGGCCCGGTGGCTGGCCGAGCCGCCCGGGGTCGAGGCGCGGGCCGCCGACTGCGACCCGGACGCGGCCCGTCAATTGGTCGCGGACTTCCTCGCGGCCGAGCCGGACGGCGGCTGGCTCGACCCGGCCCGCACCGCCCGACTCCTGTCCTGCTACCGGCTGCCGCTCACCCCCTCGGTGCTGGCCTCCGACGAAGCCGGCACCATGGCGGCCGCCCGGTCACTGCGCGGCGCGGGCCACGAGGGAAAGGTCGTACTCAAGGCGCACGTGCCCGGCCTGGTCCACAAGAGCGTGAGCGGCGCCGTCCGCACCGGCCTGGCCGACGAGAGTGAAGTGCGCACCGCCTACCGCGAGTTCGCCGAGCGCTTCGGCGACCGGCTCGCCGGGGTGCTGGTGCAGCCGATGGCCGCCCCCGGCCTCGAACTGCTCGCCGGAGTGGTGCAGGACCGGGTGTTCGGCCCGCTGGTGGTCCTGGGCCTGGGCGGTACCGCCACCGAGGTCCTCGACGACCGGGTGGCCCGGCTCGCCCCGCTCACCGAGGCCGACCTCACCACGATGGTCACCGAACTACGCTCCGCCCCGCTGCTGCTGGGCCGCCCCGGCTTCCCCGGCGTCGACCTGACGGCGGTCGGCCGGACACTTGCCGGACTCTCCCGGATGGCCACCGACCTCCCCGAGGTGGCCGAGGCCGACCTCAACCCGTTGATCGCCTCGCCCGACGGCCTGGCCTGCGTGGACGCGCGCGTCCGGCTCCGGCCCGCGGCCGGCTTCGACCCCTACCTACGGCAACTGCGACGCCCGCCCGCCACTCCGACGGAGGAGGAGCGATGAACCACAGCATCCTCGACGGAACCCCGACCGGGCAGCACGGAGCTCACCCCCCGGGCGAGGCACGGGTGGCCGACTGGATGACCCGCCCTGCTGTCGCGGTCACCCCCGACACCGACTTCACCACCGTGCTCGCCGCGATCATCGCCTCGCACCGGGGCATCCTGCCGGTGGTCACCTCCGACAACGAGCCGGTCGGCGTGATCGCCGCCTCCGACCTGCTCACCTCCTACGACCGCACCGACGGCCCTGCGGAGCTGACGGCCCGTGACCTGATGACCACTCCCGCCGTGACCGTGCCGCAGGACTCCACCGTCCTGGTGGCCCTTCGCACCGCACTCTCCCACGCGCTCCACCACCTGCCGGTGGTGGACGAGCACGGCCGGCTGTCCGGCCTCCTCTCCCCGCGCGACCTGCTGGAGTCCCTGCACGCCGACGACGAGGCACTCCGGGCAGAGGTCCTTGCCGCGGTGCTCACCCCCGGCTCCGGGGTCGCTCCGCACAGCCTGAGCGTCAGGTGCGAGCGCGGCCACGTCATCCTCAGCGGACACACCCGCTCGCGCAACGACGCCGCCGCCCTCTGCCTCCAAGTGGCCCGGATCGAGGGCCTGGCCGGCCTGGTCGACCGCCTCTCCTGGGACGACGACGCACCGGACGGTGGTGGGCGCCGGTGACTCCCTCCGCCCGGCCCCCGCGCCCGGACACCGCTGCTCCACGCCCACGGCTACCGGACCGACCTGGCCGAGTGGCATCTCGGCCCGTCCGGCGACGAACTACTGAGCCTGCTGGCCTCCCAGGCCGACCGGCGTTTCGTCGAGATCCTGCTGCGCAGTGCCGGGCTGGTGCACCTGGTCGAGTACATCGTCGATGCCACCGACGCCGAGCGCCACCACCTCAGCGGCCCGCCGGATCCCGCCCTCCATCAGCTGGCGTTGAAGCTGCTGCACGCCACAGCCGGGCGGGCGGTCCTGCTGACGGACAGCCAGGCAGCGGCAACCGCCGGGCACCGGGCCGGATTCGGCCACGTCATCACCATCACCGATGACCGGGGCGCGGACGGGGAGACCGTCGCCGGCGCCGGATCGGCGGCGGACCTGGAGTCCGTCGTTCTGCGGCCCGGCACAGGGTGACCGCTGAGTGCCAGCGGCTCAGTGGCTGCCCATCAGCAGCGCGACCCGTACCCGCCGGAAGCCCGAGTCCGTCCACTGCCCACGGCCTCGGACGGCCCGTCAGCTCGTCCGCCCGCCTCATCCCTTCCGCCCTGACCGACGATGCGGTCCGGGTAGCGGCCTGCGCGTCGCCCATTGGAGTGGAGCTCGGTGTCGCTCTCCGCACGGTAACCGGTCCGTTCACGAACGGCGTGCTCGGATGGATCGGCCATCAGGCCGATTCCGTGACGATCCTGGAGCTACCCGTGCGACGTCCCCTGTTCCTCAAGCAGCCCTTCCCCGTCGCCGTCGCCGCGCTGGTGATCGGGGCGACAGCCGCGATGGGCGTGCCGGCGCTGGCGACCGGTGAGGACCGGGTGGACACCCACCGTTCGGTCAGGGTGGCCGTCATCCCCGACCTCGTCATCGACAGCGTGGCAACGCCCCTGGCGGGCGGCGCCATTCCGGAGGTCGGCGTCCCCTACGCCACCAAGGCCACCTTCAAGGCCGCCCGGGGCAGCGACGCCGGTACCGCGTACGGTCTCTGCACGAAGATGACCGTCGGCTCGGACGCCGATTCCGTCTACTGCACGCTCCAGCTCAAGTTCGACGAGGGTTCGGAGATCGCCATCGCCGTGCTCGCGTCCGTCGCGCACGAGGGGGTCACGCTCAAGCAGTTCACCGGCTCCGTCATCGGTGGCACGCTCCGCTTCTCCGACTCCACCGGCAACGCCAACTTCAGTGCCAACTCGGACGGCGGCTACGACCTGATGTTCTGAGCATCGCGAACCTCCCAGATCCGCACGAGGTCGACCAGGGCGCGTCCGGCGGCGAACTCGTCGCCGACCTCCGGTACGGGTGCGTCGTTCGGACCGCGCCGGGCGGTGGTGCGGCTCTCCAGGGTGTCGTCGCCGGTGTCGAGGACGGCGTGCACCTTGGTGACGTCACCCTCCTCGAAGAGGTCGAGGCGGAGTGTCCACCGTTCGGTGCGGGCCGGACCGGTGTGCGTGGTCATGTCGGAACCTGTCCCTTCGTCTGCGGGCGGGCTCGACCGGGGTCGCTCCGGACGGCGGCGCAGCCTTCGCCGAGCATGGTCCTCGGTCGTCGCTCAGTCGCTGGGGACAACTGCGACAGGGCAGGACGCGTGGTGGACCGCGGCGTGGGCGACCGGGCCCAGGCGCGGGCCCAGCGGTGCGTGCCGGGTACGCCTGCCGACGACCAGGAGGCCGGCCTGCGAGGCCGTCTCCAGCAGTGTGTAGCCGGCGCTGCCCATGATCGTCCGGGGGATGACCTCGACCTGCGGGTACTTGTCCCGCCACGGCCGCAGCGCCTCCGTGAGGGCTTGGGTCTCCGCCGCCTCCGGCAGGTCCCCCATCCCCGCGATCACGCCGTTCGCCAGGGAGGTGCCGACCGGAGGCCCCCAGACGTGCACCACCCGCAGCGGCGCCGAGCGGAGCTGGGCGGCCTCGAAGCCGAAGGTGAGCACCGCGTCGTAGGGGTGGTGCAGGTCAAGGCCGAGGACGACGTCCCGGAACGGGGTGCCGGTGGACGGCCGGCCCTCCGCATCCGGCTGGTGTTCGCCGGCATCGGTGGCACCGGCCCGGACCAGCACCACCGGACAGGCGGCCCGGCCGAGGACGTCCTGACTCACCGAGCCCACCAGGAAGCCGTGGACCGTACTGAGCGCGCGCGAGCCGAGGACCAGCAACGCGGCCTGCTTGGCGGCTGCTTCCAAGGCGGCCGCCGGCTCGTCCGGCACGTGCACGCCGGACACTTCCAGGCCGGTGAGCCGGCCCTGGAGTTCGAGCTGCTCCCGGCTGAGCCGTCGCCTGGCCCACCGCACGGCGTTCTCGCCGCCGAGTTCATGGTTCTCCGACCACGGCCAGGCCTGGACCAGTTCCAGGGGCAGCCTGCGGCGCAGGGCCTCCCTGGCCGCCCAGTCGACGGCGGCCGCGCTCTCGGGTGATCCGTCGAATCCGACGACGACCTGTCCTTGCATGATGTCCTCCTGCTGCCGAGTGCTCCGTCAGACTGGATGGTCATTTCCACCGTGCACCGTGCGGTGGGGGCGGGCCAGGGGCCGACCGGCCCTGGTCGCCGGTCCGGTCCGCCCCTGCCGTATGCCCCTGGACCGGCGGGAGCATGGGGTGCCCAGGGGTCTCGTCCCCACAGCAGCGGCTGGAGCGGGAAGGCCGGTTCCCCCCGACAGCACCTGGGCGCCGGCGAGATCCGCTCGCCCGGCGAGGGCCTCGCTGCCGAGCACGATCGGTCGGCGTGTGCCGGCGGATGTCACACCGCCGCTACCAGCGGTGCGTTGTCGGCAGGGCGCAGCGACCCCGACCGGGGTGGGCCGCGAGACGGCATGTCACGCCAGGGCCGGACGGCCCTTCGAAGCGGACCTTGGGCCCCTCGGCTGCTGTCCGCGCGAGGCGCACCCTGAAGGCAGATCGCGCCAGCGTGATGCCCGCAAGGGGGCAAGGAGATGTCCGCCATGACCGAGCCGTCGCTGACCCTCACGGAGTTCCGGCTGCTGGCCGCCGCAGGCGGAGCCGCGCCCTCGCTCCACAACAGCCAGCCCTGGCGCTTCCGCCCGACTGCCGACGCGCGCGGCCTCCAGGTGTACACAGACCCTTCGCGCGCCGTGCCCGTCACGGACCCGGACGGCCGGGCCCGGTACCTCTCGGTGGGCGCGGCGCTGCTCAACCTGCGCCTGGCTGCGGGCCGTCTGGGCCGGGAGGCACGGGTGCGGCTGCTGCCGGACCCGGCGGCCCCGGAGCTGGCGGCAGTGCTCGACCTCTCGCGGCCGGCGGGCGCGCCGGATGAGGCCGAGCTGTACGCGGCGATCGGACAGCGCCACTCCAGCCGTCGGCCGTTCGCCAACCGCGACGTGCCGGAGGCCGTGATCGGGGAGCTGATCGCGGCCGCCGGCGCCGAGGACGTGGTGCTCTCCTCGCTGGAGGAGGCGGGCGTGCGCCGGGTGCTGGCACTCACCGCCGACGCCGAGGAGCGGATCGCCGCCGATGTGGCCCGCCACGCCGAGACCCGGAGCTGGCTGCGCCTGGAGGAGCCCGCCACCGACGGCATCCCGGCCGCCGCGCTCGGCCCGCTGGACCACGAAGTCCGGGTGCCCGTACGGAGCTTCACGGGAAATCCCCGGACGATGCCGTCCGAGCGCTTCGAGGCCCTGCCCCAGGTGTGCACCCTCACCACCCGCGGCGACCTGCCGGCGGACTGGCTGCGCGCCGGTCAGGCGCTGGAGCGGGTCTGGCTGCTGGCGACGGCCCGCGGTGTGCGGGCGAGCGTCCTGCACCAGGCGGTCGAGTGGTCCGACACCCGCGGACTGCTGCGCGATCCGGCCGAGGGCCCGGGCCACGTGCAGCTGGTGATCCGGATCGGCTACGGCCATCCCGGGACGCCCTCTCCCCGCCGGCCGGTGGCGGAGATCCTCGATCTGACGGCCTGGCAGGAGGATCCGCGATGAGGCACCGCACCGTCGGCGAGATGATGACCGGTGAGGTCGTCCGGATCGCGCCGCAGACCGGCTTCCACGAGATCGTGGCCCTGCTGCGCGAGTTCGACATCACCGCCGTCCCGGTCGTGGCCGACGACGGGCATCCCGTCGGAGTCGTCTCGGAAGCCGACCTGATGCGCGTCCAGGCCGCTCAGGAGGACCCCAGCGGCCTGCTTCCGGCACCCGAACTCCCGAGCGGCGGTGCGGTCACCGCCCAGGAGCTGATGACCAGCCCCGCCGTGTGCACCACCCCCGACGCCAGCGTGGTGGCCGCCGCCCGGCTGATGGGGCGTCACCAGGTCAAACGTCTACCGGTGGTGGACGAGAACGGCCGGCTGGTGGGCGTGGTCAGCCGCAGCGACGTGCTGCGCGTCTTCCTGCGGGACGACCAGGCGATCCGCCGGGAGATCGTGGAAGAGGTCCTCGGCCTGACCGAGGGCGTCAGCCCCGCGGCCGTCGGGGTCGAGGTCGCACAGGGCCGGGTCGTGCTCAGCGGTGCCATCACCCCGCCCTACCTGCTGCCGATCGTGCTGCGGCTCTGCCGTGCGGTGGACGGCGTGGTCTCCGTGACCGACCGGACCGGGCAGCGGGACGAGGCGCTCTCGGCGGGTGTCGAGCAGTGACGACAGGAACGGATCGGCACGGATGAGGAGCCCCGTCATGGACAGGCAGAAGATCCTGGTGGCGTACGGCAGCAAGCACGGCGCCACCGCCGGCATCGCGGACGAGATCGGCCGGGCGCTGAGCCAGGACGGCTTCGAGACGGCCGTCGTCCCCGCCGCAGAGGTGCGGGACGTCTCGGAGTTCGACGCGGTGATCCTCGGCAGCTCGCTCTACGCGGGCCACTGGCACCGTGACGCCCTGCACTGCGCCCACCGCAACGCCGAGGCGCTGACGGGCCGTCCGGTCTGGCTGTTCAGCAGCGGCCCGGTCGACAGCTCGGCCGAGCAGCACGACATCCCGCCGGTGCCGGCCGCGGCCAGGGAGATGCGGCACCTGCACGCGCGGGGGCACACCACGTTCGGTGGCAGCATCACGACCGAAACCCCCGGCCGGCTCGCCCACAGCCTGGTCAAGCACGGCAGGGGCGGTGACTTCCGCAGCCCGGAGCACATCCGGCGCTGGGCTCACGAGATCGGGGAGGAGCTGCGCACCCTGAACACGCCGTAACCCGATCTCGACGGCGGCCCACTGTCCCGGCGCGGCCCGGGTCTCAGGGGGCCGCCACGTTCAGGCCGCTGCGGACTCCGCGGCGGCCACGTGCTGCTTGACAGCGGCGAAGCTGTCGGGGGTCACGGAGACCGAGTCTCGATGCTGCGGGTGACGGCCGGGTTTGCGTTCGTCGAAGAGGTGGGCGAGCAGGTCGGAGTCGCGGTCGACGCCGAGGGTGAGCTGGGTGAGGTCGTTGCTGCCGATGGAGAAGCCGTCGAAGCGCTCGGCGAGCAGGATGCTGGCGGGGATCTCGGCCATCACGTACACCCGCAGACCGTTCTGACCACGGGTCAGCCCGTTGCCGGCCATCACCGCGAGGACCCGGTCGGCCTCCTGCGGGGTGCGGCAGAACGGGATCATCACTCGGGCCAGCGCGACGCGGCGATCCTGGCGATGCCCTGGGCGAGGCGGTCCACGAAGTACTCGGTGCGGTCGCCGTACCCGTCCGAGAGCGAGTCGACCCGGCGGCGGTCCTCGGCCGTGAGCCGCTCCGGGTGCACCAGTGCCATCGGGTGCACCCGGACCTGGTGGGCCACCATGAACTCCATCCGGGCCAGCCCGACGCCGTCGGCGGGCAGCTGCCACCAGCGGAAGGCTGCGGCCGGGTCGGCCAGGTTGAGCATCACCTTGGTACGGGTGGCCGGCAGCGAGCCGAGGTCGGTCTCCGTCTCCTCGAAGTCGACGCGCCCTGCGTAGACATGGCCTTCGGCGCCTTCCGCGCAGGAGACCGTCACCTCCTGACCGTCCGTCAGTACCGAGGTGGCCCGGCCGGTGCCCACCAGTGCGGGTACGCCGAGCTCACGGCTGACGATCGCCGCGTGCGAGGTGCGCCCGCCGTGGTCGGTGACGATCGCGGCGGCGCGTTTCATCAGCGGTTCCCAGTCCGGGTCGGTGATCTCCGTGACCAGCACCGCGCCGGCCGGGAAACGCTCCAGCTCCACCGGGCTGTCCAGAGGGCACACCGGTCCGGCTCCCACGGCCTCGCCGACCGCGATCCCGTCCACCAGCCGATCGCCCGTGCCGGTCAGCCGGTAGCGGCGCAGTACCGTGCCGCGTCGGCGGGACTGCACGGTCTCCGGCCGTGCCTGGACGACGAACAGCTCTCCGGTGCGGCCGTCCTTGGCCCACTCCAGGTCCATCGGGCACCCGTAGTGCCGCTCCACCGCCACCGCCCACTCGGCGAGTCTGCGGACCTCGCCGTCGTCCAGCACCCGCCCGGCCCGCTCGCGCGGCGACGTGTCCACCGACCGGGTGAGGCCGCCGTCGGCGTACACGGCCTTTGTCCGCTTGGCGCCGACCGAGGGCTCCAGCACGGGGTTCAGCGCAGGGTCGTTCAGGGCCGGTCTGAACACCACGTGCTCGTCCGGATCGACCTGCCCGCTGACCACCGTCTCGCCCAGCCCCCACGCCGCACTCACCACGACCACCTCGCGGAAGCCGCTCTCCGGGTCGAGGGTGAACATCACCCCGGCACCGCCCAGGTCGGAGCGGACCATCAACTGCACCCCGACCGACAGCGCCACCGCGAGGTGGTCGAAGCCCAGGCGCTCCCGGTAGTCGATCGCCCGGTCGGTGAACAGCGAGGCGAAGCAGCGCCGGCACGCGTCGAGAAGGGCCGCACGGCCCCGGACGTTGAGATAGGTCTCCTGCTGCCCGGCGAAGCTGGCCTCGGGAAGGTCCTCGGCCGTCGCGCTGGAGCGCACCGCCACGTCCGGATCCGTCCGACCTGCACGGCGCGCCAGCTCCTCGTAAGCTCCGGCCAGCTCGTGCTCCAGACCGGGTGGCAGCGCGGTGGACAACACCGCGGCACGGACCGCGGCTCCCACCTCCGGGAGCGGCGCGCCGTCGTGCAGGCGCGCCAGCTCCTCGGCGAACCAGATCACGCGGCGCATGGCTGCTCCCGGAGTGTGTTCAGTACGGCAGTGGACGGCCCGACGGGGTCCGCAGGTCCAGCGGCGGACGCGGTCGGGGCCGAGTGGAGGGCCGGGCAGTGATCCTGATCCGAGACATTGCGCTCACCTTCTCCGTCACGGCCTCGACCGCGGTGCGCGGGAGTCCCGCTGTCCCCACGATCGTTCTCCCCCACGACCAGCTGCAGGGGGCGGCCGACCCGGTTCACGCTCCGAGCAGGCCAGTGCGATGGGGCCGACCGGCCCACCCGGGCAGTGCTCGTCGGCCCTGGCCCCCGCCGCGGGAGCGAGGTGTGCTGGTCACACAGTGCAACCGCCGAAACGGAGGACGGTCATGCGCAGCACCTTGCTCCCGCACCAGCAGAGCCTGATGCGCACCGGTGGCGGCCGGACCATCGCCGTCTCCCGCCTCACCCCGGGCGTCCTGCCCCCGCAGGTCGGGCCGATCCTCCTGGACGTGTCCTGCGAGCCGTACGACCGGGCGACCCTCTGGGCCCCGCTGACGCCCGAGGAAGCCAGGCAGCTGGCCGGGCTGCTGCTCCAGCAGGCCACCGCCGCCGAGAATCCGTCGGCCGGGCACGCCTATGACCAGTCAGAGCAACACCGTCGGTGACGCGACGACCCATGCGGTCGTCGCCATGGCCCGTCCGAGCAGTCCGTGCTGGAGCGGCTGGTTCGCGCGGTACCGGCCGTGGTCGACGTCGAGATCAGGCTCGTCTCTCCGCTCCGAGACGCCTTTGCGGCGGCTCGCCGGTCACCACGGGCCGGGTTCATCGACGCCCCGCACGCGGGTCCCGCCCACAGCCCCGCCAGAGCGAAGTACCCGCCGATGGCGATCGCCGCGTTGTGACCGATGTTCCTCGCCCCCTCCGCTGCCCATCACCGGCCCTCCCCACGGGCTCGGCGTGCCGCTGCGGCGAGCACGGTGCTCGCACAGAATCGAGGCAGCGGATCCAAGCCCTGTCCGAGGAGTACAGCGATGGACGTCACCGAGCCCCGTGAGTCCGACCGTCCCGTGCGGGTCTTCCTGCTGGACGACCACGAGGTGGTCCGCCGCGGGGTCCGGGATCTGCTGGAGGCCGAGCCGGACATCGAGGTGGTCGGGGAGGCCGACAGCTGCGCCCAGGCGCTGGCCCGGGTGCCCGCGCTGCGGCCGGACGTGGCGGTGCTGGACGTGCGGCTGCCCGACGGCGACGGGGTGAGCGTCTGCCGTGAGCTGCGCGACCGGGTGCCCGGGCTGGTGTGCCTGATGCTCACGTCCTTCGACGACGACGACGCGCTGCTGGACGCGATCATGGCGGGGGCCGCCGGGTACGTCCTCAAGCAGGTCAAGGGCGCCGACCTGGTGCAGGCGGTGCGGACGGTCGCCTCCGGCCAGTCGATGCTCGACCCGGCCACCACTCGCAAGCTCATGGAGAGCCTGCGCCACCACGACGAGGGCGAACCCGACGTCGCCCTGGCCCAGTTGACGCCCCGTGAGCGCGAGATCCTCGTCCTCGTGGGGGAAGGGAAGACCAACCGGGAGATCGGCAAGGAGCTCTACCTCGCCGAGAAGACCGTCAAGAACCACGTCTCGCGCCTGCTCGCCAAGCTGGGCGTCGAGCGCCGGCTCCAGGCCGCCGTCCTGGCCGCCCACGCCGAGCCCGACCAGCACCCGGGCCGCCCGCACTGACCCCCTCGGCCCGGGAATCAGGGCCGACCGGCCCAAGCTGCGGGAACAGCACCCGGCGGACAGTGGGGGTGAGAGCACCAGCTCCCGTCCCACCCGCCTTCGGAGCCCGCCATGAGGTACTGGAACGACCACGGCATGAACGGCTGGGCAATCGGCCTGATGACCGTCAGCATGGTGCTCGTCTTGGGGCTGATCATCGTCGTCGGCCTCGCCCTGGTCCGCCGACTCGACCGCACCCCGCAGCAGCACCCCGGCGCCCTGCCCACCCACACGGCCCCGCCGGACCCGGAGCAGCTGCTCGCCGAACGCTACGCCAAGGGCGAGATCGACACCGACGAGTACCGCCACCGCCTGGAGACGCTCCGTCAGGAGCAGCGCCCCGGTTCCGGCTCCGAGCGCACCTGAGAGGCCGTCATGTCCGCCCCCGCCCACACCCCGGCCCTGGACGCCGCCACCCTGGAGAAGCTGATCTCCGCCGCGGTGGCCGCGCCGTCCGTCCACAACAGCCAGCCCTGGCGGTTCCGGCTGCGGCCCGAGTCCTCGACCCTCGACGTACGCGCCCAGCGGGAGCGCTTGCTGCCGGTCACCGACCCGGCGGGCCAGGCCCTGCACATCTCCGTCGGCGCCGCCGTCCTCAACCTCCGCGTCGCCGCCCGCCACCTGGGCTGGGCGCCGCAGGTGCGGCTGCTGCCCGACTCCTCCGACCGCGACCTGCTGGCCTCCGTCGAACTGGACCGCCGCTCACCCGCCGCCCTGCCCGCCACCGCCGCACTGTTCGAGGCGATCTGGCACCGGCACACCATCCGCACGCCGTTCACCGCGGAACCCGTCCCACCCGCGGTCCTGGACCAGCTGGCTCGCGCCGCCCGCGCCGAAGGGGCGGTCCTCCGGTTCCCGGACCGGGCCGAGACCGACCGGCTGCTCACACTGACCGCCGAGGCCGAACGCCACAACACCACCGACCCCCAGCACAGCAGCGAGAGCCGCGCGTGGATCCGAGGGCCTGAAGCCGCCTCCTACGGCATCCCCGTCGCGGCACTCGGGCCGCAGGACCGGACCGGGCACCTCCCCATGCGGGACTTCTCCGCGCTCCGCCCCGACGGACACCTGCCACCCGTCGCCTTCGAGACCGACCCCCGCCTGGCGGTGCTGACCACCAGGGGCGACCAGCCCGTGCACTGGCTGCGCGCCGGCCTGGCGCTGGAACACGTCCTGCTGGCGGCGACCGTCCACCAGGTCCGCGCCTCACTGCTGCACCAGGCGATGGAGTGGCCGAGGCTGCGTTGGGCGGCCCGCGATCCCGGGCAGGGGCCCGAGCACGTCCAGATGCTGATCCGGCTCGGCTACGGACCCGAAGGCACGCCGACGCCCCGCCTCCCGGCCACCGATGTGCTGGAGCCCGGCAGCTGACAGCCTCTCAATCCCCCAGCGGCACCCGCCAGAGCAGCTCCGTTCCCCCCTCGGCGAGCGCGCGGGCCTCGAAGCTCCCACCGAGTGCGGCGGCCCGGTCGGCCAGGTTGGCCAGACCGCTGCGCCGCCCGCCGGCCGGCAGGCCGCAGCCGTTGTCCGTCACCGTGAGCACCAGCTCCTCCCCGGCCTCCACCGTCACCTCCACTCCGGTCGCTCGCGCGTGCCGGGCAGCGTTCGACAGCGCCTCTTCCAGCACCGCGAGCATTTCGTCGGCGACCTGCGCCGGAACCGTCACGTCCAACAGGCCGGTCATCCGCAGGCCCGGTGCGAATCCCAGGACCTCCGCTGCCCGCTCGACCACCTCGACCACCCTCGCCCGTACCCCTCTGGCTGCCGGTCCCGCCTCCTTCGCCCGCAGGCCGAAGATGGCTGCACGGATCGTCTTCGACGTCTCGTCCAGGTCGTCGATCGCGCGCAGCACCCGGTCGGTTGCCTCCGGGTGGTCGATGAACCGAGTCGCCCCCTGCAAGGTCATCCCGGTGGCGAACAGCCGCTGGATGGCCAGGTCGTGCAGGTCCCGGGCGATCCGGTCGCGCTCCTCCAGCATCGCCAGTTGCTCGGCGTCCCGCCGACGCTCCGCCAACTCCATCGCCACCGCCGCCTGGCCGGCGAATCCCAGCAGCGGGCCCGACTCGTCCTCCTCGAACAGCGGCGCACCCGCCGCCCGCGCCAGCATCAGCACACCCCGCAGACCGTGCTCCGCCGTGCCGATCGGCACCGCCACCGCGGGCCCGAGCCCGTCCCAGCGGGGCGGTCCCGCCGTGATCCGGGGATCCTTGCGGACGTCAGCGCTCACCACCAGCCCACCGGTGCGGGCCGCCGCCCCGACGAACGAACCCTCCAAGGGCACCACCAGACCACGATGCTGCCGCTCCCCGATTCCGACGGCGATCCGCACCTCCAGCTCGTCCGAGCCCGTCACCGGCGCAGCGACCACCGCCAGGTCCGCCCCCGCCACCTCCGCCGCCCGCGCCACCAACAGGTCCAGCACCTCCTGCTCGGAGCTGCCCGACAGCAGGCTCCGCGTCACCTCGGCGCCGGCCGCCAACCACCGCTCCCGCAGCCGGGCCTGGGCGTAGAGCCGGGCGTTGTCGATCGCCACTCCGGCCGCCACGGCGAGGGTGGCCAGCACCGCCTCGTCCTCCGCGTCGAACTCGCCCCCGTCCCGCTTCTCGGCCAGGTACAGGTTCCCGAACACCTTGTCCCTGATCCGGATCGGCACCCCGACGAAACTGCGCATCGGCGGATGACCGGACGGGAACCCGGACGAGGCTGGGTGGTCGGCGATGTTCGCCAGCCGCAGCGGCACCGGGTGGCGGATCAGCTCCCCCAGCAGGCCGTGGCCCGAGGGCAGCGGACCGATCCGCTCGATCTGCTGCTCCGTCACCCCGACCGGAATGAACTGCGAGAGCCGTCGATCGTCACCGATCACCCCCAACGCCCCGTACTCGGCGTCGACCAGAGTCACCGCGGCCTCCACGATGTGCCGCAGCGCCTGGGTCAACTCCAGGTCCCGGCCGACCGCGAGCACCGCCTCCAGCAGGCTGTGCACCCGGTCCCTGGTCCCCCTGGCCGCGTCCAGCCGGACCTGGAGCTCGTCCAGCAGATCGTCCAGTCGCAGCTGCGGCAGCGGCACCGGGTCCTCTCCTGCTGCTGCTTCGCCCACCGGGTCCTCCAGGGCACTAGCGGCGTTACGCGGACCTGCTTCCCAGCCTAGGGGGCCCGGTCCCGCACCGCTTCGGATCATCGTCGGCCGACAGGGCCATCCGGCCCAGGACCCGGCCCACCCGGCCCTGGGCACCCCCTCGCCCACCGGCAACCCTGGAAGGGACAGGGGCAGCGACCCGGCCGGAACTCCACGAGGGGTGAACGCGACCATGAAGGCACTGACCTACCACGGACCGGGCCGGCGGACCTGGGGAGAGGTCCCGGACCCGGTCGTCCGGGAACCGGAGGACGCCGTGGTCCGGGTGGACGCCGTGACCATATGCGGCACCGATCTGCACATCCTCAAGGGCGACGTGCCCGAGGTCACCGAGGGCCGGGTGCTCGGTCACGAGGCCGTCGGCACCGTGGTGGAGACCGGCCCCGGGGTGCGCACCGTCGCCCCCGGGGACCGGGTGCTGGTCTCCTGCATCTCCGCCTGCGGCCGCTGCCGGTACTGCCGGGCGGCCGTGTACGGCCAGTGCACCGGCGGCGGGGGCTGGGTCCTCGGCCACCTGGTCGACGGCACCCAGGCCGAGTACGTCCGCACCCCGTTCGCCGACAACTCCCTGCACAAGCTGCCCGAGGGCGTCACCGACGAGGCGGCCCTGCTGCTCGCCGACATCCTCCCCACCGCCTACGAGGTCGGCGTCACCAACGGCCGGGTCCGGCCCGGCGACACCGTCGTGGTGGTCGGCGCGGGACCGATCGGGCTCGCCGCCATCACCACCGCGCGCCTGTTCAGCCCGCGCGAGGTCATCGCCGTCGACCTGGCACGGACCCGGCTCGACGCCGCGAAGCGGGCCGGCGCCGACACCGTCCTGGACGCCCGGGAGGTCGACGCCGCCGCGCTGCGCGCACTCGGCCCCGACTCCCTGGGAGCCGACGTGGCGATCGAGGCCGTCGGGATCCCGGAGACCTTCGAGCTGTGCACCCGCGCGGTCCGGCCGGGTGGCCGGGTGGCCAACGTCGGGGTCCACGGCCGACCGGCCGTCCTCCACCTGGAGGAGCTCTGGATCCGGAACCTCACCATCACCACCGGCCTGGTCGACACCCGCAGCACCCCGCTGCTGCTCGACCTGCTCGCCGAGGGCCGCCTGGACACCGACGGTCTGGTCACCCACCGCTTCGGGCTCGACGAGATGCAGGACGCCTACGACGTCTTCGCCGACCCCGACACCAGCGGCGCCCTGAAGGTCGCCCTCTTCCGCACCTGATCCTGACCGGTCGTCACCAGGAGGACACCGTGAGACGCCCACCCCTCCCGAGCACACCCGCCACGTCGCCGGTCGACCCGGCCGCGGTGGGGCGCCGCATCGCCGAGCGGCAGCACCTGCTCGGCCTCACCGACGGGGCACTGTGCCGACGGGCCGGGGTGGCGCCGGCCTACCTCCGGCTCGTTCTCACGACGGACGCCGGGTTCGACCCCGAGAGCCTGCAGAGGATCTCTGCCGCGCTGGGCCTGAGCCCCCGAGAGCTGCTCGAAGGACCGGACCGTCCGCCCCCCGGCCAGGGCCGGGCCCCGGCACATCCGGCCCTGGTCCGCCTGACCCTCCGTCAGTGTTGGGCGCTGATCGGCGCCGGAGGCATCGGACGCGTCGCCCTGCCCGGCGCGGCCGGCCCGGCCGTGCTCCCCGTCAACTACGCCGTCGACACCGGATCGGTGGTCTACCGCACCAGCCCGCACGGTGGTGCGGCACCTGTGCCGGGCACCGCACTGTCCTTCCAGGTGGACCAGATCGACGACCTCGACGGCACCGGATGGAGCGTGCTCCTCACCGGCACCGCCGAACCGGTCGAGGACCCGGCGGAGGTAGCCCTGCTGTCCGCCGGCCCGGGAGTCGAGCCGTGGGCCGGCGGCAGCCGGGACCTGTGGATCCGGATCCGTCCCGGCACGGTCACCGGCCGCCGGATCGGCACGGTCGACGCAGACGGCCACCTCGACTGAGCCGGCGGCTCGCGACCCGGACCTGCGGGTACCTGCCCCGCCAAGGGCCCGCGGCGTCCCGGAGCCGGGCCCGCTCCGCCGCGCTCAGCAGGCGTCTGGTCTCGGCCCAGGACACCTGTGGCCCCGTCAGGAACCGCGCGGTGAACGGTGTCCAGGCTTCCAGTGCCCGGAGGACCGCTCCCCGTGACGCGGTCGGTCCGAAGGCGAACTCGGCCACCGTCGGGCTCACCCGGTCGACGTCGATCCCGAGCACCACCCCGCCCGCACCCCACAGCGCCCCGAACGGCGCCGGGACCAGGACCACCGGGCACGACGCGCGGGCGGCGACCCGCGGGCCGACGGAGCCGACCGGCCGCCCCGGCAGGCCCGGCAGGCCCGGCAGGCCGTACGACCTGCCCGTGCTCAGCACCACGATCCCGGCGCGCCGGGTCAGTCCGGCGAGCATCCGTACGGGGTCACCCACCAGGTGGTGCAGCCGGGCTCGGGCCGCCGGCAGAGCGGCCGCCGCCCGGGACCACTCGTCCGTCTGGGGCGCTCCGTCCTCCAGGGGTGCGGGCGCCACGTGCACCAGGTGCAGCAGAGCCCGTCGACGGCCCGCCTCTCGTGCGGCCCACCGGACCGCGGCCTCGCTCTGCGGGGAGCCGTCGACCCCCACCAGCACCGGAAGTGACATGGTCTGATCCTCCGTCCTGCCCTTGCGGTCGGCCCCGGCTGCGCCAGAGCGTCCGGGCCGACCGGCCGGGCCGGGTCAGCCCGCGTGCGCGGTACAGGTCTCGTCGGCGCGGACTGCGAGATAGCTGACGACCCCGACCACACCGTCGACACCGCGGCACAGCCGTTCCACGACCGGCAGTTGACTCCGGTGGTCGACGGTGCCGCCGAGGGTCACCTCGCCCTCCTCCACCTTGACGTCGAGGGCGTCCAGGGGGAGGCCCAGCACACCGGCCAGGATCTCGGTCCGGATCTCCTCGCGGATCGCCCGGTCCTGGCGCAGGAAGACGCGCAGCAGATCGCTGCGGCTGACGATGCCCACCAGGCGGCCCGCCTCGTCCACCACCGGGAGGCGCTTGAGGCCCTTGCCCTGCATCACCCGGGCCGCCTGCACCACCGTCCACTCCGGGCGGGCGCACACGGCCGGGCTGGTCATCAGCCCCTCGGCGGTGGTGGCCCGGCTCTTGAGTTCGTCGCGGGGCTGGAGGCGGGGAGTGAGCAGCAGGCCGGACGGGTCCTCCTCCGCGGCCTCGTTGACGAGCAGGTCCGCCTCGGAGACCAGGCCGAGCGGCCGGTCCTGGTCGTCGACGACCGGTACGGAGGTGATGTCGTGCTCGGCGAGGAGGACGGCGATCGCCTTGAAGCCGGTGTCCGGCCGTACGTGGACGACGGCGGAGGTCATCAGTTCTCCCACGATCCGGTGTCGCATCGTCGGTCTTCCTCTCGTGCGGTCTGCGCGGGACCGGAGCGGCCGTTGCAGGGCGGATGCCTCAACCATCCAGGTCCGACGCGCAAGGGCGAAGGGCCGAGAGGGCCACCGTCCCGGGACCTTCAGCACCTCACCGATCGAGCGGAGCCGGGCTGAGGATCGGACAACATCCCACTCACACAGCTGAGTTGACCGAGGAGAGCACACCATGGCCGTCCACCACGCCCCCGCGTCCCGCATCGCCCGGCTCGGCGCCAGGCTTCGGCACACCGCACACGCGCCCCGGGTGGCGGTGGGCACCGCCACCGTCACGGCCGCGCGCGTCCTCGCCGCCGCGCGCATCGGGCTCGGGTTCGTCTTCCTCTGGGCCTTCCTCGACAAGGCCTTCGGCTGGGGCTACGCCACCCCCGGCACGCGGTCCTGGATCAACGGCGGCTCCCCCACCAAGGGCTTCCTCAGCCACGTCTCCGCCGGTCCGCTCCGGTCCGCCTTCCGGCACCTGGCCGGCCAGACCTGGGCGGACTGGCTGTTCATGCTCGGCCTGCTCGGCATCGGTGTCGCACTGATCGGCGGCTTCGCCCTGCGGATCGCCGCCGGCGGCGGCACCCTGCTGATGGTGCTGATGTGGGCCGCCGAGTGGCCGCCCGCCCGTCACCTGGTCGACGGTGCGGCCAGCGGCTCGACCAACCCGGTCATGGACTACCACCTGGTCTACGCCCTGCTCCTGATCGCCCTCGCCGCGACGGGTGCGGGGGGCACCTGGGGCGTGGGCAGCCGCTGGGCCGACCTGCCGATCGTCCGGGAGCACGCCTGGCTCCGCTGAGCGCCTCGCCTCGCCTCGCCTCCCGGAGCGCAGCACCTCGATCCGGTGCTGCCTCGGGAGGCACACGGCCGTCCGGCCCGGAGCCGTACCCCGTTCGGCCCTCGCGACGAGCTCCGGGGGTTGCTGGGATGACAGAGGACAGGGCCGGGCGGATCCCGGCCCGTCACCGCAGAGCATGAGGAGACCACCATGAAGACCGCCGTGGTCCGGGAGTTCACCGGGCCGATCACCGTCGAGGACCTCCCCCTGCCGACACCCGCCGCACACCAGGTGCGGGTCCGGATCGAGGCGAGCGGTCTGTGCCACACCGACATCCACGCCGCTCACGGGGACTGGCCGGTCCGACCCGTGCTGCCGTTCGTCCCGGGCCACGAGGGGGTCGGTCTCGTCGACGCCGCCGGCGCCTCGGTCCGTCACGTCAGGGTCGGCGACCGCGTCGCCCTCCCCTGGCTCGCCGAGGCCTGCGGCCGCTGCGACCACTGCGTCTCCGGCTGGGAGACCCTCTGCCTCGCCCAGCACAACACCGGCTACTCCGTCGACGGCAGCCACACCGAGTACGCCCTCGCCCACGGGGACTACGTGGTCCCCGTCCCGGACGGCGTCGACCCGCTGGACGCCGCGCCCCTCACCTGTGCGGGTGTCACCACCTACAAGGCCGTCAAGGTCGCCGGTGCCCGGCCCGGCACCCGGGTGCTGGTCTCCGGCATCGGCGGTCTGGGTCATCTGGCCCTGCAGTACGCCCGGCTGGCCGGCGCGGAGACGGTGGCGGTGGACGTCACCGACGACAAACTTGCCCTGGCGCGCGAGCTCGGCGCCGACCATGTGATCGACGCCAGGACCACCGACGTCGCGGCCGGGGTACAGGCACTGGGCGGCGTCGATGCGGCGATCGCACTGGCCGTCAGCAACGACAGCTTCCGTGCCGCCTACGGCTCGTTGCGCCGGGGCGGCACCCTGGTCCTGGTGGCCCTGCCCGCCGAGGGGGTGCTCGAACTCCCGGTGTTCGACACGGTTCTGAACGGCACCAAGGTGGTCGGCTCGATCGTCGGGACCCGCCAGGACCTCGCCGAGGTGTTCCGGCTGCACTCCCTCGGCCGCACCCGGGTGGTCCGGGAGAGCCGACGGCTGGAGGACATCAACACGGCCGTCCAGGAGGTCCTGGCCGGCAAGGTCTCCGCACGCCTCGTCTTCGATCTGCGGTGACCGGGCTCCGCCCGAGGTCACCGAGCCCTCCGCGTCGGCCCGGGCTCAGTCGATCGCCAAGGTGAACCAGACCGTCTTCCCGGTGGCGGTCGGACGGGCGCCCCATCCGCTGGCGAAGGACTCCACCAGCGACAGGCCGCGGCCGTCCTCACTGGTGCTCTCGGCCAGGCGAGGAACCGGCAGGGAGGGGCTGGTGTCCGCGACCTCCACCGTCAACTCCCTGGCCGTACGGTGCAGGCGCACCCCGATCGGTCCCTCGGCGTGTCTGACCGCGTTGGCGATGAGCTCGGATCCGAGCAGACAGGCCGCGTCCTCGGCCTCGGAGCAGGACCACTCCCGGAGGGTGGCCCGCAGGAACCGGCGGCCGAGGGAGGCGGAGGTCGGGAGCGCGGGCAGTTCCAGGGCGGCGGTGGCCAGCGGCGGCGCGGGCAGCTGGGCGAGGAGCAGGGTCACGTCGTCCGCGTACCGGTCCGTCCCGGGCAGCATCACCCGGAGGACCCGGTCGGCCACCACCTCCAGGTCGGGGGTGCGGATGAAGGAACGCTCCAGCTCATGGCCCAACGCGGAGATCTGGAAGCCGAGATCGCTCTCGGGGGTCTCCACCAGACCGTCCGTGTACAGGACGAGGGTCGAGCCGGGCGGGACGGTCATCGTCGCCTGCTGGTGCGGGACGTCGCCCACTCCGAGCGGGACGCTGACCGGGGCGGCGAGTTCGCGGACCGTGTTGTCCGGCAGGACCACCAAGGCCGGCAGATGGCCCGCGGAGCAGATCGACACCTCGCCGGCGGTCGGGTCGATCACCAGGTAGCAGCAGGTGACCAGCTGGTCCGGCAGGTCGGCGACCACCGCGTCCAGTGCCTGCATCAGCTGCCGCGGCGGCATGCCCGTCTTGGCCAACGCATGGGCCGCAGAACGCAGTTGCCCCATGACCGCAGCGGCCTCCAGCCCTCGTCCCATGACGTCGCCGACGATGATGCCGATGCGCCCCGCCCCGAGCGGCACGAGGTCGAACCAGTCGCCGCCGACACCCGCTCCCTCGGTCGAGGCCAGGTAGCGACTGGCCGTGCGCATCCCGGGGATGTCGGGCGACTGGCCCATCAGGCTTCGCTGCAGGGTGAGCGCGATGTGGCGCTGCTGCTGGTACAGCCTGGTCAGCTCGAGCTCGGCCCGTTTGCGGTCGGCGACGTCACGGACGATCGCGGACGCACCGCAGATCGCACCGTACTGGTCCCGGGTGGGCCAGAGGGTGATGTCCACGTCCAGCAGCCGCCCGGAGGCGGCCAGCCGGAGCGATTCGTGGTTCTCCACCCGCTGGCCCCGGGCGAGCCGCTCCAGCAGGGCGGTCACCTCCTCCTTGCGGTCCGCGGGTGCCAGTACCCCCATGTGACTGCCGATCACCTCGTCCTGGTCGTAGCCGTACAGGCGCTGTGCCGCGGCGTTCCAGTAGGTGATCCGGCCGTCCAGGGTGGAGGTGATGATCGCGTCCTGCGAGGACTCCACCAAGGCGGCCAGTTCGCTGATCCTGGCCTCCGCCGCCTTGCGGTCGCTGACGTCCCGGATGGCCGCCGAGACCAGCAGGCCGTCGCCGGTCTCCAAGGGGCTGAGGCTGATCTCGACCGGGAACTCGGTGCCGTCCCGGCGCAACCCGTACAGGTCGAGCCCCGAACCCATCGGCCGCGTCCGCCGGGTGACGGTGTATCCACTGCGGTGCCGCGGGTGGTGCGCGCGGAACCGCTCGGGCAGCAGGGCCTCCACCGGCCGGCCTAGGAGCTCCTCCCTGCGGTAGCCGAACAGCGCCTCGGTCTGCGCGTTGACCAGCCGGATCACCCCGCAGTCGTCCACGATGACCATGGCGTCCGGGGCGGACTCCAGCAGGCCCCTGAACCGCTGCTCCGCGGCGCGCAGTTCGTCCATGTCCCGGTCGGAGGCGGCCTGCGGGGGGATCGTCACCGCGTCCGCGCCACCTCGTTCCGTGGGATCGCCGGATCGGTGAGTGTGAGGGGTGACCATGCCTCGTGACCGTACCGAAGGCTTCGGCCCGCCTGGACGCGTATTCGAGAACCGGTACAGAGTGGATCGTTTCAGCGCTTTTCCGTCGTTTCCTGATTGTGGTGCCGTCAGACGGCGTTGAGGCCGTGGCGGGTGAAGACGCCGCGGGCGGCGGCCACCTGCTCGGGGGTCGGCGAGGGGGTGCCGGCCAGCGCGAAGTCCTGGCCCAGGGCCTCGTACTTGGCCGCCCCCAGCTTGTGGAAGGGCAGCACGTCCACCCGGGTGACGTTGCCCAGCGAGGCGGCGAAGCCGGCCACGCCTTCGACGTTGTCGGCCGGGTCGGTCAGCCCGGGCACCAGCACGAAGCGGACCCAGACCTCCTTGCCGAGGTCGGCGAGGCGCCGGGCGAAGTCCAGGGTGGGCTCCAACGGCCGTCCGGTGACCTTGCGGTAGAGCTCGCGGTCCCAGGACTTGATGTCCAGCAGGACCAGGTCGACGTCGGCCAGCAGTTTGTCGGTGGCCCGGGTGCCGAGGAAGCCGGAGGTGTCCAGGGCGGTGTGCAGGCCGAGTTCGTGCTTGTAGCGGTGGAACAGCTCGCCGGCGAAGGCGGGTTGGAGCAGCGGCTCGCCGCCGCTGATGGTGGCGCCGCCGCCGGAGGCCCGGATGAAGGTGGTGTACTTCGCGGCCTCGGCCACCACCGCGTCGGCGGTGGTGCGCTTGCCGTTGCGCATCTTCATGGTGTCGGGGTTGTGGCAGTACAGGCAGGTGAGCGGGCAGCCGGCCAGGAAGGTGACGAAGCGGGTGCCGGGCCCGTCCACCCCGGTGGAGAGGTCCCAGGAGTGCACCGAGCCGGAGATCGGCCGCTGGGTGGCGGCGCCCGCCGGGGTGGTGGCACAGCCCTCGGTCAGGGGCTCCTCGGCGGTGGGATCGGCGGGCGGGCCGAACGGGATGTCGGTACCGAGCATGACGGCCATGGCAGGACCTCCTGGAGGGTTCCGCGGAGGCGGCGCCGGAACGGTCGGGGACCGGCGCCGCACTCCGAGCAGCTGGGGTCAGAGCGACCCGTGGAAGGTCCGGTTGAGCACGTCGAGCTGCTGTTCGCGGGTCAGCCGGACGAAGTTGACGGCGTATCCGCTCACCCGGATGGTCAGCTGCGGGTAGTTCTCCGGGTGCTCCATGGCGTCCAGCAGCGTGTCGCGGTTGAGCACGTTGACGTTCATGTGGAAGCCGTTGGAGGCCATGTAGCCGTCGAGGACGCCCGCGAGGTTCCTCACCCGCTCCTCGGGGGTGCGGCCGAGCGCGTCGGGGGTGACGGTGTTGGTCAGCGAGATGCCGTCCTCGGCGTGCTCGTACGGCAGCTTGGCGACCGACAGGGCGCTGGCCACGTAGCCGTGTGCGTCCCGGCCGTTCATCGGGTTGGCGCCCGGGGAGAACGGCTCGCCGGCCCGGCGGCCGTCGGGGGTGTTGCCGGTCTTCTTGCCGTAGACCACGTTGGAGGTGATGGTCAGCACCGACTGGGTGTGCTCGGCGTTGCGGTAGGTCGGGTGCTTGCGCACCTTCTTCATGAACTCCTCGACCAGCCAGACCGCGATGGAGTCCACCCGGTCGTCGTTGTTGCCGTAGGCCGGGTACTCGCCGTCGATCAGGTAGTCGGTGACCAGGCCGCTCTCGTCCCGGACGGG
The DNA here is from genome assembly GCF_053596675.1 of Kitasatospora sp. NPDC001664. Classification (NCBI taxonomy): domain Bacteria; kingdom Bacillati; phylum Actinomycetota; class Actinomycetes; order Kitasatosporales; family Streptomycetaceae; genus Kitasatospora; species Kitasatospora sp. NPDC001664. The sequence goes on from NZ_JBSFGS010000045.1 coordinate 54,977, forward strand.
GGTGACCTTGGCGTGCTTGATGGCCGAGAGCGAGTCGGCGGCCACCGAGAGGCCGGCGATGCCGCAGGCCATGGTGCGGCGGACGGCGCGGTCGTGCAGTGCCATCTCGATCCGCTCGTAGGCGTAGCGGTCGTGCATGTAGTGGATGACGTTGAGGGCGTGGACGTAGGTCTCGGCCAGCCACTCCATCTGCTGGTCGAAGCGGGCCATCACCTCGTCGTAGTCGAGGACCTCGGAGGTGATCGGGCCGCTGGCCGGGCCGACCTGGGCGCCGGACTTCTCGTCCCGGCCGCCGTTGACCGCGTACAGCAGGGTCTTGGCGAGGTTCACCCGGGCGC
>NZ_JBSFGS010000046.1:0-47806 GCF_053596675.1 Kitasatospora sp. NPDC001664
AGGTCGGCGACACCGAGCGCAAGGCCTTCTCGGACGCCGTCAACGCCCTGGCCGAGCCGCTCTCCAAGCTCGCCGCCGCGACCGTCGTCAACTGAAGTCCGAGAGTCCGAGAGCCCGAGGGGCAGTCATGACCGAGCAGCAGGAGACGGCCGCGGCCGTCGCGACGACCACCGAGGCGGACGCCCCCGCCGGCGTCAGCCGCCGAGCCGTGATCGGCTGGGCCGGTGCCGGGGTGGCGCTCGGCGCCGCCGCGGTCGGCACCGTGGCCGCGGCCACCCGGGACTCGTCGGAGCAGGCCGAGGCCGCGCTCAAGGCCGTCCCCGAGGTCCCGTTCTACGGGGAGCACCAGGCCGGCATCGCCACCCCGGTCCAGGACCGGCTGCACTTCGCGGCCTTCGACGTCTCCACCACCAGCCGCGACGCGCTGGTGCGGGTGCTGAAGGAGTGGACCAAGGCGGCCGCCGTGATGACCGGCGGCCGCGAGGTCGGCACCGGCGCCACCGGTCTGGCGGAGGCTCCGCCGGACGACACCGGCGAGGCGCTCGGCCTGCCGCCGTCCCGGCTGACCCTCACCATCGGCTTCGGCCCGACCCTGTTCGAGAAGGACGGGGTGGACCGCTTCGGCCTCAAGGCCAAGCGGCCCGAGGGCCTGATCGACCTGCCCAAGTTCCCCGGCGACGCGCTGGACCCGGCCCGCAGCGGCGGCGACATCTGCGTGCAGGCCTGCGCCGACGACCCGCAGGTCGCGGTGCACGCGATCCGCAACCTGGCCCGGATCGGCATGGGCGTGGTCAACGTCCGCTGGTCCCAGCTCGGCTTCGGCAAGACCTCCTCCACCACCCCGGACGCGCAGACCCCGCGCAACCTGATGGGCTTCAAGGACGGCACCCGCAACATCGCGGGCACCGACGACAAGACCCTCGCCGAGCACGTCTGGTCCGCGCCCGGCGACGGCCCGGAGTGGATGACCGGCGGCTCCTACCTGGTGGCCCGTCGGATCCGGATGCACATCGAGACCTGGGACCGCACCCCGCTCAAGGAGCAGGAGGACATCTTCGGGCGGACCAAGCGCGAGGGCGCCCCGTTCGGGAAGTCCAAGGAGCACGACGCGCCCGACCTCGCGGCCATGCCCAAGGACTCGCACGTGCGCCTGGCCCACCCGGAGAGCAACGGCGGGGCCCAGCTGCTGCGCCGCGGCTTCTCCTTCACCGACGGCACCGACGGCCTCGGCCGCCTGGAGGCGGGCCTGTTCTTCCTGGCCTACCAGCGCGACACCCGCAAGGGCTTCGTCACCGTCCAGCGCCGGCTGGCCGCCAACGACGCGCTCAACGAGTACATCCAGCACGTCGGTTCGGCGCACTTCGCCTGCCCGCCCGGCGTCCGCAAGCCCGGCGAGTGGTGGGGCCAGTCGCTCCTCGGCTGACCCCCTGACCACCCGTCACCAGCATTGAAACGGAGGACACGCGCGTGTTCGGCAACTACCTGATCGGCCTGCGCGAGGGTCTGGAAGCCAGCCTGGTGGTCTGCATCCTGATCGCCTACCTGGTCAAGACCGAGCGCCGCCAGGCGCTCACTCCGGTCTGGACCGGGGTGGGCGTCGCGGTGGGCCTGAGCATGGCCTTCGGCGCCCTGCTCACCTACGGCTCCTCGCAGCTGACCTTCGAGGCCGCCGAGGCGCTCGGCGGCACGCTGTCGATCATCGCCGTCGGCCTGGTCACCTGGATGGTGTTCTGGATGCGCCGGACGGCCCGTCACCTCAAGACGGAGCTGCACGGCAAGCTGGACGCCGCCGTCGCGATGGGCACCGGCGCGCTGGTGCTCACCGCCTTCCTGGCGGTCGGCCGGGAGGGCCTGGAGACGGCCCTGTTCATCTGGGCCGCCGTCGAGGCGACCAGCGACGGCATCCGTCCGTTGGTCGGCGCCGCGCTCGGCCTGCTCACCGCCGTGGTGCTCGGCTGGCTGTTCTACCGGGGCGCCCTGAAGATCAACCTGGCCAGGTTCTTCACCTGGACCGGCGGGATGCTGATCGTCGTCGCGGCCGGCGTGCTCGCCTACGGCGTGCACGACCTCCAGGAGGCCGGCTGGCTGCCCGGTCTGCACACCCTCGCCTTCGACATCTCCTCGGTCATCCCCAAGGACAGCTGGTACGGGACCCTGCTCAAGGGCGTGTTCAACTTCCAGCCCGACCCGACGGTGCTCCAGGTCGCCGTCTGGCTGCTCTACCTGGCGCCGACGGTCGTGCTGTTCACCCGTCAGCAGAACACGCCGGTCAAGCCGGCCCCGGCGCCCGCCGCCTGATTCACCCCTCCGCGTCACCCCGACCCGCCGCGCCACCGTGCGCGGCGGGTCGTCGCGTCCCAGACTGGTCGGCGGAGGTCCTTCCCATGTCCGACTGGCGTTCCCGCGCGGCCCGAGCCGGTCTGCGGCCCTTCTCCCGCACTGACGGCCGGTCGGCCGAGCGGGCACCGGAGCATTCGATGGACCCCCGCTCCGAACGCGGCCGGGAGGAGCCCCGGGTCTCCCTGGAGCGCTCCGTGGTGGACGCCGCCGTCTACCGGGACGGCCGCCGGATCGCCGGCGCCGACACCCTGCCCGAGGTCTACCGCCAGGTGCCCGGGGAGCCGGGCACCATGGCCTGGATCGGCCTCTACCGCCCGGCCGAGGCCCAGGTCCTGGAGGCCGCCGAACGCTTCGGCCTGCACGACCTGGCGGTCGAGGACGCCATCGTCGCCCACCAGCGCCCCAAGCTGGAGCGGTACGGCGACACCCTCTTCGTGGTGCTGCGGGCCGCCCGCTACCTGGACGAGACCGAGCAGGTCGACTTCGGCGAGATCCACCTCTTCGTCGGCCCGCAGTTCGTCCTGACGGTGCGCCACTCGCAGGCGCCGGACCTCTCGGTGGTGCGCCGCCGCCTGGAGGCCGACCCGGAGCTGCTGGCGCTCGGCCCCGAGGCGGTGCTCTACGCCGTGCTCGACGCGGTGGTGGACGGCTACGCCCCGGTGATCGCCGGCCTCCAGCACGACATCGACGAGATCGAGACCGAGGTGTTCGGCGGCGACCCGGGCGTCTCCCGCCGGATCTACGAACTCTCCCGCGAGGTGATCGAGTTCCAGCGCTCGACCCGGCCGCTGCTGGACATCATGGGCAGCCTGGAGGCCGGCTTCGGCAAGTACGGCACCGACGAGGAGCTCCAGCGCTACCTGCGCGACGTGGCCGACCACGCCACCACCGCCGCCGAACGGGTCGACAACTTCCGCCAGTTGCTCCAGAACGTCCTGGTCCTGAACGCCACCCTGGTCTCCCAGGCCCAGAACGAGGAGATGAAGCAGCTCGCCGAGGCCGGCCACGCCCAGAACAACGAGATCAAGAAGATCTCCTCCTGGGCCGCCATCCTGTTCGCCCCGACCCTGATCGGCACCGTCTACGGGATGAACTTCTCCCACATGCCCGAACTGGAGTGGGTCTACGGCTACCCCTTCGCCATCGCCCTGATGGCCCTGGTCTGCACCGGCCTCTACCTGGTCTTCAAGCGCCGGGACTGGCTCTGAGCCGGTCCGCCCGGGCTGAGAGGATGGCGGGGTGGAGAACGCCGCCGACCTGCCGAACCGTTCCGGAGTGCCCGAGCACGGACGGGTGCCCAAGTACTACGCCGTCAAGGCCGAGTTGGAGGCCCTGCTCGACCGGCTGGGGGAGGGCGGGGCGCTGCCCACCGAGCGGGAGCTGGCGGCGCGGTACGAGGTGTCCCGGGAGACGCTGCGGCAGGCGCTGCGGGACCTGCTGATCCAGGGGCGGGTGCGGCGCCGGGGGCGGCAGACGGTGGCGGCCGGGCCGAAGCTGGAGCAGCCGCTGTCGCTGGCCAGCTACACCGAGGGCGTGCGGCGCCAGGGGAGGGTGCCGGGCCGCACCCTGATCGGACTCGAACGACTCGGCGCCGAGCGGCAGTTGGCGCAGCAGCTGGGGCTGGCGGAAGGGGCGCCGGTCTGGCACCTGGAGCGCGTGCTGCTGGCCGACGGGGAGCGGGTCGGCCTGGAGAGCACCTATCTCTCGGTGGCCCGGCTGCCCTCGCTGGAGGAGGAGTTCGACCCGTCCTCCTCGCTCTACGCCTTCCTCACCGAGAAGCTCGGCATCGGCTTCGGCGGCGCCCAGGAGCGGATCGAGACCGTCCTGGCCACCCCGCGCGAGGCCCTGCTGATCGGCACCCCGCCCGCGCTGCCCATGCTCCTGCTGCACCGCCTCACCCAGGACACCGAGGGCGTCCCGCTGGAGCGCGTCCGCTCCCTCTACCGCGGCGACCGCTTCAGCTTCACCACCCAGCTGGGGCCCGTCGCCTGACGGTCCGAAGGGCAGCGCGTGCGGGCCCGTACGGTCACGAGAAGGTAACGGGTCTGGACCGAAGTTCGGGCGGTGTTCATGCGTGGTACGGCGATTGGGGGAGACCGCGCCACCGGCCGGCCGGACATTGGTCGGCGCCCCGCCCCGCTCCCGACGCTTCCCCAGGAGAACGCCGTGACCGCAGGACTCCCCCGCCGCAGCGTGCTGTTCGGCGCCGCCGGCACCGCTGCCGCCGCCCTCACCGCCGGCCCGCTCGCCCGGACCGCGCTCGCCGCCACCGCCCTCACCCCCAAGGTGCTGGTCATCGGCCTGGACGGCACCATGCTCAACCGGATCAAGGACGCCGACGCCCCGAACCTGGACGCCCTGATGGCGGGCGGCATGACCTCCGCGAGCAGCCTCTACGCCAACCCGATGGCCGAGACCTCCTCCGGCCCCGGCTGGTCGACCATCGCCACCGGCGTCTGGCCGGACAAGCACAACGTGGTCAACAACAACTTCACCGCGCCCAACTTCGCGGCCTACCCGGACTGGCTGACCCGCGCCGAGAACGCCCGCCCGGGCCTCTCCACCTACGTGGTGGCCTCCTGGGCCTCGATCCCCAACACCATCTACTCCTCCAAGGTCGACACCCGGATCGCCACCCCGAGCGCCGAGTACGACACCGGCACCACCTCCCGCGCGGTCGCCCAGCTGAGGGACGCCAACCCGGACGCGGTCTTCGTCCAGCTCGACAACGTGGACCACGCCGGCCACGCCAGCGGCTCCGCCAGCCAGGCCTACCTGGACGCCATCAAGGGCGTGGACGCCCAGGTCGGCCAGATCGTCGCCGCCGTCCGGGCCCGCGCCACCTACGCCCAGGAGAACTGGCTGATCATGGTCACCGCCGACCACGGCCACACCCCGACCGGCGGCCACGGCGGCTCCACCTGGGAGGAGCGGCAGACCTTCGTCATCGCCAACGGCGGTGGCCTGGCAGCCGGTTCGGTCCGCTACGACGTGCGGATGGTGGACATCGCCCCCACCGCCCTGGCCCACCTCGGCATCGCCATCGACCCGGCCTGGGGCCTGGACGGCGCCCCGATCGCCAGCCTCACCCCCGACGCCTTCGACTCGCTGCGCCCCCAGCTCACCGGCCGGGTGGACGAGACCGGCATCGCGGCCGGCGTGCTCGGCTTCACCCACACCCCGCCGAGCGGCTGGGCGGTGGACAACTCGGCGATGGGCACCGGCGGCGTCACCGAGTGGCGCGGCTGGTCCTTCACCACCGACGAGTTCTGGACCAAGACCCAGCGCGACCAGTACCGCGAGCTCAACGTCCGCTCCCGCAACGTCTTCGCGGTCGCCGACTCCGACGAGTGGGCCGACAAGTCCTTCTCCGGCAACTACGACACCACCCTGGTCAGCCCGGCCTACCCGGTCTCCGGCCTGACCACCGTCAAGGTCGAGTACACCTGCTACTACCAGCAGGAGGGCTCCCAGGCCGCCAAGGTGCTGGCCTCCTGGAGCGGCGGCACCCCCGTCCAGATCGCCTCCTACAGCGCCCTGGTGAACGGCCGTCAGACCCTGACCCTGACCGTCCCCGCCGGCGCCACCGACCTGCGCCTGCGCTTCCGCTACACCGGCAGCAACAACTGGTACTGGGTCCTGGACAACGTCCGGGTCTACGGCGCCTGATCCGTCAGGCGGTGGCCTCCCGGCCCAGGCTCCGACGGAACGTCAGGGCCGGGAGGCCACCGCTGAGCGTCGTCTCCCCGGTGACGCTGAACCCCGTGCGGGCCAGCACGGCCCGGGAGGCGGCGTTGCCGACCGTGGTGCCGGCCCGCAGGGCGGTCAGGCCGTAGTCCCGGGCGGCGAGTTCGCAGAGCGCGCGCACGCCGGCGGTGGCCAGCCCGCGGCCGGCCGCCCCCTCCGCGACGCGGTACCCGAGCTCCGCCTCGCCGTCGGCCACGTCCACCAGGTTGAACCGGCCCAGCACCGCGCCGGTGGCCTCCTCCAGCAGCACGTGGAAGTAGCAGACCCTGGCCGCCTGTTCGGCCAGCAGTGCGCGGTGGCGTTCGCCGAAGGCGGCGAAGTACTCGTCCCCGCGGTCGGGGACGGAGGCGGCGAAGTACGCCCGGTTCGCCCGCTCGAAGGCGAGGACCGCGGACGCGTGGTCGGGACGGAGCAGCTGGAGCCGGATCTCGGACATACCGAGGACGCTACGCCGGCACTCCGCCCGTCGCCTCCCCGTTTCCTGGGTGAACGTCCCTAGTCCGGTCGGGAGTTCACCCAGGCCTCGGTAGGAGCGCGTCAGTGGGAGACGGCGGCTGCCGGGTCGAAGTGGTCGTTGGTCTTGCAGCCGAGGTTGTCGTAGGTGTTGACCCGGGTCTCGGGGTCGGTCCAGAGGAGGCGGAACTTGCAGGCGCCCTTGATGTGCTCCCCGGTGATGCCGCCGGGGAAGTCGATCTCCTTGTTCCAGAGGTAGGGCGACTGGTAGCCGTTGACGGCGGCGGTGGCGTTCACGTCGATGCCGCCCGGGGCCTCGATCTCGTAGACCCAGCCGGTCTTGGCGGCGCCGTAGGTGGCGAACCGCTGGGCCACCCACTTCTCGCAACTGGTGCTCAGGTGCGCGGTGTTCTGGCCGCCGCCCTTGACGATGTACTCGTCCAGCGGGGCGAGGTAGTCGCCGCGCGGGGTGAAGCCGTCCTCGAAGATCTGCTCCACGGTCTCCCGGGTGTCGCCGCGCCAGAGGGTGTTGGTGTCCTCGCGCCACTGCCAGTTCTCCGCCACGGAGGCGTGCAGGACGTCCGGGACGAGGGTGGAGGAGGTCGAGGTCGTGGTGCGCCACCAGTCGGAGAGGTGGACGGGCCCGACGGGGCCGCACGGGCCGGTGTCGGGGCCGGCGGCCTCCGCCGGGGTGGTGACGGCCAGCGAGGCGAGGGCGAGGGAGGTGGCGGCGGCGAGGCGCAGAGCGGCCTTGAGCATGGTGAGAGCCCATCAGGTGATCAACGGGGGACGGGCCCTTTCTACAGCGCCGGATGATCACCGGGGCTGCCGAAACGGTCCGCCCTCACCCCTGTGGGCTACCCGGCGACGGAAGGCCGATCAGTGTGACAAGTCCGTTGTCCCACAAGGCGATCGGATAATCACGGACGTTCGTTCGGCCACGTGCGAGGATGGCCGGATGTGGTCACGAGTGCCGTTCGGGGATGAGCTGCGCGCCGAACTCGGCTCGCCGAAGCGCGCCCGCCGCCTGGTCAGCAGCCCGCGTTCGCGCGTCTGGAGGGTCGAGCTGGACGGGCGCCCGGCGGTGGTGAAGCAGGCGGTGGAGGGGGCCGACGCCGAGGAGCGCTACACCCGCGAGCTGGCAGGGCTGCGGATCGCCGCCCGTGCCTCCGCCCCGGTGGTGCCGGCCGTCCTGGGCGCCGACCCCGCCGCCCGGGTGCTCGTCCTGGAGCACCTGGACCACCAACGACCGTCCCGGGACTGGATCGTGGCCTACGCCGAGGCCCTCGCCCGGATGCACGCGACCGCCGGCCCGCAGGATGCTGACGCACTGCCCCGCTGGCAGGGCCCCTCCCGGGCCGACGTCGACTCCTTCCTCGCCCTGGCCGCCACCCTCGGCGTCCCCGCCCCGGCCGGCCTGGCCACCACCCTCGGCGAGCTCGTCGACCGGCTGGGCCACGCCCCCGGCCACGCCCTGCTCCACGGCGACCCCTGCCCCGGCAACGACCTGCACGCCCCCGACGGGGTCCGCTTCATCGACTTCGAACAGGCCTCCCTCGGCAGCGGACTGGTCGAACTCGCATACCTGCGCATCGGGTTCCCCACCTGCTGGTGCGTCACCTCCGCCCCCGACCCGCTGCTCTCCCGCGCGGAGAGCGCCTACCGCACCGCCTGGCACACCGCGACCGGCGTCCCCCTCGCCGACACCGACCTCACCGACGCCTGCACCGGCTGGCTCCTCCGCGGCGACGCCCTCGTCCCCCGCGCCGAACGCGGCACCACGGACCACCTCGCCCGCCTCCCCGCCCACGACTGGACCTGGGGCACCACCACCGCCCGCCGCCGCCTCACCCACCGCCTCGGGGTGGTCCACCAGTTGGCCTCGACCCGCCCCGACCTGACCACCCTGGCCACTCTCTGCGCCGACCTCCGCAGCGCCCTCCTGACCCGCTGGCCCACCCTCCCCCCGGTCCCGGCCGAACGCCCGTAGCCCGAAGCACGGGCGGGGCCCGCCGAACCCGAAGGACGGCCCGAGACGGACGCGTCCACCGCACGGGAGGCTCACGCATGAGCGCTGGTGGCGGACTACGGGTGCCCGCCGAGGAGGTCGGAGCCCGGGCGGGCCGGGGAGACCGTCACCGGGATGCCGTCGGTCAGGTGGGTGAGGGCCTGTCGTAGCTCGGGGGAGTCCACTCCGGCCGGTTCGACGCCGACCTTGATGCCGGAGGCGTCGTACTCCATCGAGGCCTCCTGGACGGTGAAGGGGAGTGCCCCGGCCTGGGAGCGGTCCATGATCCGGTCCATGACGGCGTCGATCTGCTTCCGCGAGTAGGGGCATTTGACGACGCGGACCAGGGTGGTGTCGATCTCCGGCTGGGCGACCTTCGCGGCGGTGATCAGTGCGCTCGCCCGCCGTTCGTCCGTGGAGTAGAGGGTCACGGTGTTGCCGGGCCCGTTCAGGACGAGGCTGCCGAACACATCGGTGAACGGTCCGCCCCGTCCCTGGTCGCCGAGCGCGGCGGCGACGTCCTGTAAGGCGGCACTGGGGGTCGTGACGACGGTGGGCGAGGGCGAGGGCGAGGGCGAGGCGGGCGGGGAGGGCGGGGCAGCCGGCTGCGAGGTCGCGGCGTCCGGTGCGGCGGAGGTGGAGGTGCAGGCGGTGAGCAGGGCCGCGGCGAGCAGCAGGACGGAGGCGTGGCGCAGGCGCATGACTGTGGTCTCCCGGGTCCGGGGCGGGCCGTTCTGACGGGGTGTCGGGTGGCACGCCGTTCGGATGCTTCCCACTCCTCCCCGTTCCGCACCGTGCGGCACGTCCCCCGCTCCAGGGCCGATAGGCTCGTCCGCCGGGGGAGCGATCAAGGGGTGGGGTTTGGCTGAGGTGCGGCACGCGTTGTTGATCGGCGTGGGGGAGACCCCCGCCGCGGAGCGGGAGTTCGGGTCGCTCGCGGAGCCGGTCGCCGCCGACCTGGCCGCGATGCGTACGGCGCTGGAGGAGTCCGGGTACCTCGTCGAGACCGTCACCGGGCGGGATGCCGGGCGCTCGGGCATCGCCACCGCGATCGAGGAGGCTGCCTCCGCCGTCCCCGAGGGCGGCACCTTCCTGCTGTACTTCTCCGGCCACGGCGTCCGCCACGGCCGCACCGACTACCTCGTTCCGGCCGACGCCCGTGCCCCGGTGGAGGGGCCGTGGCGCCGCTCGCACCTGGAGTCGCTGCTCCCGGCCGACGTCAGCGACTACCTGACGGACTGCCGGGCGGGCCTGGTGCTCTGGCTGATGGACGCCTGCCGCGACTCGCTGAACGGGGCGGACGAGGGGTTCGGCACCGCCGTCACCCGGGGCCAGCCCGTCGGCCGCTACGCCGTCGTGGTCGGCTGTTCCCCGGGCCAGCGCAGCGGTTACTCGGAGGAGGGGAGCTTCTTCACCCGCGGCCTCGCCGAGGCGCTCGGTCCGCTCTCCGCTCCGAGGACGGTCCAGGAGGTGTTCGAGGCGGCCCGGGCCAGGACGGTCCGTTCGGCGGCGATGGCGGGGCACCGGCAGGACGCCTGGATCCGCTACGGCGCCGATCAGGAGGAGGCGGCCAGGGGGACGGAGATCTGCGGCGGACGGCAGCTGCTGAAGGAGTGGGAGGCGGCGGTCACGGCACCCGCCCTCTGGGAGGTGGTGGCGCCTGGTCAGGAGGAGGTCGTCGGCCGGCTGCGGCAGGCCCTGGTGGAGCTGGTGCGGGACTGCGCGCGGTCGGTGCACCGTGCGCGGTCCCGGCTTCCGGACCCGTGGGCCGACGAGGACTTCCCGCTGCGGCTGCTGCGGGTCCTGCCGCAGCTGTTGCCGCGGGGTCGGGGCAGCTGCCTGCCGGTCGAGGTCGCCGTACTCGCCGCCGCGCCCTTCCTGCACGAGCAGGCGCGAGCCGACCGCTGGTTGCAGCTGGCCGAGATCGAGCCGCTGAGCGCCGAACGCCGCCCGGGCGGCGGACAGTTGAGACGTCACCTGGAGCAGGTGCACGACCACTACCGCCACCTGGCCCGGCGGCTGGAACGCTGCCAGGAGGGCAATCGCCCCGGGGACGCCGAGGCCTTGGCGCTCTGGCTGGCCCACCGGTGGGTCAACGAGCGGTTCGAGACGGACGCGGTCGCCGTACCGGCGCAGGCGGCCGGGGAGTTCGCGGAGCTGGTCGGCGGATCGCGATCGGTCGAACTCACCGCGGCACTAAGGGAGTTGGCGGGCCAGATCGGGCTCGACCTGCCCGCCGAGTCGGAGGCGGGGCGGGAGGAGGTCCGGATCCGCCCGTTCGGCCTGGCCGCGCAGTCGTTGCGGATCCGTCCGTTGGCCGCCCTGCTCCGGTTGGCGGCCGCCCTGGCCGCCGACGCGCGGGCGCTGCCTTCGGTGGTCGCCGACCACCTGGCGGTCTCCGACCCGGTGACGCCCGACCTCCTGCTGCGGGTGGTCCGGGAGGCGGAGTGGGAACGCGACGCCCAGGGGCTTCTCCACCTGTACCTGGTGAGTCCGCACCAGGCCGTGCACGCCGCGATGGCCGAGGTCGTCGAGCGGGCCGACCGCATCGCGGAGGGCATCGGCCGGGGGCGCGAACGGCTGCCGGCCCGGGAGGCGGACCTGCTGGCGGCCGTTCCGCAGCGCGTGACCGACAACCATCTGGAGGCGGGCTCCCGGGACGGGCGGGCCCGGTACGAGGTCCCGTTGTTGCGCTTCCAGTTGGCGCAGTCGGAGGTGCGGGAGCTGTTGATGGGTCGGCAGCTGTACGGGGAGCCGGAGTTGGCGATCCGTGAGCTCTACCAGAACGCGATGGACGCCTGCCGCTACCGCGCGATGCGCTGGCGGTACCTGCGCGCCAAGGGGCCGGTGCCGGTGCCGTGGACGGGGCGGATCTCCTTCACGCAGGGGGTGGACGCGGCTGGGCGGCGGTACGTGGAGTGCCGGGACAACGGTGTGGGGATGGGCCGGGAGCAGCTGAAGTCGACGTTCACGCGGGCGGGGCGGCGGTTCGAGCAGTCGCGGTCGTTCCGGCGGGAGCAGGCGGCCTGGCTGCGGCACGACCCGGAGCTGCGCCTCTACCCCAACTCGCGTTTCGGGATCGGGGTGTTGAGCTACTTCATGCTGGCCGAGGAGATGACCGTTGTCACCCGCGAGGTCTTCCCGGACGGCGTGGTGGCCCCGCACGCGCTGCGGGTGGAGATCCCCAGCAGCGGCAGTCTCTTCCGGATCCAGCAGCAGACCGACCCCACGGAGGACGACCTCCCGGAGGGCGGCACCCGGGTCCGGCTCTACCTGCGCCAGGACGCGGACCTGGCCGAGCTGTCCTGCGTGACGACGCTGGACCGCCACGTGGCGGTCAGCGAGTTCGCGATGGAGGCGAGGGACGGGCACCTGGCGGAGGAGTGGGTGGCGGACGTCCTGCGCCCGGGCCCGTGGAACGCCGACGGGGACGCCCAGCCGGCGGTGGACAGGACGCTCTGGTGGGTGCGGGGGAGCGGGGCCGTGCTCTGCGACGGGATCGTCTCCGACCGGCGGCCGACCGGGTACGTGCTGAACCTGACCGGGCCGCGGGCCGGGCGGCTGAGCGTGGACCGCAAGACGCTGCAGGAGTACGACCGGGAGTGGGAGACGGTCACGTGCCTGGCGGGGCTCGACGCGCTGATCGCCTGGCCCCGGATCAGCATGGAGTGGTTCTGGCACCTGGAGCTCCGTGAACTCCCGCTGGCCCGGGCTCTCTGGCCGAGGCTGAAGGACCGGGGCCTGGCCGTGCCGGTGGCCGTGGAGCGGGAGGAGGAGGGCCGCTACGTCCGTTTGGGCGAGGCCGGCTGGTGCCATCTCGACCGAGACCCCTATGCCGCGGACCTGCACAGACTCTCCAGCTCCGTGTCCTCCGCGCTCATCGACTGGCGCACGGCTGCCCGGTGGGCGGCCCGGACCTTGGAGGGGCAGGTGCCGCCGCGCCTCCTCACGGGCTACCCCGTCGCCGCACCCGGGGACTTCGCCAGGGCCGAGGTCCTGGCCGACGGTTGGAAGGCGGTCCTGCGGGAGGCATCCGACCGGGGTCTGAGCCTGGGCGACTTCCAGCGCGAGGGACGCGCTCTGCGGATCTGCCACCCGGAGCTGGCCGCTCCACGCCTGGTACCGGAGTTGGCGCGGTTCGCCCTGTCCGACGGTGACCTGCCCCTGATCGACGCGCTCGACTGGGCGCTGCCGGCACAGCAGACGGACAGTCGCTTCTACACACGCATGTGGCTCTCCGAGCTGGACGGCCTGCTCTGGGCGTCCATGCTGCTCCGTCGACCGCTGGGTGAGTTGGTCGACCGCCTGCACCGGCTCGCGCCGCTGCACGGCCTGGAGCTTCCCACCGTCCCGGACCACCACCGGGACCACGTGACCACGGCGGCGGAGATCGACGTGCTGTACGTCGGCACCGGTCGGGTCACGACGTACTGGGACGTGTTGGAAGTGGCTCCGGACGGTGACGTGGAGACCGTTCTGGACACCCTGGAGGCATACGGCTGGCTCGGGTGGACGTGCCCGGACCGGTCGGCGGTCACGGCCTGGTCGGTACTCCCCGCCGAAGTGCGCTCGGCGCTCACGAAACTGACGGTCCGCCGGGAGGACGGCTGGCAGTTGCTGCCCCTGGCGGAGGTGGCCCTGGCGCACGAGCTGGAGATCACCGTGCGGCGGGCGGCCGAGCTCGTCGCCGAGCTGGCGGGGGAGTTGGGCCTGGCCCGTGCTCCGGGGCCCGGGCGAGGGGAGTCGCTGGACGAGCTGATTCCCTCCCGGGTCACGGCCGCGATGTGTTCCGATCGGGAGCAGAGGGAGACCGGGCTCGGGGCGATGGTGCGGGCAAGCCTGTTCGCACACCCCGACGAGGTCCTCGAGGCGGTGGAGGAGCTGAGCCGGCTGGGTGTCCCGCTGCCGCCCGGGAGCGAGCTGATCCGGGAGTGGCGGGAGCTGCGCCTCCAAGCCAAGGTCGTGCTGGCGAACGGCAGCTCCGAGGGTGAGGACAGCATCAGTCCGGCCGAGCGCATGACCGAAGCGGGCCTGTTCGCCGCTGCGCGGCGTCTGGGCGAGCCGCTGGAGGAGGTCTGGGCGCTGGCCCGGACGATGGCGGACCGGTTCGGGCTCCCCTGCCCGGAGCTTCCACCGGGCCTCGCCGGCTTCCGGCCCGGCCCGCAGCACAGCAGGGCGCTGCTGGAGGGCGGCGAGTCCGATCCGCTCGCCCTGCGGGCGGGTCGCCCCGCCGACCCGCCGAAGTGGAAGCAGCTGACCGGCGAGCTGCTGGCCGAGTTCGCCGGGCTGGAGGGCAGACGCGACCCCGGGGACGCGTACCGGGAGTTGGCGAGGGTCCGCGATTTCGGCGCGCTGGTACCGGAGCTGACGTCCGAGCAGATCGCCGCGTTGCACTCCGCCTCGTGCGACGCACCCACCCGCGCAGCGCTGAAGGACGACTACCGGGTCAGCGATTCCGGCACTCCGCTGGTGCCGTTGGACCTGGTGAGCATCGCCGGCCGGCTCGGCGAGTCGGTCGCCGAGGTGTGGCGGCGGATCGAGCCCTACCTCGCGCTCGGCCCGGCGCCGCAGGTGCCGGAGCGGCCCGACGTGCTGCCGCTCTGGCAGGACTTCGCGATCCTCTCCGTGTACCTGGACGGGCTGCTCCCGGCCGTCACGGGGCGGGTGAGCCGCGAGGACGTGGCGTTCGTGGCGGGGGAGATCGGCGAGGGCGAGGAGTGGGTCTGGGACCGGCTGGAGCTCTACCGGGGAATGTTCGGGCTGGACTTGGGAGAACGGAAGCAGGATGGCTGAGCACAGGTTCGAGGAGCCGTACGTGGAGCAGCGGCTGCCCGACGCACCGCAGGCGGACTACACGCGCACGGAGGACGGCAAGGGCGTCCGGGTGGTGGGCCCGTGCCCTCGGTGCCAGGGGCGGACGGAGACCAACTGGGCCCACGGGCTGGCGGGCACCGGGACGAAGGCGATCTTCCGGCGGAACCGGGCGGTGCCCGCCGAGCCCCTGCCCGAGGTGCACTACTGCGAGTGCGGCTATCCCCATCCGGGGATGGCGCCGAACGCCCCGTTCACCGGCTGCGGCGCGAGCTGGCAGATCGGGGTGGCGCCGTGAGCGAGCAGGCGGACCGCCGATGGGAGGCGCTGGCACGGGAGTTGGAGTTCACCCAGCTGCCGGAGCTGCGCAAGCAGGCCGAGGGCTGGCGCAACGGGCTGTCGGGCCTGGCCGCCCTGGTGGCCGTGCTGACGGTCCTCAAGGGGAGGGACGGGCTGGCCGAACTCCCGGACGGGCTGCGCAACCTGGCGGGCATCGCGGTCGCCACCGCCTTCGTGCTGCTGGTCTCCGGGACGCTGCTCGCCGTCCGGGCCGCGCACGGCAGCCCGGGGGAGACCATCCTGCGCAACGGCCCACGGCTGCGGGCCTGGACGGACCGGGAGATCGGACGGGTCACCAAGGGTCTGCGCAGGGCGACCTGGTGCTGCGTCGGCGGTCTGGTGGCCGTCACGGCGGCCGTGGCGGTGGCCTGGTTCGGGGCGCCGCCCGCGCCCGCGCACCCGGTGCGGGTCGGTGAGGTGTGCGGCGATCTGGTCTCGGCCGGGCCGGACGGGATCGTGCTCAAGGTGAACGGCGAGGAGAAGCGGCTGGCCCCCGGGACCGTGACGGCCGTGGGGAAGTGCGCCCAGCAGTGAGGCGCGGGTAGCCGGTACCGCTCGTGGGCGGGGCGGACCGGTCCGGCAGGGCAGGTCGGTCAGCTGGCGAGCGCCTCGTCCAGGGCGTGGAGTGCGAGCTCGAACCCGTGGTCGGAGGTGGCGGCGAAGCCGATCAGCAGGCCGCCGGGGCGGCCCGGGGCGGCGGCCGGGTCGTGGTGGAGCTCCGTCAACCCGCGCAGGGCGATGCCGAGTTCGGCGCAGCGGGCCAGCAGGGCGGCCTCCTCGCGGTCGGTGGTGGCCAGGGTGTGCAGTCCGGCGGGAACCCCGTGCGGGGTGAAGTCCGGGTGGCGGTCCAGGAGCCGGTGCAGCAGGAGGCGGCGCCGGCGGTAGCGGAGCCGGGCGGCGCGGACGTGCCGGTCGTAGGCGTGGGTGTCGATCAGCTCGGCCAGCACGAGCTGGCCGAGGGTCTCGGTGTAGAGGTCGGCCCGCTCCTTGGCCTCGACCACGGGGCGCACCAGGTGCGGGGGCAGGGCGAGCCAGCCCAGGCGCAGGGCGGGGCCGAGGGTCTTGGAGGCGCTGCCGCAGTAGGCCGTGCGGTCGGGGGCCAGCGCCTGGAAGGCGCCGACCGGGCGGCGGTCGTGGCGGAACTCGCCGTCGTAGTCGTCCTCGATCACCAGGCCGTCCGTGCGGCGGGCCCAACTCGCCAGCGCCCGGCGGCGGTCGGGGTGCAGCGGCACACCGGTCGGGTACTGGTGCGAGGGGGTGAGCAGGACCGCCGATGCCGTCAGGGTCTCCACCCGGGCGCCGTCGCCGTCCACCGGGACGGGCAGCACCCGCAGCCCCGCGCGGGCCACCACCTCGCGGTAGGTGCGGTGGCCCGGGTCCTCGGCCGCCAGCTCGGTGGCTCCGGAGGCCCGCAGGACCTCGGCCAGCAGGCCGATCGACTGGTAGAACCCCGAGGTGATCACCACCTGCCCGGGCGTCGTCAACACACCCCTGGTGCGCCCTAGTTGGGCGGCGAGCGCGGCGCGCAGCTCGTACCGGCCCTGCGGGTCGCCGGGGCCGAAGTCCTCGGGGCGGGCCCTGGCCAGCACCCGCCGGGTGGCGGCCAGCCAGGCCCGGGCGGGGAAGGCGCTGCCGTCGGGCGTGCCGGGCCTCAGGTCATGGAGGACGGGTGGGGCCGGGCGGGCGGTGGTCGCGAACGCGGAAGCGGTGGGCGGGAGTTCGGCGACGGTGGTGGCCGCACCGGGCCGGGTGAGCAGCAGGCCCTCGGCCACCAGCTGGTCGTAGGCGGCGGTGACGGTGCCGCGGGCCAGGCCGAGTTCGCGGGACAGCGCCCGGGTGGAGGGCAGGGCCGAGCCGGGGCCGAGGCGGCCCTCGCGGACGGCGGCCCGCAGGGCGTCCTCCAGCCCGGCCTGCCGCCGGCCCGGACCGAGGGCGCCGACGTCCAGGTGCAGATCGAGCGCGCGGGGCGCGTGGTTCGCCGACGTACTGGACCAGTCCTCCGCCATGGAACTGGACCTTACCCCTGGTCCGGACACTGCTTAGCGTGAGGTGCGTCCCCCTCGTGAACCGCCTTGGAGAGCCCCGTGACCGTCATCGCCCACCTCAGCGACACCCACCTGGACGGCTCGCCGCGCGCCGCCGACCGCACCCGCGCGGTGATGGCCTACCTCGACGCGCTGCCGTACGACCTGGACGCGGTGCTGGTCAGCGGTGACGTCGCGGACCACGGCAGCCCGGCCGAGTACCGGGAGGCCCGGGAGCTGCTGAGCACCCGTCACCCGCTGCTGGTCCTGCCGGGCAACCACGACGAGCGTGCGGCCTTCCGTTCCGTCCTGCTGGGGGAGGGGCCAGCGGGGGCGGACGGTGCGCCCCTGAACCGGCTGCACGTCGCAGAGGAGTTCGCCGTCGCGCTCTGCGACTCGACCCGGCCCGGCCGGGACGACGGGCTGCTGGACGAGGGGACGCTGGAGTGGCTGGACGGCGCGCTGGGTTCGGTGCGGGTGCCGGTCCTCGTCGCCTTCCACCACCCGCCGGTGCGGCTGGGCATCCCGTACCTGGACGGGCTGCGGCAGTTCGGCGCCGAGCGGCTGGCAGCGGTGGCGGACCGCCATCCGCACGTGGCGGCCTTCCTCTGCGGGCACGCGCACCTGTCGACCGTCACCACCTTCGCCGGCCGCCCGCTGGTGGTCGCGCCGGGCGTGGTGTCGACGGCGCGGCTGCCCTGGGAGGGTCGGCCGGCCCCGGAGGCGCACGTCCACCACGAGCTGCCGCCGGCGGCGGCGTTCCACGTCCTGGACGGGGAGGGGCGCTTCGCCACGCACGTGCGCAGCTGCTGAGACGGGCGGGGCACGAACCAGCCGAGCGGTGCAAGGGAGAAGGCAGTTGAGGGGGCGTCAGGTTCTCAGGAAACCTTCACCCACCCCTTCCGGAGCCATGTGATGTGTGCCATGGTACATGGCACACTCCCCACCGTGTTCACGTCAGGCGACACCGGAACGACAGCACCACTCCCGTCGCCCTTCACGGTCCGCACCCTCAGACGCCGTGCCCCGAATCACGGCTCGCAGACCGGCCCGGAGGCCACTCCATGCGTAGTTCCCCCACGACGAAGGACCTCGTGCGGCTCCTCGTAGCCGCGTTGATCTGTTGTCTGGGTCTTGCCCTGCTCACCCCCACCACCAGGGCCGCGGCCCGCGACACCAAGGGTCCGCAGCCCGTCCCTGCGCCCCGCGCCGGTGCCGCCCCGCAGCCCGCGATCTCCTCCATCGCCCGGGACGCCCGCGCCGAGGACGGCCACGGCGCCGTCGACGCGGCGCAGCGCGCCCCGTTCCAGACCGTCGAGACCCCCGCGAAGAGCGAGCAGATCCGCTCCAAGCTCTCGGCCGGCGCCGCCGCGGCCGCCGCTGCCGCCTGCACCGTCTCCGACTTCACCTCCAAGACCGGCGCCGCGCTGGTCCAGCAGGTCAAGTCGGCCGAGCCCGGCTGCGTGAACACCCTCTTCACCCTGAAGGGTGCGGACGCCCGGGCCGCGTTCCGCGAGGCGCAGATGGTCACCATCGCCGACGCGCTGCGTGCCAACGTCGCCAACTACCCCGGCGACAACAGCATGTCCACCCTCCAGCTGGTGCTCTTCCTGCGGGCCGGCTACTTCGTCCAGTGGTACGACACCGCCGTCGGCGACTACGGCCCGGCCCTGAAGAGCTCCATCGAGGGCGCACTCGACGCCTTCTTCGCGGCCCCGCGCTCGGCCGACGCCAATGACGCCAACGGCAACATCCTGGCCGAGACCGTCACCCTGATCGACAGCTCCCAGCGCAACGCCCGCTACCTCTACGTGGTGAAGCGCCTGCTGACCAACTACACGAACTCCTACAACAGTTCGTGGTACATGGTCGCCGCGACCAACAACGCCTACAACGTGCTGTTCCGCGGCCACCAGATGGACGACTTCCTGCCCGCCGCGCAGGCCGACCCGGCGCTGTTCACCGTGCTGCGCGACTTCGCCGTCGCCCACGACGACCTGCTCGGCACCGACCAGTGGTACCTGGCGGCCAACGCCGGCCGCGAGCTCGGCCGCTTCCTGCGCCACGACGCGCTGAAGCCGACGATCCGCCCGCTGGTCAAGGAGCTGCTCGGCCGCAGCAGCATCACCGGCCGCACCGGCTCGCTCTGGATCGCGCTGGCCGAGATGGCCGACTCCTACGACCAGGCCAACTGTGCCTTCTACGAGGTCTGCGACCTGGCCGCCAAGCTCAAGGCCGCCGTCCTGACGGTCAAGTACACCTGCAGCCCGAGCATCCGGATCGTCGCCCAGGAGATGACCGAGGCCAACCTGGCCGCGGCCTGCACCAGCCTGACCAGCCAGGACGCCTACTTCCACAAGGTCGTCCAGGACAAGGGCCCGGTGGCGGACGACAACAACACCTCGATCGAGGTCGTGGTCTTCAACTCCAGCGCCGACTACAAGAGTTACGCCGGGAAGATCTTCGACATCTCCACCGACAACGGCGGCATGTACCTGGAGGGCAAGCCCGAGGTGGCCGGCAACCAGCCGCGCTTCGTCGCCTACGAGGCGGAGTGGCTCCGGCCGGACTTCCAGATCTGGAACCTGAACCACGAGTACACCCACTACCTCGACGGCCGCTTCGACATGTACGGCGACTTCAGGGCCGGGCAGACCACGCCGACCGTGATGTGGGTCGAGGGCTTCGCCGAGTACGTCTCCTACTCCTACCGGGGCGTCACGTACGACCGGGCGGTCACCGAGGCCGGCAAGAACACGTACAAGCTCAGCACGCTGTTCGACACCACCTACGACAACTCCGACTCCACCAAGGTCTACCAGTGGGGCTACCTGGCGGTGCGCTACCTGCTCCAGTCCCACCCGCAGGACGTGACCGCGCTGCTGGCCGAGTACCGCACCGGTGACTGGGCCGGTGCCCGCACCCTGCTGACCTCGACCATCGGCACCCGCTACGACGCCGACTTCGCCGCCTGGCTGGCGAAGTGCGCGGCCGGCGACTGCGGCACCACCGCCCCGGTCAACCAGGCTCCCTCGGCCGGCTTCACCGCCCTGGCCACCGGCCTGTCGGTCAACTTCACCGACGTCTCCGTCGACCCGGACGGCACCATCGCCTCCCGCGCCTGGGACTTCGGCGACGGCACCTCCACCACCACGGCCAACCCGACCAAGGTCTACACCGCGGCCGGCACCTACACCGTGAAGCTCACCGTCACCGACGACAAGGGCGCCACCGCCAGCACCAGCAAGCCGGTCGCCGTGGTGGCGCCGCCCAAGGGCGAGTGCACCTCGGCCCGGACGGACGAGTTGGGCAAGAACTGCCAGCGCTCGAACGTCTCCGCCACCGCGGGGAACCACAGCGCCTTCTTCGTCTTCCTCCCGGCCAAGGTCAACTCGCTGAAGATCACCGTCTCCGGCGGCACCGGCGAGGCCGACCTCTACTACAACCCCAACGGCTGGGCCACCACCTCCGACTGGACCGCCCGCTCGGTGAAGACCGGCAACGCGGAGACCCTCACCATCAAGAAGCCGCCGGCCGGCTACGTCTACATCAGCCTCTTCGCGGCCAAGAGCTTCGAGGGCGTCACCGTCAAGACCGAGTTCTGAGCGGCCGGTTGACCTCCCGCTGAACCGAACGGCCCCGCCCACCGTGACCCGGTGGGCGGGGCTTCCGGCTCGCTTCCTCAGTGCTCGGCGATAGCGGCGGCCAGACGGCGCAGGCCCTCCTCGATCTCCTCGGGGGAGTGGGTGGTGAAGGACATCCGCAGGGTGCGCGGGTCCGGGTCGACGGCGTGGAACGGGGCACCGGGGACGTAGGCCACGTCGTGCCGGACGGCGGTGGCGAGCAGCTCGGTGGCGTCGTAGCCCTCGGGCAGGGTGACCCAGAGGAACATGCCGCCCTCGGGCCGGTTCCACCTGCTGCCCGGAGGAAGGGCCTTGGGCAGCCCGGCGAGCAGCGCGTCGCGCCGCTCCCGGTAGGCCGCGGTGATCTTCGCGAGGTGCGCGTCCAGGTCGGCGTCGCGCAGGTACCGGGCGGCGGCGGCCTGGTCGATGGTGGAGGTGTGCAGGTCGGCCGACTGCTTGACCACCGTGCAGGCCCGGCGCAGCGCGGCCGGCGCGCGCAGGTACCCGAGCCGCAGGCCCGGCGCGAGCACCTTGGAGAAGGAGCCCAGCAGCACGGTGCGGTCCTCGGCCCCGGGCAGTCCGACGATCCACGGCTGCGGCTCGCCGTCGAAGCGCAGCTCGCCGTACGGGTCGTCCTCGGCGATCCAGAAGCCGTACCGCCCGGCCAGCTCGGCCACTCGGCGGCGGCGCTCGGCGGGGAGCGTACGGCCGGTCGGATTCTGGAAGTTGGGCACCAGGTAGAGCAGCTTGGGCCGCTCGGCCGCCACCACCTCCTCCAGCGCCTCCGGGACCAGCCCCTGTTCGTCGGTCGGCACCGGCACGACGCGGGCCCCCGCGAAGGCGAAGGCCTGGAGCGCGGCGAGGTAGCACGGATCCTCGACCAGCACCACGTCCCCCGGCTCCAGCAGCGCGGTGATCAGCAGCGTCAGCCCCTGCTGCGACCCGGTGGTCACCACCAGGTCCTCCGCCCCGGTCGCCAGCCCACGCTCCGTCAGCCGCTCGGCTATCGCGGCCCGCAGCGCCGGATCGCCCTCAGTGGTGGAGTACTGCAATGCCTGGTCCGGCGTCTCCGCCAGCACCCGGTCGAAGGCCGCCCGCAGCCCGGCGACGTCGAACAGCTCGGGGGCCGGCAGCCCGCCCGCGAACGACACCACCTCCGGACGGGCGGTCAGGGCGAGGATCTCCCGCACGGCGGAGGGCGCCACGGAGGCGGCCCGGCTGGCGAACGACGGCAGCTCGGCTCTGGTCATCCCCCGAGCGTACGAGGTGACCCGGTCCGGTTCGAGCCCCTTTCCACGGCTTGAGAATCGGACCTCCACCTGCCGGGGCGTCAGCCCCGGGGGAGGACCAGGGACTGGACGTCGGGGAGGGTGCGCCAGTCGCTGGTGGCGATCGAGGCGTGGGCGGCGGCGAGTTGGGTGATGCGGGCGCGGGCCTGGTCGGGGGTGGGGGTGGTGGCGGAGATGGCGGGGGCGACGCTGTGGGCGTCGGTCATCACCAGGAGGTAGTGGTTGCGGTCGTACCAGGAGAGGTCGGCGCCGTTGGTGAGGTAGTCGGCGGCGTCGCCGTCGAAGACGGCGAACCAGGGGCGGATGGTGGTGTCGGCGTACTTGGTGCGGGGGTCGCCGCCGGCGGCGCCGTGGACGGCGGGGAAGACCTGGGCCTGGGAGAGGCGGCCGGCGGCGGCCAGGTCGCGGAGGTGGCGGGCGTACTCGACGTCGGTGTGCAGGGTGTCGAAGGGGTTCTGCTCCTCGACGGTGCCCGGGATGACGTGCAGCAGGACGCGGCCGGCGAGGGCGGTGCGGGAGGGCCAGGCGCCGGCGCGGGCGGCGGCGTCCAGGGTGGGGTGGGTGCCCAGGAGGTCGGCGGGGCGGAAGACGGCGGGGCCGAGGTGGGCGGCGATCAGGGCGTCGAGCTGGTCGGGGCCCATGCCGCGGTTGGCGGCGAAGCCGCCCTTGAGTTCGAGCTTGACGACCAGGGGGCCGGAGGTGGGGTGGGCGCCGAGCCAGAGGCGGATGTCGTCGAGGCAGTGTTCGAGGTTCTTGTTGCCGGAGCCGGTGTAGAGCTGGGCGGCGGAGGTGGCGGCGACGCAGTTGTTGGCGTTGCCGAGGGGGTTGGAGTGGCTGACCTTCCACTCGGTGGTGACGGTGTCGGTCCAGGCGTCGAGCTCGATCAGGGAGGTGCCGGTGTCCAGGGCCTTGGCCAGGTAGGGGAAGGCGGCCGGGTCGTAGGTGTTGTGGATGCCGACCGTGGTGGCGCCGATGAAGGGGAGCGGGCCGGCGGGGGCGGCGGAGGCCGGGGCGTGCGGCAGGAGCACGAGGGTGGCGGCGGCGAGCAGGGCGGCGGCGGTCCGACGGAGCGTCAAGGGTCTCTCCAGGAAGCAGGGGCGAGGGCAGCTCAGGGTGGACCATGGGAGTGGACGCGCGGTGACATGACAAGGAAGTTGGCAGGAAGCCTGCGTCACGGGCGCCTTGACCCCGGCATGCCAGGGCCTCACCATCGTGCTGGCGCGCGCCGCAGCTCCTCCCTCCATTCCGTCCTACCGGACCCCCACAGGAGGACAGTCATGCGACTGCCCCGTCGCGGAAAGCCCGCCGTGGCTGCTGCCGCGCTGCTCGCACTCGCCCTGGCGGTGCCGCTCGGCACCGACGCCAGCGCCAAACCCATTGCGCCGAACGAGAGTTCCGTCGCGGACGAGACCATCACCCAGTACGCCGTCGACGGCCCGAGCACGGTGGCCGACCGCTCGGCGATCGCCGCCACCGGGGTGTCGATCGACGAGGTGGACGCCCGCTCGGTGGTGGTGTCGGCCACCAAGGGCGAGGCGGCCCGACTGCGCACCATGGGTTGGAAGTTGACCGCCCTTCCGGGCCAGGAGAGCCAGCAGCTCCCGGGCGCGAAGGACATCACGATCAACGACTTCCCGAGCAAGGACTCGATGTACCACAACTACGCCGAGGCGACGGCGGAGATCAACGCCCTGGTGGCCAAGTACCCGGCCATCATGAGCAAGCGGGTGATCGGCAAGTCCTACGAGGGCCGCGACCTGTTCGCCATCAAGATCAGCGACAACGTGGCCACCGACGAGGCCGAGCCGGAGGTGCTGTTCACCGCCCACCAGCACGCCCGCGAGCACCTCACCGTCGAGATGGCGCTCTACCTGATGCACGAGTTCGGCGACAAGTACGCCACCGACAGCCGGATCGCGGGCGTGGTGAACAGCCGCGAGATCTGGATCGTGCCGGACGTCAACCCGGACGGCGGCGAGTACGACATCGCCACCGGGAGCTACCGCAGCTGGCGCAAGAACCGGCAGCCCAACTCCGGTTCCAGCAGCGTCGGCACCGACCAGAACCGCAACTGGGACTACAAGTGGGGCTGCTGCGGCGGCAGTTCGAGCTCCACCTCCAGCGAGACCTACCGGGGCAGCGCGCCGGAGTCCGCCAAGGAGGTGAAGGTGGTCTCCGACTTCGTGCGCAGCCGGATCGTCGGCGGCAAGCAGCAGATCACCGCCGCCATCGACTTCCACACCTACAGCGAGCTGGTGCTCTGGCCGTTCGGGTGGACGTACAACGACACCGCGCCGGGCATGACCACCGACGAGCGCAACACCTTCGCCACCCTCGGCAAGACCATGGCGGCCAGCAACGGCTACACCCCTGAGCAGTCGAGCGACCTCTACATCACCGACGGGACCATCGACGACTGGCTGTGGGGCGCGCAGCGGATCTTCGCCTACACCTTCGAGATGTACCCGACCGGCAGCGGTGGCAGCGGCTTCTACCCGCCCGACGAGGTCATCAGCCGGGAGACCAGCCGGAACCGGGACGCGGTGCTCAAGCTGCTGGAGACGGCGGACTGCATGTACCGGGTGATCGGCAAGCAGCAGCAGTACTGCGGCATCGCGTCCTGATGACCGCACCGTGAGTTCGCTCCGCCGGCCGGGCCTGCCCGGGTCCCGGCCGGCGGGGCGTCAGGAGGAACGTCAGGACGCCGCGGAGACCCGGGAGTTGATCAGGCGCAGGGCCGCCTCGGAGGGCGACCCCGGTTCGGCGGTGTAGACGACCAGGAACTGGGCCGTGTCGTCCGGGACCAGCAGGCACTCGTAGTCGAGGGTGAACTCCCCGGCCGCCGGGTGCCGCAGGTGGTAGCGGCCGTGGTTCTTCTCCCGCACCTCCTGGGCCTCCCAGTGCCGCCGGAAGTCGTCGCTCTCGGCGGAGATCCGGGTCAGGAAGTCGTGGAACTCCGGGTCGCACTGGTGGCGGCCGTGGTCCATCCGCAGCTGGGCCACCAGGTCGGCGGCCTTGGTCTCCCAGTTGACGTACCGTTCGCGCACCACGGGGTGGCAGAACGCCAGCCAGGTCTTGTTGCGCCGGGCGGGCGGGAGGGCGTCGAGGTCGACGTCGAGCAGGGCGGCGAAGAGCTCGTTCCAGGCCAGGATGTCGGTGCGGCGGCCGAGCACGAAGGCCGGGGTGTCCGCCATCGAGTCGAGGAGCCTGCGGAGCCCGGGGCGGACCTGCTGGGCGGGGCGGGCGCCGGTGTGGTCGGGGCGGACCAGGTGCAGCAGGTGCTGGCGCTCGAACTGGTCGAGGCGCAGCGCCGTGGCGACCGCGTCGATCACGGTGTCGGAGACGTTCTCCGCGCGGCCCTGCTCGAAGCGGACGTAGTAGTCGACGGAGACCCCGGCCAGCTGGGCCAGCTCCTCGCGGCGCAGACCGGGCACGCGGCGGCGCTCGCCGTACTGGCGCAGGCCGGCGTCCTCGGGCTTGATCCGTGCTCGGCGGGAGCGCAGGAAGGTGCCTAGTTCTGCTCGGTTGCCCATGGGGACGATCCTACGGTGGGTGGGTGTGGTGCCGGAGGGTGGTTCTCGCAGACCTAGGTTGGACGGTTCCCAGGTCGAACGGGGCGCTGGGTGAGTCGCGGGGGGACGGGCAGCATGGTCGGTGACAGGTAGACAGTGACCATGGAGGGTCCATCCCGATGAGCATCACCACCGTCCCCGCGTACGCCGCCCCGGCCCCGAAGGCCCCGCTGGAGCGGACCACGGTGCCGCGCCGCCCGGTCGGCGAGCACGACGTCCTGATCGAGATCAAGTACGCCGGCATCTGCCACTCCGACATCCACCAGGTGAACGAGGACTGGGGCCAGGCCCCGTTCCCGATGGTGCCCGGCCACGAGATCGCCGGGATCGTCGCCGAGGTCGGACCCGGTGTCACCCGGTACGCGGTCGGCGACCGGGTGGGCGTCGGCTGCTTCGTGGACTCCTGCCGGGAGTGCGTCAACTGCCTGGCCGGGGTGGAGCAGTACTGCCTCAAGGGGATGAGCGCGACCTACCCGGTCAGCTCGGACGGGCAGCCCGCCTACGGCGGCTACAGCAGCCACATCGTGGTGGACGAGAACTACGCGCTGCGCATCCCGGAGGGCATCGACCTGGCCGAGGCCGCCCCGCTGCTCTGCGCCGGCATCACCCTCTACTCGCCGCTGAAGCACTGGCAGGCGGGCCCGGGCAAGAAGGTGGCGATCGTCGGGCTCGGCGGGCTCGGCCACATGGGCGTGAAGATCGCGCACGCGCTCGGCGCCGAGGTCACCGTGCTCAGCCAGAGCCTGCGCAAGAAGGAGGACAGCCTGCGGCTCGGCGCCACCGACCACCGGGCCACCTCCGACCCGGCCACCTTCGCCGAACTGGCGGGCTCCTTCGACCTGGTGGTGAGCACCGTCTCGGCCGTGCTGCCCTTCGACGACTACCTGGGCCTGCTGAAGACCGACGGCACGCTGGTGAACGTCGGCGCCCCGGCCGACCCGATCACGCTCAACCTGTTCTCGCTGATCGGGGGCCGCCGCTCGCTGGCCGGTTCGATGATCGGCGGGATAGCGGAGACCCAGGAGATGCTGGACTTCTGCGCCGAGCACGGGCTGGGCGCCGAGATCGAGGTGATCTCGGTGGAGCAGATCAACGAGGCGTTCGCCCGGGTGCTGGCCGGTGACGTGCGGTACCGCTTCGTCATCGACACCGCGACGTTCTGATCCGGTCGTGGTGCTGACGGTGGTGGTCCGCTACCAGGCCCGGGCCGGCCGGCAGGACCTGCTGCGGACCGAGTTGGAGGCGCTGCTGGAACCGGCGGCGGAGTGGCCCGGCTGTCTGGCGTACGAGCTCTACGTGGACCCCAACCGGCCCGAGCGGATGGCGGTCTTCGAGGAGTGGAGCTGCCTGGACGGCTGGGAGCACCACCGGCGCTGGTCGGCCGGGCGGACGGCGGGGCTGCTGGCCCGCCCGGCCGCCGTCCGGCTCCAGTACGGGGGCGGCGGGCCCGCTACTTGAGCAGCCGGGAGAGGCGGCGGTCGGCCAGTACCCGGCCGCCGGTCTGGCAGGTGGGGCAGTACTGCAGCGAGGAGTCCGCGAAGTTGACGGACCGTACGGTGTCGCCGCAGCGCGGGCAGCGTTCGCCGGCCCGGCCGTGCACCGCCATCCCGGCCCTCTTCTCCGCCTTGAGCGCGTCGGCGGTGGTCTCGTGCGCCCGGGCCACCGCCGCGCCTAGGGTCTCGCGGATCGCGGTGTGCAGGGCGGTCAGCTGCTCGGGGGTGAGGGTGGAGGCCAGGGCGTAGGGGGAGAGCCGGGCCTCGTGCAGGACCTCGTCGGAGTAGGCGTTGCCGATGCCGGCCAGCACGGTCTGGTCGGTGAGGAAGGTCTTCAGGCGGTGCCGCTGACCGGCGGTCAGCTCGGCGAGCCGCTGCTCGGTGAAGTCCGGCCCGAGCGGGTCGGTGCCCAGCCGGGCCACCCCGGGCACCAGCTGGGGGTCCGTCACCACGTACGCGGCCAGCCGCTTGGTGGTGCCCTGCTCCGTGACGTCGAAGCCGGAGCCGTCGTCCAGCACGATCCGCAGCGCGAGCGGCCCCCGGCCGGGCCGCCCGCCGCCGGCACCCGGCTTGGGCGGCGGGAACGAGACGCGGTGGCGGATCCAGCCGGCCCGGGCCAGGTGCAGCACCAGGTGCGGCCCGTCCCCGGCCAGCAGGTCGAGGAACTTCCCGTGCCGGGTCACGGAGCTGACGGCCTGTCCGTGCAGCGCCGTCACCGGCGGGTCGAAGGTCTTCAGCACCTGAACCGAGAGCACCTCCACCCGCTCGATGGTGCGCCCCGCGGAGAGCTCCGCGATCCGCTCGGCCAGCGCCTGCACTTCCGGCAATTCGGGCATGTTGCCCAGCCTAGGTGCGATCGAACGGTGATCATGACGTGACCTGCCGGTACGAGCACACCGGCTGACTCGCCGTCAGGCGCCCGGCAGGGCGCGGGCCAGGCGGGTGATGCCCTCGGTGAGGGCGGTGGGGTGGGGTGCGGCGCCGTAGGAGAGGCGGAGGTGGGGGGCGGGGGCCTCGGCGGGGAAGTAGGGGCGGCCGGGGGTGAGGGCGACGCCCTCGCGGCGGGCGGCGGCGGCGAGTTCGCGGTCGTCGGTGCCGTCGGGGAGGCGGAGCCAGAGGTGGTAGCCGCCGAGCGGGAGGGGGTCGGGCAGCAGGCCGGGGAGGTGCTGGGCGAGGGCGGTGGCGGCGGTGTGGCGGCGTTCGGCCAGGGCGGCCGAGACGGTCCGCAGCTGACGGGCCCAGGCGGGGGCGCCGACCAGTTCGAGGGCGGTCTCCTGGAGCGGGCGGGAGACGAAGAAGGAGTCCACCGCCTGGACGGCGCGCAGCCGTTCGAAGGCGGGCCCGCGCGCGGTGAGGGCGCCGACCCGCAGGCTGGCCGAGGTGATCTTGGTGAGTGAGCGGACGTGCACCACCACGCCGTCCGAGTCGTCCGCCGCCAGCGGGGCGGCGGGTGACGGTGCGTCGGCGTGCACCAGCATCCGGGCGAAGTCGTCCTCGACCACGAAGGCACCGGCGGCGCGGGCGATCCGCAGCACCTCGGCCCGCCGGTCGGCGGCGAGCACCGCGCCGGTCGGGTTGTGGAAGAGCGGCTGGCAGACGAAGGCCCGGGCCCCGCTCGCGGCGAAGGCCTCGGCCAGCAGCTCCGGCCGGACGCCGTCCCGGTCCACCGGCACCGGGACCGGCCGCAGGCCGGCCGCCCGGGCCGCCGCCAGGGTGCCGGGGTAGCCGGGCGACTCGATCAGGATGGGGGCGCCCGGGTTGACCAGGGAGCGCAGGGCGGTGGAGAGCGCGCCTTGTCCGCCGGCCGTGATCAGCACGTCCGAGGCGTGCAGGGTGCCGTCCGGGCCGCCGATCTCGCGGGCGAACCACTCGCGCAGCTCGGTCAGGCCCTCCACGGGCGGCCGGCCCCAGGCGCCGGGGCGGCGGCCGGCCCGGGCCAGCGCGGCGGCCAGGGCCCGCTCGGGCTGGAGGGAGGGGTGCAGGTAGCCGCTGTTGAGGTCGATCACCTCGGGCGGCTGGACGGCGAGCGAGGTGAGCACGCCGGTGGCGTCGGCACGGCGGTCCGGCCCCGGGGAGGGCTCGGCGGAGAGGGCGACCTCCTGCCAGGAGACGTCCCGAGGTTCGGTGGCGGCGACGGTGCGGGTGGCGGCCTTGAAGACCCCGGAGCCCGGTCGGCTGACCACCAGCCCCTCGGCGGCCAGGGCGGCGATGGCCCGGGAGACGGTCACCGGGCTCACCTGGTGACGGTCGATCAGGGCCCGGCTGGACGGCAGCTTCTCGCCTGGAGAGTAGCGGTCCAGATCGTGGCGGAGGATGGCGGCCAGTTCGGTGACGCTGCTACGCTCGTGCATGAGAGCACACGATAGCGCTATTCAGTCCAGCACGATAGCGGTCAGCGGCACCGGGAACACTGCGGGGAGCGCTGCCGGGAACACGGCGGCGGCGGGCGGCACCGTCCGGGCCGCCTTGGGCGTGGTCTGCTTCTCGCTCAGCTTCCCGGCCACCGTCTGGGCACTCGACGGCTTCGGCCCCTGGACCTCCACCGGCCTGCGCGGCCTGCTGGCCGCCGCCCTGGCCGCCGTCTGCCTCAAGCTGAGCCGGGTCCCGCTGCCCGCCCGCCGGCACTGGCCCGGACTGGTCGCAGTGGCGCTCGGCTGCGTCCTCGGCTTCCCGCTGCTGACCACGCTGGCGCTGCAGACCTCCTCCACCGCGCACACCGCCGTGGTGGTCGGACTGCTCCCGCTGGCCACCGCCACCGTCGCCGCGCTGCGCTCGCGCACCCGGCTGTCGCGCACCTTCTGGGGCGCCGCGCTCGGCGGGGCCGCCGTGGTGCTGGCCTTCACCCTCCAGCAGAGCGGTGGCGCGTTCAGCCTGGCGGACCTGTACCTGGCCGGGGCACTGCTGGTCTGCGCGGTCGGCTACGCCGAGGGCGGCCGGCTGGCCCGGGAGATGGCGGGCTGGCAGGTGATCGGCTGGGCCGTGGTGGCGGCCGCCCCGCTGATGGCCGTGGTGACCGCGCTGGCGCTGCCGGCCGAGCCGGTCCACCTGACGTTCCGTGCGCTGACCGGCCTGGCCTACGTCGCGGCCGTCTCGCAGTTCGGCGGCTTCGTGCTCTGGTACCGGGGCATGGCCCAGATCGGCGTCCCCCGGGCCAGTCAACTCCAGCTCGCCCAGCCGCTGCTGACCCTGTTCTGGGCCGTGCTGCTGCTCTCCGAGGAGCTCCCGCTGGCCGCCCCGATCACCGCGGTCGGCGTGCTGGCCTGCATCGCGGTCACGCAACGGGCGCGTACGAAGGGCTAGTTGGGGCCGAAATCCACTGTCGCGGCCGGCGGGGGCGTGCCACGCTGCTGCGCATGGGATGGACGTTCGAGCGTCAGGCCGGTGTGACCGCCGCCGCCGGTGTCGTGCTGTTGGCCGCCGCGGTGCTGACCTGGCTGCCGGGGCTTCAGCCGTGGGCCGGGAACAGCTGGCTGGTCCTGGGGGAGTTCGGAGTGGTGCTCGGGCTGGCCGTCGCCATGTTCGTGCGGGTGGCCCGCATGTGGCCGACGGACCGGCAGGAGCTGGGCTGGGCGATGCTGAGCGTGCCGCGCGCCGTACTGGGCGGGTTGCTGCTGCTGTTCGTCGCCGCAGCAGTGGTCACCGGGTCGAGCGTCCGGATGGACGGTGCGCTGCAGGACGCCGGCGCGCGGGACGGGCACTACTACGCCCACGGCGCCACCCCGGAGGGCACCCGCGGCGAGGTGGAGATCACGCGTGCCCAGTACGAGGAGGTGGCGGAGTCCGACACCCGGGCGATGGAGGCCGGTCCGGCCGCGGCGCTCGCGGTGATCGCCGCGCTCGTGCTGGCCGCAGGGGAGCTGCGGCCGAGGGCCGTCCGCTGAGGACGTCCGCCGGGACGGGCCGCCGCCGAGGGCGGGCCCGTCCCTGACCGGGCGTCAGGCACGCGGCGTCGGGCTCGGCGTCAGTTGATGCCGGCCGCGGCGCAGGCCTGGGCGTGCTCCGGGTCGCAGATGTCCTCGCGCTTGTACAGGCCGCCCGCGATGACGGTCTCGGCGATCTTGGCCTTGGTGACCACGACCGGGGTGAGCAGCATCGAGGGGATCTGCTCGCCGCCGCTCTCGGTCACCGAGCTGGCCACGCCGGTGATGTCGATGCCGTTGAGCAGGTAGACCGCGATGGAGGCGGCGGTGTCGGCCTCCGGCTTGTACGGCTTGTAGATGGTGTAGGTCTGCTCGCCCGTCAGCAGGCGGCGGATCGCCTCGACCGAGGCGTCCTGGCCGCCGACCGGCACGTTCTTGACGCCGGCGGCCTTGAGCTGGCCGATGATGGCGGTGGCCATGCCGTCGTTGGCGGAGTAGACGGCCTGGAAGCCGTCCTTGCCGAGGGAGTTGACCGCCTCGGTGGTCTTCTGGGCGGCCACCTCCGGCTTCCACTCGCCGGACTGCTCGTAGCCGATCTTCTTGACCTTGCCGTCCAGCACCTTGTGCGCGCCGGCCTTGAACATCGCGGCGTTCGGGTCGGTCTCGGAGCCGTTGATCATCACCACGGTGGACTGCGCGGCCTTCGCGCCGAGCGCGTCCACCAGGGCCTGGCCCTGGAGTTCGCCGGTGCGGTGGTTGTCGAAGGAGACGTACGCGGCGACCTTGCCGGCGGCCAGCCGGTCGTACGCGACCACCTTGACGCCGCGCTTGGTGGCCTCGGCCACCCACGGGGCGGTGCCCTGGGCGTTCACCGGGTCGAGCAGCACCACCTTGACGCCCTTGGCCAGCAGGGCGTCGAACTGCTGCTTCTGCACCGCCTCGTCGCCGTCCGCGTTGGCGTAGTCCACCACGCACTTGGTGCACAGGCCGCCGATGGCCGACTCGATGAGGGGCTTGTCGAAGGCCTCGTACCGGGTGGAGGAGGAGCGCTCGGGCAGCAGCAGGCCGATGGTCTTGTTGCCGGTCGAACCGGCCGACGTGCCGTCCTGGCCGCAGGCGGCCAGCGTCAGCGCCGTCGACAGCGCGAGCATGCCGACGAGGGTGCGACGCAGTGGTGCGTTCATGGTGGGTGGTGCCTCCCTGACTGCCTGCCGCAGCGTCGCGGCAGTGCTGAGGGAGTCAAGCCCGTGAGCCGACTTGCCGTCAATAATTAAACCCTACGAAACGGAGCGCGACTCCAATCGTTATGGACTCGAAGGCAGTCGCCCGATTGGTCGGTATATGCCAAGGGCCCGCCTTCACCTTGAGAAGGTGGGCGGGCCCCGGAGGCTTGATGCGGCGTCAGCGTTCGGTGCGCACCACCAGGACGACGGCGGCCACCACGATCGCGCCGCCCAGCAGCACGGGCAGGGTGAGCGGCTCGGAGAGGATCAGCCAGCCGAGCAGCACGGCCACCACCGGGTTCACGTAGGCGTAGGTGGCGACCAGCGGCAGCGGGGCGGCCTGGAGCAGCCAGGCGTAGGCGGTGAAGGCGACGATCGAGCCGAAGACCACCAG
Source organism: Kitasatospora sp. NPDC001664 (assembly GCF_053596675.1). Lineage (NCBI taxonomy): Bacteria > Bacillati > Actinomycetota > Actinomycetes > Kitasatosporales > Streptomycetaceae > Kitasatospora > Kitasatospora sp. NPDC001664. Next base: position 32,177 of record NZ_JBSFGS010000046.1, read on the forward strand.
GAAGGCCAGGCCCAGCCAGGAGGCGGTGGAGACCTCGGAGGGGTGGAAGCGCTGCGGCTCGCCCTTGAGGAGCGAGACCGCCAGGCAGCCGAGTCCGCCGGCGATCATCTCGTAGGCACTGGTGGCGAAGACGTTGGCGGGCATCGTGATCCGCTTGGCGAGGAACGAGCCGCCGGCCCAGGAGAGCGTGGCCAGCAGGATCAGCGCGACGCCCAGCGGCTTCACCTCGCCGCTCAGACCGGAGCTGGAGAGCACCCCCAGGCCGATCAGGCCGAGCAGCACGCCGGCGACGGTGGTCCAGGCCGGGCGCTGCCCGGTGGCCCAGCGGGCCAGCACCAGCCAGAGCGGGACGACGGCGATGATCAGCGCGGTCAGGCCGGACGGCACGTCGCGCTCGGCCAGCACCACCATGCCGTTGCCGCCGAGCAGAAGCATCAGGCCGACCAGGGCGGCGGAGGCCAGTTGGCGGGGCGTCACGCGCAGGGCGGCCGTGCCGCTCCTCGCCGCCACCAGGGCGAGCAGCAGCAGGCCGGCGGGTATGAAGCGCGCGGTCGCGGAGAGGAACGGGGGCATGGTCTCGACCACGACCCGGATGGCCAGATAGGTGGAGCCCCAGACCACGTAGACCACCGCGAGGGCGGCCCAGACGGCAGGGGTGATGGAGCGGAGGGGGGAGGCGGAGGTGGGGGTGACGGTGGGGGACGTCCTGGCGGAGTGCGCGGATTGCTGGGGCGCGGCGGTCATGAGCCTCTCCTGGATTTGGTGCTGTCGCCGCACATGGCACCACACCCCGCGCCACCTGCGCGAGTTCGTTTGCTGCCAAGCTCGGACGACTTGCTGCCAGCCGGCTGTGCCCCGCGCCCCCGGGATGGCCGCCTTCGCGGCGCCGGAGGGTCCAGGCGTGCGCCGAGTGGCTGACGCCGTCGGTGGGGCTGGGGGCCAGGACGGGACCCGAGTGGTAGTCATGGGACCGGTCCGGCGGGAGGAGGGTGGGGTGGAGTGGGTGGCGGCGCCCGAGTACTGGCTCGGGCGGCTGGCTTTCCAACGGCTGGTCGCCGCCGTCTACCTGCTCGGGTTCGTGGCCGCCGCACGGCAGTTCCGCGCGCTGATCGGTGAGCACGGCATGCTCCCGGTGCCCCGCTTCACGGCCCGGACGGGCTGGCGCCGGGCACCCAGCCTGTTCCAGTTCCACTACACGGACCGGGCGTTCGCCCTCGCCGCCTGGACCGGGGCCGCCCTCGCCGCCGCCGTGCTGGCCGGAGCCGCGGACCGGCTCCCGCTCGGCGCGGCGCTGCTGCTCTGGGCGGTGCTCTGGCTGCTCTACCTCTCGATCGTCAACGTCGGGCAGGCCTGGTACTCCTTCGGCTGGGAGTCCCTGCTGCTGGAGGCCGGCGTCCTGGCCGCCCTCCTCGGCAACGATCGCGTCGCACCCCCGCTCCCGGTGCTGCTGCTGGCCCGATGGCTGCTGTTCCGGGTCGAGTTCGGGGCCGGGCTGATCAAGATGCGCGGGGACGCCTGCTGGCGCGACCTGACCTGCCTGCGCTACCACCACGAGACCCAGCCGATGCCGGGCCCGCTGAGCTGGTTCTTCCACCACCTGCCCGCCCCGCTGCACCGGGTCGAGGCCGCCGCCAACCACGTCGTGCAACTCGCCGTCCCGGTCGGCCTGTTCCTGCCCCGGCCGGTGTCCGGGGTCTGCGCCGGTCTGATCATCGTCACCCAGCTCTGGCTGGTGCTCTCCGGCAACTTCGCCTGGCTCAACTGGCTCACCATCGCCATCGCCTGCACCGCCGTCCCGGCCGCCCCGCACCCCCGCCCGACCGGGCCGGACTGGTGGCTGGGCCTGGTCGCCGCGTACACCCTGCTGGTCCTGGTGCTGAGCTACCGCCCCGCGCGCAACCTGCTCTCGCACCGTCAGGTGATGAACCGTTCGTTCGACCGCCTCCATCTGGTGAACGCCTACGGCGCGTTCGGCTCCGTCAACCGGATCCGCTTCGAGGTGGTGGTCGAGGGCACGCGGGAGCCCGTCCCCGGGCCGGGGGCCGACTGGCGGGAGTACGGCTTCCGCGGCAAGCCCGGCGATCCGCGGCGGATGCCGCGTCAGTTCGCGCCCTACCACCTGCGGCTGGACTGGCTGATGTGGTTCGCCGGCATCTCCCCGGCGTACGCCCGGCCCTGGTTCACCCCGTTCGTCCACCGCCTGCTCACCGCCGACCGGGACACCCTGCGGCTGCTCGGCCACGACCCGTTCGCGGGCGAGCCACCCGCCTACGTCCGTGCCCGGCTGTACCGTTACCGCTTCACCGACCTCCGCACCCTGCGCGGCACCGGCGCCTGGTGGGAGCGCACCCTGGTGCGCGAGTACCTCCCACCGGTCGCCCTCGCGGACTTCCCGCAGGTGCGCGGCGATCCGCACTGAACCCGCACCACACCCGCGCGGCTCGGGCACACCACCCCGGCGCGCGGTGCGTTGGGGCCGGGTTGCGTGCGGGCCTCGAACGCCCACCCGTATCCTGGCGTCCACACCGGACGCCCCGCACCCTCGTCCGTGCCGGCGGAGACCGCCGCCGCCACCGCCCTGTCCGCCCAGCCACGAACCCGGACTTCACACATGACCGTGAACTACCTGAACGACGCCGACCACCCGGCGGTGGACACCTCTTCCTCCGCGACCGCCGCGCCTTCCGGCGAGGCCCGCGAGGACCTCGGCCGCTACGCCGAGCTCGGCGGGCTCTCGCTCGCCGCCGAGACCAACCCGTGGGTCTCCGCCGCCGAAACCGTCCGCACCCCCGAGGACGCCCGCGCCGGCTCCACCGCACTGGCCGAACTGCGCAGCCACGACCTGCTCGCCACCCGCGACGCCCTGGCCGAACTCCTCGGCACCGCCGCCACCCCCGCCAGCCTGGCCGAACTGACCAGGCTCACCGCCATCCTCCAGCGCGCGCACGGCACTTCGGCCACCCTGCGCCCCGAGGTCTACGACACCGACCTGGACGCGCTCACCGCCGCGCTCGCCCCCTGGCGGGAGCGCCGCGAGCAGGGCGTCAAGCTCGGCTGGGGCCGCCGCCGCGCGCTCCGCGCCCAGGCCAAGAACCTCGCCGTCGACGGCCGCACCCGCCGGGCCGACCTGCTCGACGCGGTCCGGGCCGCCGCCGCCACCCAGGGCGAGTGGGCCTCGGCCGGCGCCGTCGGCCGTCCGGCCCCGGTCGCCGACCCGGCCCGGCTGACCGCCCTCGCCCAGACCGTCGAGGAGCTCGGCCAGGCCGCCCGCGCCCTCGGCGCGCTGCTCCCCGACTACCCGCTGGACGCCCTCCCGCTGGGCGAACTCGCCGACCTGGTCGACCGGTTGGCCGCCGACGAGGGCACCCTCTACCGGCTGCCCGCGCTCCGCGCCCTGCGCGCCTCGCTGCTCGCGGCGGAGCCGGAGCTGCTCGACCTGCTGGGCGAGCTGGCGGACCGTCAGGCCGACCGGGACGCGGCGCTCGCGGCGTACGACCGGCTGCACGGCACGGCGACCGAGGCGGAGGCCATCCAGGTCCTCGCGGCCGGTCCCCGGGAGGCGGAGCCGGCTCCGGCGGTCGTGGAGGCCGTGGCGGAGGAGCCGGTGGCTGAGGTTGAGGCCGAGCCGATCGTCGAGCCGGAGCCCGTGGCCGAGGTCGAGCCCGTGGTCGAGGTTGAGCCGGTGGCTGAGGTTGAGGCCGAGCCGATCGTCGAGCCGGAGCCGGTGGCTGAGGTCGAGCCCGTGGTCGAGCCTGAGGTCGAGGCCGAACTCGAGCCCGTGGCCGAGGCGCTGACGGAGGCTGAGCCCGTGGTCGAGGTTGAGCCGGTGGCTGAGGTTGAGGCCGAGCCGATCGTCGAGCCGGAGCCGGTGGCTGAGGTCGAGCCCGTGGTCGAGCCTGAGGTCGAGGCCGAACTCGAGCCCGTGGCCGAGGCGCTGACGGAGGCTGAGCCCGAGGTCGCGCCGGAGCCGGCCGCCGAGGAGCCGGTGGCCGTGGCCACGGCCGTGGTCGAGCCCGAGCCCGAGGTCGTCGTGGTCGAGGAGGCCGTGCCGGTGGTCGAGCCGGAGCCCGTCGTGGCCGAGGTCGCCGAGGAGCCGGAGGCCGCCGCGCCGGAGAAGAAGGCGCGGCGTCCGAAGAAGCCCGCGATCACCGCCGGCCGTGCCGTGACCGCTTACGAGCCCGCCGAACTGGTCGCCCTGGTCCGGTGGTTGGACACCGACGGCACGGAGCGCAGCGAGGACGAGCTGCTCCGCGCCGCCGTCAAGGAGCTCGGCTTCTCCCGGGTCGGCCCCCGCCTGAAGGAGGCGCTGGCCCCGGCCGTCGCCGAGGTCCGTTCCTGACCCGCAGTCACACGTGCGGAACCCCCTGGACCCGACGGGTCCAGGGGGTTCCGCACGTTCAGCGCCCGGTACGGGCCTGCCAGACCTCGCTCTCGACGTAGTGGTTGTCGTAGTGCTCGCCCGACTCGCGGATCTCCTGCCAGCTGGCCTCGCCCTTGTTGACCCGGTCCAGCAGGCGGTAGTAGTCGAAGCGGTCCATGCCCGGGGTGAAGAGGACCAGCACGTCGGCGGTGGAGCCGGCGGTGGGGGCGAAGGCGTGCCTGGTGCCGGCCGGGACGGCGAGGAAGTCGCCCTGCCGCAGGGTCTCAATGCGGTCGTCGAGCAGCACGTCCAGCTCGCCGTCCAGGCCGAAGAAGAACTCGGTGGCCCGGGTGTGGAAGTGCGGCGGGGCGCCGGTCGCGCCCTTCTCGAAGGTGGCCCGGTTGCTGGTCACCTTGCCGCCGGTGGTGGCGGAGTCGGCGAACAGGGTGATCAGGCTGCCGGGCGCGTCGGTCAGCACCTCGGCGGCGGCGGCGCGGACCAGGACGACGTCGTGATTCTCGGTCATGTGTGGTTCCCCCTCGTGCGGTTCTCGCTTGCTTCGATGATCAGCCTACGGCGCAAGCGGCCCAAGCATCTGGTCCATTCGATCATCCGATCCCTTGGGCCATTTCGGGAACTGCTAGACTTTGAACGCGTTCAAGAGAGCTTGTGGGGGGAACCATGGCACCTGATCCGGTCCGTCTGTCGCCGCGCGTGCTGGCCGCCCTGGCCTCCGTGACCTGCGCCGCCGCATTCGTGGAGGGTCTCTCCAGGGACGACATCGACCTCGACAAGCTGGCGGCCCTGTTCGGGGTGCTCACCCTGCTGCCCCAGATCTGCCGCGACCGATGGCTGTTCCGCGTCCTCTCAGCGATCGTCGGCATCCTGGCCGCGTTCCTGGGCGTGGGGTTCACCTTCTCGGGAGGGCTCACCCTGGTGCCCGCCGGGATGTTCCTGATGCTGGCCGCCCGGCAGGCGAGCGAGAAGCCCCGCTGGGTGCCGGCCGTCCTCGGAGGCGTGCTCGCCGTCCTGGTCCTCTGGCTCTGAACCCTCCCCCGCTCGACGGCTGACCGCTGATCAGGCGTCAGCGGCCTCCCCGCCCGGGGCCACGGTGCCCAGGAAGGTCATCGGGCGGCTCTGGGTGAAGCCGAGGGCCTTGTAGAGGCGGATCGCGTCCACGTTGTCGCCGGCGGCGTGCAGGAACGGGACCTCGTCGCGGTCGCGGATCCCCGCTGCGACCGCGCGGACCAGGCGGGCGGCCAGGCCCTGGCCGCGGTGGGTGGGGGCGGTGCAGACGGCGCTGATCTCGGTGTGGCCGACCGGGTGCATCCGCTCGCCCGCCATCGCGACCAGGACGCCGTCCTGACGGATGCCCAGGTACCGGCCCAGGGCGATGGTGCGGGCCTCGAACGGGCCGGGACGGGTGGCCGCCACCAGGGCCAGCATCTCCGGGACGTCCTCGGGGCCCAGCTCCACCGCCTCCGGGTCGTGGGCGTGCACCAGCCGGTCGCCGACCAGCTGGACGCCGTCGAGCGAGAAGGTCACCCGCCAGTCGGCCGGCGGGGTGATCCCGTTCCCGGCCAGCAGGGCGAAGCCGCCCGGCCCGGTGAGCCCGGCCAGGTCGGCCCAGTCCGCCTCGGTCGGGTCGTCCGGGAGGGCGTGGAAGGGGGAGACGTCGGCGGGGTAGCGGGCGGCCCGGCCGCGCCGCTCGGCGAGCCCGGCGTGCGGGCCGAGGAGCGCGGAGTGGGCCGGGTTGGCCAGGGGGTCGGTGTGCGGCATCGCTGATCCGTTCTCGTGGTCCCGGGCAAGTCCTGGGCAAGTCCTGCGGAAAGGGGGAGGGGCCCCACGGCACAGCCGCGGGGCCCCTCCTTCACGCGCTCCTGACGGTGCGTCAGCCCAGCTGGGCCAGCGCCTCGTTGAAGGTGGCGGACGGACGCATCACGGCCGCGGCCAGCGCGGGCGACGGCTGGTAGTAGCCGCCGATCTCGGCCGGGGCGCCCTGCACCGCGATCAGCTCGGCGACGATGGTCTCCTCCTGCTCCGCCAGGGTCTTGGCGAGGCCGGTGAAGGCGGCGGCGAGCTCGGCGTCGGCGGTCTGCTGCGCCAGCTCCTGGGCCCAGTACAGGCCGAGGTAGAAGTGGCTGCCGCGGTTGTCGATGCCACCGAGGCGGCGGCTCGGCGACTTGTCCTCGTTGAGGAAGGTGCCGGTGGCGCGGTCCAGGGTGTCCGCGAGGACCTGGGCGCGGGCGTTGCCGGTGGTCTGGGCCAGGTGCTCGAAGCTGGCGGCCAGCGCGAAGAACTCGCCCAGGCTGTCCCAGCGCAGGTAGTTCTCCTTGACCAGCTGCTGGACGTGCTTCGGGGCGGAGCCGCCGGCGCCGGTCTCGAACAGGCCGCCGCCGTTCATCAGCGGGACGACCGAGAGCATCTTGGCGCTGGTGCCCAGCTCCAGGATCGGGAACAGGTCGGTCAGGTAGTCGCGCAGCACGTTGCCGGTGACCGAGATGGTGTCCTCGCCGCGGCGGATGCGCTCCAGCGAGTAGGCGGTGGCCTTGACCGGGGAGAGGATCTCGATGGTCAGGCCCTCGGTGTCGTGCTGCGGCAGGTACGCGTTGACCTTGCCGATCAGCACCGCGTCGTGGGCACGGGTCTCGTCCAGCCAGAAGACGGCCGGGGAGCCGGTGGCGCGGGCGCGGTTGACGGCCAGCTTGACCCAGTCCTGGATCGGGGCGTCCTTGGTCTGGCAGGCGCGGAAGATGTCGCCGGCCTCGACGGCCTGCTCCAGCACGACCTCGCCCGAGGCGTCGACCAGGCGGACGGTGCCCGCGGTGGCGATCTCGAAGGTCTTGTCGTGGCTGCCGTACTCCTCGGCGGCCTGGGCCATCAGGCCGACGTTCGGGACCGAGCCCATGGTGGCCGGGTCGAACGCGCCGTGGGCGCGGCAGTCCTCGATGACGGCCTGGTAGACGCCCGCGTAGGAGCTGTCCGGCAGGACGGCGAGGGTGTCGGCCTCCTGGCCGTCCGGGCCCCACATGTGGCCGGAGGTGCGGATCATGGCCGGCATCGAGGCGTCGACGATGACGTCGGACGGCACGTGCAGGTTGGTGATGCCCTTGTCCGAGTCGACCATCGCCAGGGCCGGGCCGTCGGCGAGCTCGGCCTCGAAGGAGGCCTTGACCTCGGCGCCGTTGGCGAGCTTGTCCAGGCCGTCCAGGATGCCGCCGAGGCCGTTGTTCGGGTTCAGGCCGGCCGCGGCCAGGTCGGCGCCGTACTTGGCGAAGGTCTGCGGGAAGAAGGCGCGGACCACGTGGCCGAAGACGATCGGGTCGGAGACCTTCATCATGGTGGCCTTGAGGTGCACCGAGAACAGCACGCCCTGGGCCTTGGCCTCGGCGACCTGGGCGGCGAGGAACTCGCGCAGCGCGGCGACGCGCATGACCGAGGCGTCGACGACCTCGCCGGCCTGGACCGGGACGGACTCGCGCAGCACGGTGGTGGTGCCGTCGGCGGCGACCAGCTCGATCTTGAGCGCGCCGGCCTCGGCGATCACGGTCGACTTCTCGGTGGAGCGGAAGTCGTTGACGCCCATGGTGGCGACGTTGGTCTTGGACTCCGGGGTCCAGGCGCCCATGCGGTGCGGGTGGGCCTTGGCGTAGTTCTTCACCGAGGCGGGGGCGCGGCGGTCGGAGTTGCCCTCGCGGAGGACCGGGTTGACCGCGGAGCCCTTGATCTTGTCGTAGCGGGCGCGGACGTCGCGCTCCTCGTCGGTCTGCGGCTCGTCCGGGTAGTCCGGGAGCGCGTAGCCCTGGGCCTGCAGCTCGGCGACGGCCGCCTTGAGCTGCGGGATCGAGGCGGAGACGTTCGGGAGCTTGATGATGTTGGCCTGCGGGGTCTTGGCGAGCTCGCCCAGCTCCGCGAGGGCGTCGCCGATGCGCTGGCCCTCTTCGAGACGCTCCGGGAAGGCGGCGATGATGCGGCCGGCCAGGGAGATGTCACGCGTCTCCACCCGCACGCCCGCGGTCGAGGCGTAGGCCTGGACGATCGGGAGGAACGAGTACGTCGCCAGGGCGGGCGCCTCGTCGGTGTGGGTGTAGATGATGGTCGAGTCAGTCATCGGTACTCCGCTTCACGGCTACAACGTCTCGACATCAAGATATCCCGTGACAGCTCCTTTTTGACAACCAACCCCGCCCAGACTTCTTCCAGTCGGCGGGCGGGGTCGGGAGCGGCCGGGGGTCGGTGGGCGCCGCCGGCGGGGGCCGGGGCGGGGCCGACGGGACGGGGGCGGGCGCAGCCGGAGGCTCCCGTGCTCCTGCGCGGACCCCGGCGGTGCAGGAAGCGAGAGGCCTTCCCGCCCCCCGCCCCGCCGCTCCCGCGGCCCTGCCGGAGGCGACCGGTGTTCCCGCGGCCCCGCCGGAGGCGTCTCCCCGTTGCTGCTCCCGTCCCGCCGGAGGCGACCGGCGCTCCCGCGGCCCCGGGGGGATCAGTCGCGGCGGAAGGCGGTGAAGGCGGCGGCCAGGTCCTCCGGGGAGCCGAAGACCTCGAGGTCGGCCGGGGTGCGGCGTTGCCAGAGGAAGAGGAGCAGGTCGGAGGCGGTGCCGCGGACGGCGACGGCGCCCTTGGCGTGTTCGGTGAGGAGCTGCCAGGTGCCGTCCCCGGCCACCCGCAGGGTCCACTCGCCGGGGCCGTCGGTGGCGTGCAGGTGGAGGCCGTCGGCGGGGAAGCCGGCCGGCGGGGTCTCGTGGCGGCAGACCGTGAGGAACTCCTCGACGCCGTCGGCGGCGAGCTCGCGCTCGATCGCCTCGTCGCGGCCGAGGGCGTCGAGTGCGTCCCAGGTGTGCACGGCGGTCTCCTGGGCCAACCGCCGCTGGATGAACCCGGCGTCCTTCCGGGTGGACCAGGACCACCGCGGCTCCGCCGGATCGAGCACCTCCACGGTGGCAGCGGCGGCCTCGGCGCCCGCCGCCAGCCAGGCCGGCAGCTCGGCAGGGTCCTCGGGGACGTCGTCCGCGCCGGTCCAGGTGTCGGGGTCGGTGAGGGTGCCGTCGGCGATCCGGGTCCAGAAGCGGTGCACGGTGCCGGTGTGGAACAGCAGGTCGTCGAGGGTCCAGTCGGGGCAGCTGGGGACCGGGGTGGTGAGGTCGGCGTTCGCGGTGGCGTCGGCCATCAGCCCGGCGTGCCGGCGGAGGGCGGACACGTAGTCAGATCTGTTCACAGGGCCGGACTTTAGACCATGGGGATTCATATGAGCTGATGCAATGTTGGCTTGAATTCATCCTGGCTGATGGTCTGACGCTGTGTCAGTGTTGCGGCCGCCCCCAGCGTTCGGAGGTCATCCCTCCGCCGGCGGGGCGTGCCAGAGGTGCCCGATCGCCACCGAGGAGAAACCGTGAAGCTGAGGACCATGCTCGCCACCGTCGCACTGGGCACGTCCGTGCTCACTGCGGTGCCCGCCGTCGTCTTTCCGAGCATCGCCTCGGCGTCCTACTGCGACGGGTACACCAGTCAGTGCGACGACGACTGGGACATGAGCTCCAACGACCTGGGCGACGAGTACATGCAACAGGTGATCATCGAGGGCCTGTCCGAGATGCCCGAGGTGCCCTCCTCCCTTCCGGTGTGGAACGCGGACTGGGCCAACGCCGGCGGAGGCGGCGGCGACGGTTCGGGGAGGGACTATCCGTCGACGAAGATCGCGGAGGGCACCAAGGAGGAGGTGCGGCAGAACTGCATCAAGAACAACAGCACCACCCCCGTGAAGGAGACCATCAACTCCTCGTACAACGTGACCTACCAGGTGACCGGGAACATCTCGGCCTCGGCCTACTCGATCCTGTCGGCGAGCCTCGGGGTCACCTTCGGCGAGACGACCAGCGTGAGCCACGCGATCGAGGTCACCATCCCGCCCGGCATGAGCTGGGCGATGTACGTGGAGTACCAGAACAACTACTACAAGATCCTCACTCCGAGCGGCCCGGAGTACGCGACCGTCAAGGAGCCCACCGGCGTCGTCCGCTCGGGTCCCTGTCAGTGAGTTCTCCCGTCTCTCCGACGGCGGGTCGGCGGGTGCTCCCCGTCGACCCGCCGCTGGACGCCGAGGCGGTCCCCGCCGGGGACCGCCTGCGGGCGCTGGCCGCGCTCGCCGAGTTGACCAAGGCCGCTTCCCGCCTCGACAACCCCGACCTCTTCCACCGTCCCCGGTTCCGGACGGCCCTGCACCACCGGCACCTGCACACCACGGACGAGGGCGAGCTGGCCGAGGCGATCTCGAACGCCGCCGAGCAGCGGACCAAGGCCGGCCTGCTGGCCGTCCACTCGGTCCGGGAGGAGCTGCGCGAACACCCGGGCCGGCGGCCGTGCTTCGCCCCCGACGCACTCGCCGAACTGCACCGGCTGATCGCCGCCGCCGACCCCAGCATCCCGGGCCGGGGCGGGTTCCGCCGGGGGAACGTCACCGTCACCCGCGCCGACGGCGGGCTCGTCCTCTTCGGCACCGCCCCCGGGGCGGAGCTGAACGAGCAGGTGCGGCGCTGGTACGCGTGGGGCCTGGCGACCACCTCCCCGCCGCTCGACGCCTCGGCGCTCTCCACGATCCGGCTGCTGACGATCCATCCGTTCGCCGACGGCAACGGGCGCATGGTGCGGCTGCTGGCGCAGTGCGACCTGGTGGCCGCCGGGCTGATGCCCGGGCTGCTGCTGGACCTGGAGGGCTGGGTGCACGGCAATCGCCAGGCGGACGACGACGCCTTCGCCGCCGCGGTCGACGGCGACCTGATGGCCTGGGGGGCGACCTTCGCGCGGATGGTCACCGAGACGGCGCACCACCGGATCGCCACCATCAAGGCGTACCGGCGGGTGCTCGACGCCGCGATGGACCGGGCCAAGGGAGATCCGGCGGCCCGGGAAGTCCTGGCCCACCTCCGCGCGACCCCCGCCGTCTCGGCCCAGTGGCTGAAGGGCCGCACCACCCGCGCCCCGGGCCCCGCCCTGGACCGCCTGACCCGGGCCGGGGTCCTGACCCCGCACCCGCGCCTGCCCGGCGCGCTGTTCCACCCACGCCTGGTCGCGATCCTGGACGAGCCCTTCACCGCCGGCGTCCACTGAGTCAGCGGCGCCCTCGGCGGGAGCGGGAGCGGGAGTCGGCGATGTTGCGGATCCGACGGGTCCGGCCGCCCTCGGTGAGCGTGGCGAGGGCGGTGGGGGAGTCGCTGGTCTCCGCGAGGCGCAGCTGGAGCCAGTTGGAGGCGGTGAGCAGCTTCTCGGCCGACCAGGGCTCGTCCAGGGCGACCGTCCGCAGCAGGGCCCACTCCGCCAGGCGGCGGGCGGAGAACTCGTCGACCGCGACGGGCCCGGCCATCTCCTGCTGCCAGGACGGGAACTGAGGGTCCGTCAGCAGTGCGGCGGCCCGGCGGTCCAGGTACTCGCAGACGGCGCTGTTGGCCATGGCGCGGTCGGGGTCGGTGAGCACCCGGGTGACCAGGGCGGCCGCCTCGGCCGGGGTGACCTCATCGAAGAGCCGCTGGTAGTGGTGGTAGCGGACGTGCTCGTCCGGGTCCTGGGCGGGGTCGTGGGCGTCGGTCATGAGAGGCGAGCCTACGTGCCGCACGACCACCCCCGGATGCGGGAGGACGCCGACTTCGGGGAGTCGGTGCACATCCCCGAGCCGTTCGGGTTCGTGCTCGACACCGCTGTCCTGCTGCCCTACTGAAAGCCGCTGATCCACGGCCCGTAGGCTGCGGGCATGCGTGATTTCGTGGCGGGGATGGGCTATCTGGTCAAGGGCCAGAAGTGGGTGGCGCGGCACGGGCGGTGGTGGGGGTTCGGGATGATCCCGGCGCTGATCGCCCTGGTGGGGTACGTGGCGGCGCTGGTGGTGCTGGGGGTGTACGCGGACGACGTCGCGGAGTGGGCGACGCCGTTCGCGGACGGGTGGGGGTCGCCGTGGCAGGGGCTGGTGCGCGGGGCGGTGCAGGTGGCGGTGCTCGGGGGCGGGTTCGCGCTGTCGGTGGTGACGTTCACGGCGGTGACGCTGCTGATCGGGCAGCCGTTCTACGAGTCGCTGTGCGAGAAGGTGGACGAGACCGAGGGTGGGGCGCCGGCGCGTCAGGACCTTTCGCTGTGGCGGGAGTTGGTGGTCTCGGCGCGGGACAGCCTGTACGTGCTGCTGCGGGTGCTGGGCTTCGGGGTGCTGCTGTTCGCCGCGGGGTTCGTGCCGGTGGTGGGGCAGACGGTGGTGCCGGTGCTCGGGATCCTCGTCTCGGGGTACTTCATGGCGGCCGAGCTCTCGGCCGTGGCGCTGCAGCGGCGCGGGGTGGACCAGCCGGAGCGGCTGCGGCTGCTGCGCGGGCGGCTGGGGCTGGCGCTGGGCTTCGGGGCGCCGTTGATGGTGCTCTTCCTGGTGCCGTTCGTGACGGTGCTGGCGATGCCCGGCGCGGTGGCCGGTGCGACCCTGCTGGCCCGGGACCTGGTGCCGGTGGAGGACGAGACGGAAGACGATGAGTAGGTAAATAGGACAAAGCTAGTGGAATTTGACATTCCGCCAGAAGCTGCACGATAACTGCCCGCATGAGGGCAACGGTGGACACCGGTCAGCGTCAGCACACCCCGGGCGGGATCGATCTCGCCGACCCGGAGTTCTGGCGGCTCCCGCTGTCCGAACGGGCCGCCGCGTTCGCCCGGCTGCGCGCGCTGGACGGCCCGCTGCACTTCACCGACCTGCGCACCGGCCGCGGCTTCCACGCCCTGGTCCGGCACGCCGACGTGGTCGCCGCCAGCCGTACCCCGGAGGTGTTCGTCAGCGGCCCAGGCGTCACCACCCCCGAGCCGGCCCGCTGGGTGCGGACGGTGTTCGGCGACTCGATGGTGAACCTGGACGACCCGCGCCACGCGGACCTGCGGCGGATCGTCTCGCGGGCCTTCACGCCGCGGCTGGTCTCCAAGGTGGAGGAGGACATCCGCGCGGTGGCGGGGGAGTTGGTGGAGGGTCTGGCGGCCGAGCGGCCCGCCGACTTCGTCGGAGCGGTGGCCGCCCAGCTCCCCTATCGGGTGATCTGCAACATGATGGGGGTGCCGGAGCGGCAGCGGAACCGCATCCTGGCGATGGTCAACGACGCCTCCGAGAACACCGGCGTGGCCCGCAGCCGGCTGCGCGTCCCGGGCCGCGGGCTGATGGCACTGGCCCGGATGCAGGGCATCATCGCCGCGCTCGGCCGCGAGCGCCGCCGCCGCCCCACCGGGGACCTGATCTCCGCCCTGGTCACCGCCGACGTGGACGGGCGGCGCCTCAACTCCCGTGAGCTGGGCGCCTTCTTCTCGCTGCTGCTGGTCGCCGGGGTGGAGACCACCCGCAACGCGCTGGCCCACGGGCTGCACCTGCTCTCCACCCACCCCGAGCAGCGCGAGCTGCTGACGGCCGACCTGGACGGGCGGATCGGCGGCGCGGTGGAGGAGATGGTCCGCCACTCCACCCCGATCATCCAGTTCCGCCGCACCGTGGCCGTCGACCACGAGCTGAACGGCACCCGGTTCGCCGCCGGCGACAAGGTGGTGCTCTTCTTCGGCTCGGCCAACCGGGACGAGGCGGTCTTCACCGACCCGGACGCCTTCGACATCACCCGCTCGCCCAACCCGCACCTGGGCTTCGGCGGCGGCGGCCCGCACTTCTGCCTCGGCGCCTACCTGGCCCGGCAGGAGATGAAGGTGCTCTTCCGCGAGCTGCTCACCCGGCTGCCCGAGATCCGCTCGGTCGGCGAGCCGACCCTGGTGCACTCCAACTTCGACAACCGGGTCAAGTCCCTGCGCCTCGCCTACTGAGACCGGGCAAGCGGCGGGACGTACGGTTCGGCGCGGCGGATTGTCCGTTCCGGCGGTCTGTCCGGACCGCCGCGCGGGCCTAGCGTTCCGGGCCATGAACGAGTGGCTGATACACGACTACCGCGAGGACGACCTGGCGGCCGTGGTGCACCTGATCGACACCACCGCGGGCCTCGGCCAGGAGTCGGTCTTCTCGCTGGCCGAGTGCATCTCGGCGCTGACCGACCGTCAGCCCGCCGTGGTGGCGGTCCGGCGCGGCGAGCCGATCGGGGCGGCGCTGGCCCACCTGGCGGGGGACCGGGCCTGGGTGATGCGGATCGCCATCGCCCCCGGCTGGCGAGGCCGGGGCCTGGCCAGCGCGCTGCTGCGGGAGCTGGAGCGGCGGCTGCTGGAGCGCCGGGTCCGCCGGATCGCCTACGTGCTCCCCGAGGAGGAGCAGCTCGGCGAGGGGCTGCACAACGCCGGGTACACCCGCCGCCCGGCGGTGGCGTACTTCGAGAAGGACGAGCCGCAGGCCGGCCCGGGCGGCGGGCTGTTGGACGAGCTGGGCGGGCGGCTGCTGCCGGGCGACCTCTGGGAGCGGGTGGCCGGGATGGGCACCGAGAAGGACCTGATCGAGCGTCGGGTGGTGCAGCCGCTGGCCGAACCGGAGCGGGCCGCCCGGCACGGGGTGCGGCCGCCGCGGGCGATCGCGCTGTTCGGCCCGCCCGGCACCGGCAAGACCACCTTCGCCCGGGCGGTGGCCTCCCGGCTCGGCTGGCCGTTCGTCGAGCTGCTGCCCTCCCGGCTGGCCGACGGCGGCAACCTGGCCGCCGCGCTGCGCACCGCCTTCGGGCGGATCGCCGAGCTGGAGCGGGTGCTGGTCTTCGTCGACGAGGTGGAGGAGATCGCGCCGGTCCGGGGCGAGGCGGTGGACTCCGCACTGCACGGGGTCACCAACGAGCTGCTCAAGCTGATCCCGGGCTTCCGCGAGGGCGAGGAGCGTTTGCTGGTCTGCGCCACCAACTCGATCCGCTCGATCGACCCGGCCTTCCTGCGGCACGGCCGGTTCGACTACCTCATCCCGATCGGCACGCCGGACGCGGTGGCCCGGCACGCCATCTGGTCGCGCTACACGGCCGGCCGCGAGGGCGTCGACCTGGACCTGCTGGTCGAGCGGAGCGCGCTCTTCACCCCGGCCGACATCGAGCACGCCGCCCGGGCGGCGGCCCAGGCGGCGTTCGAGCGGGACACCGGCGAGGACCCCTCGGCGACGGCCGGCGCGACCACCGCCGACTACCTGGCGGCGATCGCCCAGTGCCGCCCGACCGTCACCCCGGAGCTGGTCGCCGACTTCGAGGCGGACATTGACACCCACGCCCGGCTCTAGGGCGTTTCTTTCGGATCATCGTGCTGACCAGATGAAGATGGCGGCGAGGTGGAGTCCGGCAAGGTAGATGGTGGCGGTCTTGTCGTAGCGG